>CAZMUG010000031.1:18724-20450 GCA_964569165.1 uncultured Gaiellales bacterium
TGCGCGCGCTGCGGATCGCGGCCGGGCTCACGCAGAGCGAGCTCGCCGCGGGCCGCTTCTCCAAGGAGTACATCAGCCAGATCGAGCGCGGGAAGACGCGGCCGACCGAGGGGACGCTCGCGCTCCTTGCGGAACGGCTCGGCGTCGATCCGGCGTTCCTCTCCTCCGGCGTCTCGACGGAGGAGCGGACGAAGGTCGAGGCGCTGCTCGCGCACGCCGAGGCGCTCGCCGAGGACCACCGCGACGCCGAGGCGGTGGGTGTGTTCCACGGAGCACGCCAGGCGGTCACGGGCACGCTCGCGCCGGCGCTCGAGCTCCGGGCGCTCGTGGGAGAGGCATGGTCACGCCAGCAGCTCGGCGAGCTGCACGACGCGATCGACCTGATGCAGCGCGCGAGGGAGATCTCCGAGGCCCCGGCGTTCTCGGACGTGGAGCGGGCGGACGTCGTCTTCCGGCTCGGCGTCTGCCGGTACAAGCTCTCGAGCATCGGCACCGCGATCGCGCTCTTCGACGAGGCGCTCGGGCTCGCGGAGCGCTCGGGGATGCCGTGTGACCTCCTGCGCTCGGAGATCCTGGGCTGGCGCTCGCGCTGCCACCGCAGGAACCGTGACTACGTCGCGGCCCGCGAGGACGTCGAGCGGGCGCTCGAGCTCGCGCAGGACGTGGGCGACCGCCGTGCCATCGCGAACACGTACTTCCAGGCGATGCTCGTCGCTCAGCGCGAGGGTCACTGGGTGCTGTCCCGCACCTACGGGCAGCGGGCGAAGGAGCTGTACCAGGAGCTGAACGACGAGCGCAACGTCGGCCGGCTCCTGCTCAACCTCGGCGGGCTCACGCTTCTCCTCGGCGACGAGGATCGGGCCGTCGAGTATCTGAACGCCTCGGTCGCACGTGCGATCGAGACCGAGTCATCCCCCGATGCCGCCCAGGCATTCGAGGGTCTGGCGCAGGTCCACCTGCGCCGTGGTGAGTACGACCGGGCCGAGGAGCTCGCGCGGAAGTCGCTCGATCTCCTGGACGGTCGGGAGGACTTCCTCCACGAGATCTGCCCGTCGCAGCTCGTACTGGGGCGAGCGCTGATGGAGCGCGGGCGTCTCGAAGAGGCGGAGGAGTGCTTCCGGGCGGCTGACGCTGCTGCAGAGCAGATGGCGTCGATCAGCCACCGGACGGAGGCGTGGGTCGCATTGGGAGACCTGGCGACGCGGCGTGGGGACGACCGCGTGGCCGCGCATCTGTACCGGAGAGCCGCAGAGGCGCTCCAGGAAATCCGCTTCTAGTCGAGAGAGGAGGTCGCCATGAAGCCGAGACTGCTGCTGTTGCTGGTCAATCTGGCGCTGGTTGCGGCGTGGCTGGGATGGCTCGGTGCCGGATCCTGGTCCGACGGCCACATGTAGCGGGCGGTAGGGCGCTGTCCCGTCGCTAGACTCGGACGCTCATGCGTCCCGCTGCGGCACTGACCGCCGTGTCGTGCCTGCTCCTCGTCGGCTGCGGTGGTTCGGCCGACGAGCCCACGGCGGCGCCACCGGGCAGCAGCGAGACGCTGGAAGAGCTCTGGCGAGCGCCCGGGGACGACGTCGCCGTCGTCGCGGGGACGCAGACCTACGAGCCCGGCGAGGTTCGCGTCTCCTTCCTGGTCGTGGATGCCGAGGGCCGCCCGGTCACCCTGCCCTCGGCGCGCGTGTGGATCGCGAAGGGCCTCGAAGAGACGCCGTTCCTCGAGACGGAG
>CAZMUG010000032.1:0-20147 GCA_964569165.1 uncultured Gaiellales bacterium
CCAGGCGGCCTTCGATCCACACCGGGCTGCCGCTCATGCCGGCGATCACGCCGGCCTTGGCCAGCGGGCCGCCGTCGAGGCGGGCCAGGATCAGATCGCGGCGCGGGCCGATGTTGTTGCGCAGCACGCCCAGGATGTGGACGGTGAAATCCTCGAGGGTGGAGCCCTGGAAGACCGTTCGCCCGACACCGACCATGCCCTCGCGGACCTCGTCGATGCTCATGTACCGCTGGGCGGCCGTGCCGCCACCGGTCCAGATGGCCCACGCGCTCAGGCAGCCGATCAGGCAGACGCGAAGGTGCATGGTACTCCGTGACCCCTTCTGATGCGCCGCCCCACCCGGCTCTGGCCGCGAGTGGTATGCTTCCGGGAGTGGCGCTATCCAGCGATTATGTCATGACTGACCACCGGCCCCGGCTGTGCGCCACCATCATGGGGGATACGCCGGACGCCATCCGGGCGCGGGCCCTCCGTTGCGACGCCGACATGATCGAGTTGCGCCTCGACGGCGCCGGGCGCGTCGACGTGGCGGGCCTCGTTGCGGACCTGCCGGCTCCGGCGATCGTCACCTGCCGGCGGAGCGCCGAAGGGGGCCGCTTCGACGGCAGCGAGGAGGAGCGTCTTCGGATCCTCAGCACGGCGGTCCGTTCGGACGCCGCGTATGTCGATCTCGAGTGGCGGTCGCCGGCGGAGTCTCTCACGGACGCGCGCGCAGGCCGCGGGATCGTGCTCTCGCACCACGAATTCGCCGGGATGCCCCGGGATCTCGAGACGCGCATCGCGGCCATGGCATCGACCCGGGCCGAGATCGTCAAGGTGGCCGTCGCGGTCGGCCGTCTGTCCGACTGCCTGACGCTGAAGAACCTCGCAGAGCGGTACGCCGGGCGGAACCTCCTGCTCATCGGCATGGGCGACGTCGGACTGGTGACACGGGTACTGGCGGCCCGGTTCGGCTCGCCGTGGACGTACGCAGGTGAGGGCGTGGCGCCCGGTCAGGTGAGCGTCGAGCGGATGCGACGCGAGTTCAGGTTCGCGTCGATCGGAGCCGATACGACCCTCAATGGATTGTTCGGCCGGCCGGTCGTCCACTCGCTCTCTCCCGCGATGCACAACGCGGCGCTGGCGGCCCTCGGCCTGGACGCGGTGTATCTCCCCCTCGCCGGAGCCGACGCGGACGACTGCCTGCGGTTCGCCGAGGCCTTCCGCGTGGCCGGTGCGAGCGTGACCGCGCCGTTCAAGTCCGATCTCATCCCGCGCCTCCTGTCGATCGACGACGAGGCGGGCCGGGTCGGCGCCGTCAACACGATCCGGCGCACACCGGACGGCTGGGTCGGGATGACGACGGACGGAGAGGGCTTCATGGCGGGGCTTGGAGACCTGCCCGTGGCAGGCGTGCGTGCGGCCGTGCTCGGCTCGGGCGGGGCCGCCAGGTCCGTCTCCGCGGCGCTGGCCGCCCGCGGCGCGTTCGTCACGCTGTACGGGCGGGACCCGAATCGCGTCAGCGCGTCCGCGGCGCGCATCGGCGTGCGCGGCGCCCCGCGCCCGGTTCCCGCCGGATCCTGGGACCTGCTCGTCAACGCGACACCGGTCGGCACCTGGCCGGACGTCGAGGCGCAGGCGTTTCCCGAGGGCGTGTTCGACGGACGTGTGGCGTACGACCTCGTGTACAACCCGTCGGAGACTCCCTTCCTGCGCGCGGCGGCGGCCGCGGGCTGCCGCACGATCGGCGGGCTCGCGATGCTGGTCGAGCAGGCGCGGCGGCAGGTGGCGTGGTGGACCGGCCGGATGCCGCCGGCCGGCGTGATGTACGAAGCGGCACGATGGCGGCTCGATGCCGCCGCGTAGGGCGCGACGATGAACCTGACGACATTCGAACAGTTCGTAGAACTGGCCAAGCGGGGCACCTTCGTTCCCGTCTGCAAGGAACTGGTGGCCGACCTGCTCACACCCGTGTCGGCGTTTCTGAAGATCGCCGAACACTCCGACTACGCGTTCCTGCTCGAAAGCGTGGAAGGCGGAGAGCAGGTCGCGCGCTATTCGTTCCTCGGCAAGGATCCGTTCCTGATCCTGACGGCCCGGGACGGCAAGGTGCTGATCGACCGGGGCGGCGTCGCGAGCGAGAGTGAGGAGCCGTTCATGCCGACGCTGGCGCGCCTGATGGCCGGCGTGCGCTCGCCGTACGTGCCCGGCCTGCCGCGCTTCACTGGCGGGGCGGTCGGCTACCTCGGGTACGACGCGGCCGGCTGGTTCGAGCCGATTCCCCTGCAGGCGCCCGGGCCCGGCGACGTCGCAGCCGACACGGCGGGCTTCATGCTGTTTGACACGGTGCTCGCCTTCGACCACGTGCAGCACCGGATTCTGTTGATCGCCAACGCCCGCGTGAGCGCCGACGACGATCTCCACGCGCTCTATCAGTTCGCGTGCGCCAAGATCGAGTTCCTCGAACGGGAACTCGACCGGGCGCTCTCGCATCCCAAGCCCGGCGCGCGCCCGCCGGTAGAGGTCGCGTCCAATCACACGCAGGAGGCCTTCGAGGCAGCCGTCCGCCGCGCCAAGGAGTACATCGCGGCGGGGGACATCTATCAGGCGGTCCTGTCACAGCGGTTCGAGACCGAGATGGCGGCGGACCCCTTCACCGTGTACCGCGCGCTCCGGCACGTCAACCCGTCGCCCTACATGTTCTTTCTCCGGATGGGCGCCGTTTCCGTCGTCGGCGCCTCGCCGGAGATGCTGGTCCGCGTGGAAGGCCGGCGGGCCGAGACGCATCCCATCGGGGGGCCGCGGCCGCGCGGCCGGTCCCACGACGAGGACCTGCGCCTCGCCGAGGAGCTCAAGGCCGACGAGAAGGAGCGGGCCGAGCACGTGATGCTGGTCGATCTCGGCCGTAACGACCTAGGCCGGGTCTGCGAGTACGGCACGGTCCGGGTGCCGCAGTTCATGGCGCTCGAGCGGTACTCCCACGTCATGCACCTGGTGTCGAAGGTGGAGGGCACGCTGGCCGAAGGCGTCGACCGACTGGACGCGCTGGCGGCATGCTTTCCCGCCGGCACGGTCTCGGGCGCCCCCAAGGTGCGGGCGATGCAGATCATCGCGGCGCTCGAACCGTCGCGCCGCGGCATCTACGCAGGCGCCGTGGGCTACCTGGACTTCGCGGGCAACCTCGACTTCTGCATCGCGATCCGGACGATCGTGATGACCGGACAGCGGACCTTCGTGCAGGCGGGCGCGGGTATCGTCGCCGACTCGAATCCGACCGCCGAGTACGAGGAGACGCGGGACAAGGCCCGGGCACTCATCCGGGCGCTCGAACTCGCGGAACACGGGCTGTAGCCGGCGTTCGCGGGCGCGTCAGGACACGGACCATGGTTCTGGTCATCGACAACTTCGACTCGTTCACCTACAACCTCGTCCAGTATCTGGGCGAACTCGGCGCCCGTGTCGAGGTCCGCCGGAACAACGCGATCGACGTGGCCGGCATCGAGGCGCTCGGACCGGCTCGCGTGGTGATTTCGCCGGGACCGGGACGACCTGAGGACGCGGGCGTTTCGCTCGACGCGATCCGCGCCTACTCCGGAAGGCTGCCGATCCACGGCGTGTGCCTCGGCAACCAGGCCATCGGGCAGGCCTTCGGCGGCCGCATCATCAGGGCACCCAGGCCGATCCATGGCAAGACATCGCTCGTCGAGCACGACGGACGCGGCCTGTTCCGGGGGCTGCGCGGGCCGCTCAGCGCGGGTCGGTACCACTCCCTCGTCGTGGCGGACGACGCCTGGCCCCAGGCGCTCGCCGTCGCCGGACGATCGGTGGACGACGGGGTCGTGATGGCATTGCGGCACCGCGAGTGGCCCGTTCACGGCGTGCAGTTCCATCCCGAGTCGGTACTGACGCGTGACGGCCGCCAGCTGCTCCGCAACTTTCTCGCGATGACGTAGGACCCCGATGGCGCAGGGTCCGACGTCGTCGGCGCGGCCCGCCTGACGGATGATCGGGCCCGAGGGTGGGAAGATGTTCGTCGACCTGTTGCACAAGGTGATGCGGCACGAGGATCTGGACGCCGACGAGGCGTTCGCCGCGATGGAGGAGATCGTCGACGGGACGGCGCGCCAGGCGCAGGTGGCGGGGCTCCTCGTGGGTCTCGCCATGAAAGGCGAGCGGCCGGCCGAGATCGTGGGCTTCGCCCGCTGCATGCGGGAACGGGCCGTGCCCGTCGAGACCCCAGCGGGCGGGTGCGTCGATCTGTGTGGCACCGGGGGGGACGGCGCCGGCACGTTTAACATCTCGTCGGCCGCAGCGCTCGTCGTCGCGGCCGCCGGCGTCTGCGTGGCGAAGCACGGCAACCGGTCGGTATCGAGCCGCTGCGGCAGCGCGGATGTGTTCGAGGAACTCGGCGTGTGCATCGACGCGCCCGCGTCCGTGGCCGGACGGTGTCTGCGCGAGGCGGGCATGGCTTTCCTGTTCGCGCCCGCGTTCCACCCCTCCATGCGCAACGCCGGGGCGATCCGGCGTGAACTCGCCGTGCGCTCGGCCTTCAACCTGCTGGGTCCGCTCACGAACCCGGCGCGCCCCTCGCGGCAGCTCGTCGGGGTCCCGCGTCCCGAGTTGACGGAACCGATCGCGCGGGCGCTGGGGCTGCTCGGCTGCGAGCGGGCGTGGGTCGTTCATGGAGCGGACGGCCTCGACGAGATTTCGACCACGGGGTACACCAAGGTGTCCGAGGTGCGAGACGGTCGGGTCAACACGTTCTACCTGCATCCCGCCGACCTCGGGTTTCCAAAGGCGTCGATCGGCGATCTCGCGGGCGGTGACGCCGGCGAGAACGCCGCGGTGCTGAGCCGCGTGCTCGAAGGCGAGCGGGGAGCGGCACGCGACGTGGTCGTCGCGAACGCCGGTGCCGTGCTGCTCATCGCGGGCCGCGCGCCCGACATCCGGCAGGCGCTGGGACTGGCCGCCGGGGCGATCGACTCGGGCGCGGCACGCGCCACGCTGCAGCGGCTGGTGGCGTGCTCGAGGCACGACGGCTGATGGCGGATCTGCTGAAAGCCATCGTCGCATGCGCTCGGACGATCGTCGCGACTCGCCGGGAACGCGAGCCGCTGGCGGACCTCGAACGCCGCGCGGCGAACGCGGCCCCGCGGAGCGCCGCGTTCGTGAACGCGCTGGCTCAGGTCGGCACGACGAACGTCATCGCCGAGTGCAAGCGACGGTCTCCGGCGAAGGGTGTGATTCGGCGCGACTACGATCCCGCCGCCCTGGCGGCCTCGTACGAACGCGGGGGCGCGGCAGCCGTGTCGGTCCTGACGGAACCGTCGTTCTTCGACGGCGACCTCGGTCACCTGTCCGCCGTGCGGGCTGCGATCGGACTGCCGCTCCTGCGCAAGGACTTCATCGTCGATGAGTACCAGCTCTACGAAGCACGGGCGGCCGGGGCGGATGCCGTCCTGCTGATCGTCGCGGCGCTGGAACAGCCCGCACTCCGGCGCCTGGCTGAAGGTGCGCGGACCCTCGGGCTCGCAGCCCTCGTCGAAGTGCACGATGCCGCTGAACTCGATCGGGCTTTCGATGCGGGTGCCGGTCTCGTCGGCGTGAACAGCCGCAACCTGAGAACGCTGCACATCGACCTGGGCGTGCTCGAGATGCTGGCGCCACGGATTCCACCCTCTTGCGTCGCGGTGGCCGAGAGCGGGCTGACAGGACCTGCCGATCTCGCCCGGCTGCGAGGTGCGGGCTATCGTGCCTTCCTGATCGGCGAGTGGCTCTCGGGCGCGCCCGATCCCGAGGCGCGGCTGCGATCGCTCACCGGCGCGCCGCCCGCCGTCACCGGCGGGGGGCCCTGATGCGCACGCGGATCAAAATCTGCGGGATCACGCGTCTCGAGGACGCCGAGTCGGCCTGCGACGCCGGCGTGGATGCGCTGGGGTTCGTGTTCTGGCCGGCCAGCCCCAGGGCCATCGAGGTGGAGGCCGCACGAGCGATCGTGCGGACCCTTCCGCCGTACGTCACGGCGGTGGGCGTGTTCGTGGATGCCGCACCGGACGACGTCAACGGAATCGTTTCGCAGGTTGGCTTGCAGGCCGCGCAACTGCACGGCCACGAGCCGTTCAGTTCCTGGACTCGCATCTGCGTGCCGGTGACGAAGTCCGTTGCCGTCTCCGGCGCGACGACAGCCGGTGTGTTCGACGGCTGGCCTGCGGGAGTCCTGCCCCTGCTCGACGCGGCCGACCCGGATCGGCGCGGTGGAACCGGGATGACGGTCGATTGGACGGTCGCGGCCTCTCTGGCGGCATCGCGGCGGCTCGTCCTGGCTGGTGGACTCCGACCCGGCAATGTAGAGGAGGCCGTGCGGACGGTGCGGCCGTGGGCCGTCGATGTCTCGTCCGGCGTCGAGCGCGCGCGGGGCATCAAGGACCGCGACCTGATCCGTCAGTTCGTCGCGGCTGTGGCGCGGGCGGACGCCCGCGGGGAGTGACGATGGCAGAACCGACGGCAATCGGGCCGAGATTCGGCGCACGTGACCCCGATCGCCGGGGCTACTTCGGGCGGTTCGGCGGCCGCTTCGCACCCGAGACGCTGATGGCGCCGCTCGAAACGCTGGAACGCTCGTACCTGGCCGCGCGCGACGATCGGGAGTTCCGGGCCGATCTCGCGCGCCTGCTGGCGACCTATGCGGGTCGGCCGACGCCGCTCTACGACGCGCGCCGTTTCAGCCAGCGCTGCGGAGGAGCCCGGATCCTACTGAAGCGCGAAGACCTCACGCACACGGGCGCGCACAAGATCAACAACGCCCTCGGCCAGGCGCTGCTCGCCGCCAGGATGGGCAAGCGGCGGGTCGTCGCCGAAACGGGCGCGGGCCAGCACGGCGTGGCCACGGCGACGGCCTGCGCCCTGCTCGGTCTCGAGTGCGACGTCTACATGGGCTCCGAGGACACGGCGCGCCAGGCGCTCAACGTCGTGCGCATGCGACTGCTCGGCGCGAAGGTCATTGGCGTCGATGCCGGGAGCCGCACGCTGAAAGACGCCATCAACGAGGCCATGCGGGACTGGGTGACGAACGCCGACTCGACGTTCTACCTGCTGGGGTCGGTCCTCGGGCCGCACCCCTATCCGCTGATCGTGCGCGAGTTCCAGTCCGTGATCGGCGCTGAAGCCCGGGCGCAGTGCCTGGACCTGACCGGCGCGCTCCCCGACGCCATCGTCGCCTGCGTGGGCGGCGGGAGCAACGCGATCGGCATCTTCGACGCGTTCATCGACGACACGCGCGTGCGGCTCATCGGCGTCGAAGCCGGCGGCACGGCCCTGACACCGGGCCGGCACGCGGCCAGGTTCGCGGGCGGCGCCGAAGGCATCTTCCAGGGCACCCGCACGCTCGTGCTCCAGCACGACGACGGCAACATCGCGACGACACACTCGGTGTCGGCGGGACTCGACTACGCGGCGGTCGGACCCGAGCACGCGTGGCTCGCCGAACAGGGACGGACCGAGTACGCCCACGCCTCCGACGACGAGGCCCTCGACGCGTTCGGCATGCTCGGCCGGCTGGAAGGCATCCTGCCGGCCCTGGAGTCGGCCCACGCGCTGGCGTTCGCCTGCCGCCTGGCGCGGGAGCTCGGTCCCGCGACCACGATCCTCGTCAATCTCTCCGGGCGAGGGGACAAGGACGTCCAGACGGCGGCCTCGCGCCTGGCCATCGAGGATCAGTCGCGATGACGCGCATCCCCTCGGCATTCGAGCGCCTGAGGCGCGACAACCGCACCGGGCTCGTGCCCTACATCACCGCTGGAGATCCGGATCTGACGCGGACGCTCGAGATCCTCGACGTGCTCGCCGACGCCGGGGCCGACGTCATCGAAGTCGGCGTGCCGTTCTCGGACCCGTTGGCCGACGGGCCGGTCATCCAGCGCGCCAGCGAACGCGCGCTCGCGTCGGGCACGACGCTGGCTGGCACGCTGGAGACGATCCGGATGGCGCGACGCCGGATCGAGACGCCCATCGTCCTGTTCTCCTACGCGAATCCGATCTGGCGCCTCGGCGTGGATCGCTTCGTGGGCATGGCCGCCGATGCCGGCGTGGACGGCGTGCTGGTGCTCGACCTTCCGATCGAAGAGGCCGACGAACTGCGCGTGCCGGCCCGGCACGCGGGTCTGGACCTGATCTGCCTCGTCGCGCCGACGTCGACGGCGGAGCGGATCCGGCGCGCGCAGGTCGCCGGGTCCGGGTTCCTCTACGCGATTTCGCGCCTGGGCGTGACCGGGGCCCGGAGCGACGTGGCCGCAGGGGTCGAGGACCTCGTGGCGCGGATCCGGCACGAGGGGAACCTGCCCGTGGCAGTCGGGTTCGGCATCGCGTTGCCGGATCACGTCCGGGAGGTGGGCCGGTATGCCGATGCGGCCGTCGTGGGCAGCGCGCTGGTCAACGTGATTGCCGGTGCCCGGGACAGGCCGGACCTGGCGGAGCGCGTCGGATCGTTCGTGCGCGCGTTGAAGGCGGGGACGATTCGCGGGACGTGACGGCGGCGGCCGCCGGGCCGCCGGTGGAGACGGCCGGCTGGCGACGCTTGCCGTTGGCGGGCGGGCGGGAGTAGCCTGAGATCGGGATCGAGCCGAAAGGACAACGACCGTGGTCGTGGTAATGCGGGAGGGCGCGACGGCCGAGCAGGTAGGTCGCGCCGTCGCCGAACTGGAACGGATGGGGTATATCGTGCACCGGTCGGAGAGCGTGAATCGCACGCTGCTCGGGCTGGTCGGCACGACCGTGCGGGGCGATCCGCAGCTCGTGCAGGTGCTCGAGGGCGTCCAGGAGATCGTGCAGATTTCGGAGCCCTACAAGCTGGCCAGCCGGGCCTTCAGGCCGCAGGGCACGACCATCCAGATCGGCCCGGTGCGCATCGGCGGCGACGAGGTCGTCGTCATGGCGGGGCCGTGCTCGGCCGAGAGCGAGGAACAGGTGCACGCCAGCGCGGCTGCCGTGAAGCGGGCGGGCGCGAAAGTCCTCCGCGGTGGCGCCTTCAAGCCGCGCAGCTCGCCGTACAGCTTTCAGGGACTCGGAGAGGAAGGGCTGCGGATCCTCCACGACGCAGCCGCCGCGCACGAACTGAAGCTGGTGTCGGAGGTGATGGACGTCTCGCAGATCGACGTGGTCAACCGGTACGCGGACATCCTGCAGGTCGGGGCCCGCAACATGCAGAATTTCTCCCTGTTGCGGGAGCTGGGGCGGGTCCAGAAGCCCGTCCTGCTCAAGCGGGGCATCTCGGCCACCATCGAGGAATGGCTGCTGTCTGCCGAGTACGTGCTCGGCGGCGGCAACGGCGATGTGATGCTCTGTGAACGCGGGATCCGAACCTTTGAAACCTACACGCGAAACACCCTCGACATCTCGGCGATTCCCATCGTGAAGAAGCTGAGCCACCTGCCCATCCTCGTGGATCCCAGCCACGGTACGGGCCGGCGTGACAAGGTGGCGCCGATGGCAAGGGCGGCGGTGGCCGCCGGCGCCGACGGCCTCATCATCGAGGTGCACCACGATCCTGACCATGCTCTCAGTGACGGAGCGCAGTCGCTGTTCCCATCCCAGTTCGACCGGCTGATGGCGGAATTGCGGATCATCGCTCCGGCTATCGGACGCACGATCTGCGTCGAGCCGGTCGTGCGACGAGGCTGGGGAGTCGGCTGAGATGACGGACGGGGCCGTTCCCCTCCCCCTCGTGACGGGCCCGCCGCGCCCGGAGGCTGCCCCGGTGTTCGAACGCGTGGCCATCATCGGCCTCGGCCTGATGGGCGGTTCGCTCGCGATGGCGGCGCGCCAGGCTTGGCCCACGGCGCTCGTGATTGGCGTCGACCGGAACGACGTGCTGGAGACCGCCATGCGCATGCACGCCGTCGACGTGGGGGCCGATGATCCTATCGTCGCGGCGGAGGCTGATCTTGTGATCCTCGCGGCGCCCGTGGCCGAGAACGCCCGCCTGATGGTCGAGCTTCCAGGGTTCGTGTCCGGGTCCGCGGTGGTGACCGACGTCGGCGCCGCCAAGCGCATCATGCTGGAGGCGGCCATCGGCCTGCCCGAGCGCCTCACGTTCATCGGCGGGCATCCGCTCTCGGGTGCGCCGCGCCGCGGCATCGAGTTCGCCCGCGCGAATCTGTTCGCCGGACGCCCCTGGATCCTGACGCCGGGTCCGGTCGCGGCGGAAGCCACCTCGCGTCTCGACGCGTTCGTCAGGGGCGTCGGCAGCGTGCCCCATCTGATGACCGCCGAACAGCACGACCACCTCATCGCGTTCCTGAGCCATCTCCCGCAGCTCGTCGCGTCAGCCCTCATGCAGGTCATCGGCGAGGAGGTGGGCCAGACGGGCCTGGCGCTCGCAGGGCGTGGCCTCCAGGACACCACGCGTCTGGCATCGAGTCCGGGATCCACCTGGAAAGACGTGTTCGCCGCCAACGCCGATGAGGTGCGCGCGGCGCTCGACGCGCTGACCGATACGCTGGCGCTGGTGCGCGCCGGGCTCGACCGCGGCGAGATCATCGAAGGTCTGTTCGAATCGGCGAACATCTGGCGCCGGTCGCTCGTCGAGTGACCACGGTCGAGGGTCTTCGGCCGAGGCGGACGCCCGTCCGGCGTCACGCGCGGGTTGGTGAGATCGGTTCTTGGGTCATAATCGACAGATGCGAAAAGTGATTGGCGGCGCGGCCGAAGCGGTCGCGCTCATTCCGGACGGGGCCACCATCATGGTGGGCGGCTTCGGGCTCTGCGGCATTCCCGAGAACCTCATCGCCGCCCTGCACGACGCCGGCACGCGCAATCTGACCATCATCAGCAACAACGCGGGCGTCGACGGCTTCGGGCTGGGCGTCCTGCTCGAGACACGGCAGGTCCGGCGCATCATCGGCACGTACGTCGGCGAGAACCAGGAGTTCGAGCGGCAGTTCCTGAGCGGCGAACTCGAAGTCGAACTCGTGCCCCAGGGAACGTTCGCGGAGCGCATCCGCGCGGGCGGCGCCGGCATCGGCGGCTTCTTCACCCCGACGGGATACGGGACGGTCGTGGGCGAGGGCAAGGAGACGCGCATCATCGACGGCGTGCCCCACGTGCTCGAGGCGCCGCTCAGGGCGGACTTCGCGCTCGTCAAGGCCTGGCGCGGCGACCACGTGGGGAACCTCGTCTACCGGCGGACGGCGCGCAACTTCAACCCGATGATGGCGACCGCGGCGCGCGTGACCATCGCGGAGGTGGAGGAACTCGTGCCGGCCGGCGCCATCGGACCTGACCAGGTCCACACACCGGGCATCTTCGTGCGCTACCTCTTCCAAGGGCCGCGTTACCAGAAGCGGATCGAGCGCCGGACGGTCAGGAAGGCCTGAGGGAGGCGACATCGTGGACAAGCGAGAACGCATCGTCAGGCGCGTCGCCCGCGAGCTGAAGGACGGCGACTACGTGAACCTCGGGATCGGCATGCCGACGCTGGTGGCGAACTTCGTCCCGCCCGACGTGCACATCACCCTGCACTCCGAGAACGGCATGCTCGGCGTTGGGCCGTACCCGCTGGAGCACGAGGTGGATCCCGATCTCATCAACGCCGGCAAGGAAACCGTGTCGGAGTTGCCCGGCTGCTGTTACTTCAGCAGCGCGGACTCCTTCGGCATGGTGCGCGGCGGACACATCGATGTCACCGTGCTCGGCGCATTGCAG
Organism: uncultured Gaiellales bacterium; assembly: GCA_964569165.1. Classification (GTDB taxonomy): domain Bacteria; phylum Actinomycetota; class Thermoleophilia; order Gaiellales; family Gaiellaceae; genus GMQP-bins7. The sequence goes on from CAZMUG010000032.1 coordinate 11,677, forward strand.
GTGGATCGCCACGGCACCCTCGCCAACTGGATGATCCCGGGCAAGATGATCAAGGGCATGGGCGGCGCGATGGATCTCGTGGCCGGCGCCCGGCGCGTCATCATCGCGATGGAACACACGAACCGCGACGGCGAGCCGAAGATCCTCGACGCGTGCACGCTACCGCTCACGGGCGTCGGCGTCGTCGATCTCATCGTGACCGAGCTCGCCGTCATCGAGGTGACCGACGACGGGCTCGTGCTTCGGGAGACGGCCGAGGGGGTGTCCGTTGAGGACGTCCGCCGGGCCACCGGAGCCCCTCTCAGCGTTGCGGACGTTCTCGGGACGTTCTGAGGGGCTCGGGCGGGAGCAGTCGCGTGTGCCTGCTCCCGCCGCGCCCGTGAAGTGGCGGTCCCGTCCGCGGGTGTCGTCGGGCGGGCTGAAAGGCAGGTCGCCTGGTCCAGAGCAGGGAAGTGCCGCCTTCTTCTGACGCCCAGCTCGTGGCCGAGGCGCGCCGCGGGTCCCAGGAGGCCTGCCGGGCGCTCGTCGAACGCCATCAGCACAGCGTCTACAACCTCGTCTACCGCCTGGTCCGCGACCAGGGTGTGGCCGAGGAACTGACCCAGGACAGCTTCGTGAAGGCTCTCGGGGCGCTCGATGGTTTCGACCCCTCGTACCGGTTCGTGACGTGGGTCCTGCGAATCGCCCACAACACCGCGATCGACTATCTGCGGCGTCGGCGGATACCGACCGTGCCGATCGACGGTTCCGAGGACCAGGCGCCCCCCGAGTCGGTGCTGGTGGACCGGACCCAGCGGACCCCCCTGGAATTGGCGGAGCAGGCCGATCTCAGACGGCGTCTCGATTGGGCGTTGTCGCACCTGCGGCCCGAATACCGCCGCCTCGTGATCCTGCGGTATCTGGAGGATCTCTCGTACGAGGAGATCGTCGCGGTGGTCGGCTTGCCGCTTGGGACGGTCAAGAGCCACCTGCACCGCGCCCGAGCCGAGCTGGCCCGGCTGCTGACCGGCTGATAGGGCCTGACATATGCCCCGACCATGCCCCGACCATGACCTGATTTCGGCTGCCTCGGCTGCCTGGGCTGCGGGCTGGCCCTCCCGGGGGCGGAGTTGGGGCAGGCTGCAACCCGGTCAGTGGGGGATCACGTAGAAGCAGATGGAGGCGCATGAACACCCGCCAGGACGACCGCATCGTGAACCAGTGGCTGGATGCCGAGGCGCTCGGGCATCCCGATGAGGCCGATCGGCTGTTCACGGCCCTGGCCGCCGCTCACTGGAGCCGCCTGGAGGCCCCGGCCGGCCTTGCCAGCCGTATCGTGGCGGCCGCGGTGGCTGCCCGCCCGGTCTGGTGGGAGCTGTGGTGGGTGCGGGTCCTGGTCGTCTCGTCGCTGCTGGTCGTCGGCGGCACGTTTGCGCTCGTCCCGTCCCCAGCGTTGGGATCGGCCGGCGTCTCGGCGATCGTGGTCTGGTCCCGGCTCCTGGCGGCGGCGATGACCGCGTCGGAGCTGGCCATGCAGATTGCCCTGGGCGCCTGGGCCTTCGGTGCCCGCCTGTCCTCGTGGATGGGCGTGGTGCTGTCCGCCCCATTGGCGCAGTTGCTGGTCGCCCTCAACCTGGCCCTGGCCGCCGGCGCGTCCGTCGCGCTGCGCCGACTGCTCCGGTCCGAGGAGATGCCATCATGAACCGCCTGCACTCCATTCGTGTGGTCCGCGCCCGTCTGCCGCGATGGTTCCCGGCTTTCGTCCTGCTGGCCGGCCTCGTGGCGTCGGTCGCGCTGGCTCAGACGGGCCCGGACGATCGGGATCTCGTCGATCTCAGGAACCGGATCGAACGGGACTACCGGGTGGCCATCGTACGGGACGGCCTCGTCCTGGTGCCGAGAAGCGAGTCGGACCGCGTACGCAGCATCGAGATCACCGACGAGGGCGTGGCGATCGACGGTACGCCCGTGACTGGTGCCGAGTTGCGATCGCGGTTCCCGCGCGACGCGGCATCGATCGCCCGCCTCTCGCTGCTGAATGCGTCGGCACGCCGGGCCTTGTTCGCCGTCGAGGCTCCCGCGCCGCCCGCGCCGCCGGCCCCGCCCACGCCTCCGGCCGCGGCGGAACCGCCCGCAACGCCCGAGCGTCCGGCCGACTGGGTCGAACGCGATCGATACGTCCGAGGTGGCGCGCGCGTACGCATCGGCGGCGACGTCTGGGTGAAGGAAGACGAATGGATCGGCGATGCGGTCGTGGCCATCCTGGGCACGGCCCGCGTGGACGGCCGGGTCGATGGTGACGTCGTGGCCGTCGGCGGCGGCGTACAACTCGGCCCGAAGGCGGTCGTGCGCGGAGAAGTCGTGTCGGTGGGCGGAGGCGTCGATCGGGCCGCGACGGCACGCATCGGAGGAGGCGTCAACGAGGTGCGGATCGGGGTCCCGTCGTTCTCGCCGCACATCCGCTGGCCGCGCTACGACTGGTCGTGGCTGGGGTCGCCGTTCGGCGCCGCGACCGATCTCATCACCACGCTGTCGCGCATGGGGATCGTGGCGCTGCTCGTGGTGGCGCTGGCCACCGTGCTGCCGTTGCCGGTCAAGCGCGTCAGCGACCGGGTCACGGCCGAGCCCTGGCGTGCGGGTCTCGTGGGGCTCGCGGCGCAGCTGCTCTTCGTGCCCCTGCTCGTCATCACCGTGCTGGTGCTGGCTATCTCGATCATCGGGATCCCGCTGCTGCTGCTGGTGCCGTTCGCGGTCCTCGGATTCGTGTTTGCGTTCCTGATGGGGTTCGCCGGCACCGCGACGGCGATCGGGCAGGCCGTGTCGGCCCGGCTGGGCGGGAGCACGCTGAAGCTGGTGCTGGCCGCGCTCGTCGGGCTGGCCGTCGTCTGGGCCCTGACGGCCATCGCGCGGTTTGCCGGCCTCGCGGGCCTGCCCGTCCGCGTCATTCTGAGCGTCGTGCTCGTCGCCGGAGTCATCGTCGAGTACGTGGCGTGGACCGTCGGCCTCGGCGGCGTGCTGATCAGCCGTTTCGGGCGCAAGGATACGCCGGGGGCGAACGTGCCGCCGCCGGTCCTCCCGGAACTCACGCCTCCGCAGCCGGACTCGGTGCTCTGACGACCCGATGGCGACGGGGCCCGGGGTCCTCTTTCCCGGGCCCCCGACCCCGCGGCAGAACCGGTCCCCGGTCCCCGGTCCCTGGCCCCTGTTGTTGCATAATCAGGAGATGCAGACCTATCCGCCCGCCTTGCCGGTGTCGGTCGAGGCGGTTCCGCTTTCACAACTCGATGTCGATGCGGCCGTCATGCTCGTGATCGACGGCACACTGCCGAACGTCCCGGATCTCGACCGGGCGACCGGCGGCCGGCTGTCCCAGGCCGTCGCCACGAAGGAGTTCACCGGTAAACCGAACACACTGTTCTGGACGCCCGTTCTGGCCGAGGGGTGGCGGCCGCAGCGCGTCCTGCTGGCGGGACTCGGTCCGGCCGACGAACTCGATCTCGATCGCATTCGGCGCGCCGCCGCCAGCGCCGCGCGGGCCGCGGCCGAGCGACGCTGGAGGCGGGTGGCGCTCGTGCTGCCCGGGACGTTTGCCGCGAGCGACGAAGCCCAGGCTGCCGCGGAGGGAGTGACGCTGGCGGCGTTCCAGCCCGGCGCGTACAAGTCCGATCGCGATGCCCAGCCCGGCGCCGTGGAGCCAATCCTCGCCGTCGGCCCGGGCCTGACCCGCGACGAGCGTGAGGCGATCGAACAGGCCGCGTCGCGCGGCTACATCCTGGCCGCGTGCAGCAACGACGCCCGGGCGCTCGCCAACGAGCCGGCCAACGGCCTCACGCCCCGCATCTTCGCCGACCACGCCGCGCGCGTCGGCCAGCAGGCCGGCCTCCTGGTGGACATCCTGGACGAGACGCGCATCGCGGGGCTGAACATGGGGCTGCTCATCGGCGTCGCGCGCGGCAGCGCCGAACCTCCTCGCGTCGTGACGCTGCGCTACGAGCCCCGCGACGTGGAGCACGCGGCGGTTCTTGGACTCGTCGGCAAGGGCGTGACGTTCGACACCGGAGGCCTCTCGCTCAAGACGGCCGACGGCATGCACCGCATGAAGTCGGACATGAGTGGCGGCGCGGCGGTGATCGGGGCGATGAAGGCAATCGCCGCGCTCAAGCCGACCATCCGCGTGATTGGCGTGGTGCCGCTCGCCGAGAACATGCCCGGCAGCCGGGCACTCCGGCCCGGGGACGTGCTGCGCAGCGCCGAGGGCCGAACGGTCGAGGTCCTCGATACCGACGCCGAGGGTCGGCTGATCCTGGCGGATGCGCTGTGGTACGCGCGCTCGCTCGGGGCGACGCACCTCGTGGACGTCGCCACGTTGACCGGGGCGTGCGTCGTCGCGCTCGGCCGTCAGACCAGCGGCCTCTTCGGTACGCCGGAGTGGTGGGTCGATCGCGTGCGCGAGACGGCGAACCGGGCGGGCGACCGCGTGTGGCCGCTGCCGGTGTCCGACGATTATCGGGAGCAGCTCAAGAGCGATATCGCAGACATCGCCAACATCGGCGGTCGGCCTGCCGGCGCCGTCACCGCGGCGGTGTTTCTCAAGGAGTTCACGGGGAAGCTTCCGTGGGCCCATCTCGACATCGCGGGTACGGCCTGGGCCGACGAGGCGACGAGCTTCCAGCCGAAGGGGCCGACGGGCGTGGCGGTGCGCACGCTCGCAGAGCTGGCCTTCACGGCCGATCGCTGGAATCGCTGACGGGCTACCGCGGAGGGGCGCTGAGATCGAGGCGGATCGCCTGTTCGTCTCCATGTCCGGCGCGGTCGCGCCACCGCCGGATGGCGATGAATACGCCCCCGGCGCAGAGGCCGGCGACCAGCGCCCCGAGGAGAATGACCCCGACCAGTCCGAGGGACCCGGTGAGGACATCGGCGACCGACACCTCCGGCGTCTTCGGCGGGACCTGGCGGATGATGACCGGCGTCACGGAGTCGGGCTGGAACATCACGATCTCTTGAGCCTCCGCGGCGGCAGGCCTACCTCGTCGGGGAGCCCCCCGTGCTGCTCCCGTCACCCGGCGAGCCGTCGGCGATTTTGACCTTCTTCAACGATCCCAGGTAGCGGCGGACGCCATCGAGGATGCCCTCGGCCACCCGCTGGCGGTAGGCGGGTGTCGCCAGCAGCCGGCCCTCCGTCCGGTTCGAGATGAACGAGACCTCGACGAGGATGCTGGGCATGGCTGCGCCCACGAGCACCACGAACGGCGCCTGCTTCACGCCGAGGTCCCGCAGCCCCTTGTTGACGGGCCGCAGCCGCTTCACGAGGGAATTCTGCACGTAGCTCGCAAGATCCCGCGACTCGTTGACCTTGTTGCCGAGCGCGATCTTCTTCACGAGGTCGTCGAGCCGACTCATGGTCAGGGCCGACGACGAGTTCTCCCGCGCCGCGACCGCGGCGGCGTCGGACGACGTCGCGAAGTTGAGGAGATACGTTTCGACTCCGGTCGCCGCGCGATTCCGACTGGCATTGGCGTGAATGGACACGAACAGGTCGGCCGCCTCGCGGTTGGCGATCTCGCCGCGTTCCTGCAGCGGGATGAACACGTCGGTTCTGCGCGTCAGGATGACCTCGACGCCGGGTTCCTTGGCCAGCAAGCGCTCGAGGCGCAAGGCAATATCGAGCGCGACGGCGGCCTCGGTAATACCGGTCCCAAGGGCCCCGGTATCGTGTCCTCCGTGGCCGGCGTCGACCACGATCCGGCTCGCGCCGAGGCCGAGTTGGCGCGCAATCGAGAACCCGCCCGAGACGTTCGACGAGGGAGCCTGCGGGACCCCAGCGGGGGGCGGGGCCCCAACTGCCGAGGACGCTGCCGGCGAAGTCGGCTGGTCCGTGCTGGCGGAGGCACCCGGTGGCGCCGCGGCAGCCGGCGGCGCGTCGGCCGGTGGGACGGGCGGGCCTGCGGCGGCGGCCGTGGGTTCCACGGCAGGCGGCGCATCGACCGGTGCGCCGGTCATGCAGCGCACGACGAGCCGCGGCGGGTTCTGTTCGAGTCTCGCCTCGTACGACCGGGCGCCCTCGAGGTCCAGCACCACGCGCGTGACGTGATCGGGATGGTGGCCGATCCGGACCTGACGCACGAGAGCCCCGTCGAAGCGCAGCACGGCCTCGCGCAGTGCCTCGACGGTGCGGGTCGGTTTCAAATCGAAGAAGACACGGGCCGGTCCGCTGAGTCGCTCCTCGGTAAAGGTCACCGGGCCGTCCAGAACGATGGCGATCTCCACGCCGTCGGGGACCGGCTGCCGGGTGACGTCGCTGATGAGGACCAGTGGCGCGTCGTCCGGGGCCGGGGCCGGGCGCGGCGAGTTGACGCGCGTGCGCTCGGCGCGGGCCCGCGTCACGAACGGGCTCGACGGGTATTCGGAGATCAGCGACGAGAACTGCGAGAGCGCGGCCGTGCGCTCGCGGTCCTGGCCGAAGCGCGCGTAGGCGGCGGCCGAGAGCTGCGCGCCCTGCCAGAGGGCGTTGTCGCAGTAGCCGCTCCTCGGATACGTCCACACCACCTGGCGGTAGGCGTCGACGGCCCGGCGAACCGCCGCGAGCACCTCGGCTTCGCGCGCGCCGGGCGCCTCGAGGCGGGCGCGCGCCTGGTCGTCGAGTGCCACCGCACGTTCGTAGAGGGCCTTGGCAGTCGGTGGCGCGGCCGCAGCGGTCGGCCACACGAGACCGCCGGGCAACAGCAGGGCGAGGATCCCGGCGAGCGTGACCGCGCGGAGGAGGGGGGGCGCGGGGCGGCGTTCCTCCCGCGAGCCAGCGTTCACGTCGAGCGTCGGTTCGCCCTGCATCGATCCCTCGTGTCTACCGGGGATGGTGGTCGACCTCGTCGAAGTAGCTGCGGTCGACGAGGACCTCTCGCGGTTTGCCGCCCATCTGCGCGGACACCAGCCCTTCAGCCTCCATCATGTCCACCAGGCGCGCGGCGCGGCTAAACCCGATGCGCAACCGCCGCTGCAGGTACGAGATCGACGCCTGTCCGCTCGAGACGACGATGCGCGCGGCTTCGTCGTAGAGATCGTCCTTGTCGAACTCGATCGCGTCCGGTCCCTTGTCCTCGGCCGTGATCGACTCGTCGTAGACCGGCTTGCCCTGCTTGCGCAGGAAGGCCGCCAGCCGTGCGGTCTCCTGTTCGGAGATGTACGGGCCGTGCAGGCGGATCAGGCGCGAGGAGGCCGGCGGCAGGAAGAGCATGTCGCCCCGGCCCAGGAGCTGTTCGGCGCCGTTGCCGTCGAGGATGGTCCGCGAGTCGATCTTCGACGACACGCGGAACGAGATGCGCGCGGGCAGGTTCGCCTTGATGAGGCCCGTGATGACGTCCACCGACGGACGCTGGGTCGCGAGGAGCAGGTGGATGCCCACTGCCCGCGCCATCTGCGCCAGCCGCGCGATGGACTCCTCGACCTCGCTGCTCGCGACCATCATCAGGTCGGCCAGCTCGTCGATCACTACCAGGATGAGCGGGAGCGGGCGCGGCGCCTCGCCGCCGGTGCCCGTGCCGCTCTGCACGAGCCCGTGCCTGACGTTGCGGTTGTACTGGTCGATGTTGCGCACGCCCTCGGCCGCGAGGGTCTTGTAGCGTTCCTCCATCTCCTTGACGGCCCAGCAGAGGGCGTTTGAGGCCTGCTTGGGATCGACGACGACCGGCGTGAGCAGGTGGGGGATGTCCTCGTACATGCCCAGTTCGAGGCGTTTGGGATCGATGAGGATCAGCCGCACGTCCTCCGGCGTTGCCCGGTAGAGCACGCTCGTGAGCATGGCGTTGATGGCCACCGACTTGCCCGTCCCCGTCGCTCCGGCGATGAGCAGGTGCGGCATGGCGGCCAGGTCCCCCACGAACGGCTCGCCGTGGATCGTCTTGCCGAGGGCGAGGGTGAGCTTCGAGGCGCTGTTGGTGTAGAGGTCCGATTCGAGCAGCTCCCGAAGCGAGATCTGCTCGCGATGCTGGTTCGGGATCTGGATGCCGACGGTCGACTTACCGGGGATCCGCTCGATCAGCACGGACTCGGCCCGCATCGCGAGCGACAGATCGTCGGCCAGGCTCGTAATCTTGCTGTACTTGACGCCCGCTTCCGGCTTGAACTCGAACGTCGTGACCACGGGACCCGGGTGGATCTGTACGACCGATCCCGCCACCGAGAACTCGCCGCACTTTTCGCTGAGCGTCCGGGCGGACTCCATCAGTTCGCGCTCGTCGATCTTCCGCTCGCTGCGCGGCGGATCGAGCAGGGACGTCGGCGGTGTTGCGAAGCCGTTGCGCCGCCGTTCGGCGGGGCTCCGCAGTCCGGGCACCGGCGTCACGGACTGCGGTGTGGGCGGCGTCGTCACGCGGATGGGGGGCGTGCGCGCCTGTGCGCCTGCGGCGTGGCGCGCCTTGTCCTCGGGCGGCCGGTCGACGACCCGAGGCGGCCGGCCGTTCGCGGGCGCCGCCGCAGGCCCGGACGGCGCCGGA
>CAZMUG010000033.1:0-19992 GCA_964569165.1 uncultured Gaiellales bacterium
ACACCCTCGGACGACACCCCGCGACAACGGTTCCGCGTATTTCAGGGGGAAGTAGCGCTACGCGTTTCGCGCGCAGCGCAGCCCGGCGAAGATCTGGCGGCGCTGCGGGTAGTCCCAGTTCCGGAACGAGGCTCTCGCGATCAACCCGTCGGTTGCCCACGAGCCGCCCCGAAGCACGCGGTACGCGTCGCCGAAGAAGACCTCCGAGTACTCGGGGTACGGGAACGCGGCGAAGCCCGGATAGGGCCCGAACGTGGACGACGTCCACTCCCACACGTCGCCCGCCATCTGCACGCACCCCACCGGGCTGACCCCGCCCGAGTACGAGCCCGCGGGCGCGGGAGAGAAGCGGCGGTGGTCGAGGCTCGCCTCGAACCCCGTCCACGCGAGGCCCCACGGGTAGCGCTGCTTGCCCTCGCGGTGGTGCCAGCCGGCGGCGCGCTCCCACTCGACCTCGGTCGGGAGCCGCTTCCCGGCCCAGCGCGCGAACGCGTCCGCCTCGTACCAGGAGACGTGCTGCACCGGCTCCCACGGCGGGACCGGCTCGCGGCGGCCGAAGCGGGTCCGCTCCCAGCCGTCGGCGGTGCGCTCCCAGAAGAGCGGTGCCGTCACGCCCTCCTGCTCGCGCCACTCCCAGCCCTCGTCGGACCAGTTCCGGTGCGTGTGGTAGCCGCGGTCGGTGATGAACTCCATGAACTGGCCGTTCGTCACCGGCGCCCGGTCGATCCGGAACGGCGGCAGCTCGACCTCGACCGCAGGGAGCTCGTTGTCATAGGCCCACGGGTCGTCCACCGCGCCGAGCGTGAAGGTGCCGCCCGGGACGCTGATCTCGTCCGGGCCTGCGGGAGCCCGGTCCGTCTCGGGAGCTTCCGGAAGGGGGTACGGGACCCCCGTCGCCAGCTGCAGCGTCTGCAGCATCGTCTCCTGGTGCTGGAGCTCGTGCTGGATCACGAGCCCGAACACGAAGCCGTCCCGGAGAAGCGGGCTCGGCTGCTCGAGATCGAGGTGCTCGAGCCAGGCCAGAGAGCGCTCGCGGACGTCCTCCGCGTAGGCGCGGGCGGCCTCGGGAGGAAGGAGCGGGAGCTTCGACCGCTCACGGCGCTCGTGCCTGAACGCGTCGTACACGTCGTCGTGGAGCCGTGAGATCGGCGGGTCGCCCTTCGCCTGGCGGAGGATCCAGAGCTCCTCGAAGTACGCCGCGTGCGCGTAGTCCCACACGAGCGGGGACTGGAGGGGGGAGACCTGTGCGGTGAGCCCGGCATCCGAGATCGGCGCGAGCAGCGCGTCGGTCCCGGCCCGCGCCCGCTCCAGGAGCTGCCTGATCTCGATCTGCGGGGTCACGGCTCCGAGGACGTTAGCGGCTCGGGCCGACCGCCGAGCGGGAGCGAGACCGGTGCTGGCACCGATGCCTGGATCTCCGGCAGGCTGTAGCGTGTGCGCCCCCGCGAGAGAAAGGAGCCGGGAGGATGAGCGAGAGCCAGAACGGGGCGGTGGTCGTCGCACGCGACGTCACCCGACGGTACGGGGAGGGCGAGACCGCGGTGGACGCGCTCCGCGGCGTGTCCGTGGACATCGCGCCGGGCAGGGCGACGGCGGTGATGGGGCCGTCGGGGTCCGGGAAGTCCACGCTGATGCACATCCTCGCCGGGCTCGACAAGCCGACCTCGGGGTCCGTGGGCATCGCCGGCACGGAGATCACGACGCTCGGGGACAACGACCTGACGAAGCTCCGCCGCGAGCACATCGGCTTCGTCTTCCAGTTCTTCAACCTGCTGCCGATGCTGAGCGCGAAGGAGAACATCCTCCTCCCGCTCACGATCTCGGGCGAGAAGCCCGCGGACGGCTGGTTCGACCAGCTCGTGGGCGACGTCGGCCTCGAGGAGCGTCTCTCCCACCGGCCCTCCGAGCTCTCCGGCGGACAGCAACAGCGTGTCGCGATCGCGCGAGCCCTCGTCTCCCGTCCGACCGTGCTGTTCGCGGACGAGCCGACGGGGAATCTCGACTCCGCGACGGGCACCGAGATCCTCGAGCTCCTGCGCCGCTCCGTGGACGAGTACGGGCAGACGATCGTCATGGTCACGCACGACGCGCGCGCGGCGGCCATGGCCCATCGCGTCCTCTTCCTCGCCGACGGCGAGATCGTCCGCGAGCTCGGTGAGTGCGACCAGCACGAGATCCTCTCGGTCATGGAAGAGGTCGCCCACTCGTGATCAAGGTTGCCCTGCGCGGCCTCGCGGGGCGCAAGCTGCGCGCGGTCCTCACGGGCATTGCGATCGTCCTCGGCGTCGCGATGATCAGCGGCACCTACATCCTCACGGACACGGTGCAGCGCGCCTTCACGAACCTGTTCACCGAGTCGTACGCCGGGACGGACGCGGTCGTCACCGGCAAGGGCCTCGACGTCTCGATCGACGGAGAGAAACCGCCGCCCCCGCCCATCGACGCGTCGCTCCTCGACGTGGTGCGCGGGGTGGACGGGGTCGCGCTCGCGGCGGGCAGCATCGCCGACGAGCAGAGCACGAAGATCCTCGACGCGAACGGCGAGCTCGTGAGCACCGAGGGCTGGCCGACGCTCGGTTTCGGTATCGACACGAGCCCGCAGTACGCGAGGTTCAACCCGCTGAGCCTCCTCGAAGGGGCGTGGCCGAAGGCGGACGACGAGGTCGTGATCGACGCCGGCACCGTGGACGAGCAGGGGTGGAAGGTGGGCGACTCCGTCGACATCGCGACGCTCGAGCCCGCACGCGCGTTCCGGCTCGTCGGCGTCGCGCGCTACGGCGACGTCGACAGCCTCGGGGGCCTCAGCTTCACCGTGTTCACGATCCCGGCGGCCCAGCGCCTCCTGGGCCGGCCGGGGCAGTACGACGCCATCTCCGTGGCTGCGAGCCAGGGCGTCTCCGAGGACGAGGTGGTCGCCGCGATCGAGCCCGTCCTGCCCGCCGGCGCCGAGGTCGTGAGCGCGACTCAGGAGGCGCAGGAGCAGACGGACGAGGTCGGCGAGTTCACGAAGTTCTTCCGCTACTTCCTGCTCGCCTTCGCCGGCATCGCCCTCTTCGTCGGCGCGTTCGTCATCTTCAATACGTTCTCGATCACGGTGGCGCAGCGCACCCGTGAGTTCGCGACGCTGCGGACGATCGGCGCCTCGCGCCGGCAGGTGCTCGGCTCCATCGTCCTCGAGTCGCTCGTCATCGGCCTGCTGGCGTCGCTTCTCGGGCTCGCGCTGGGCGTGCTCCTGGCGGAGGGGATCCAGGCGCTCTTCAAGAGCCTGGGCGCCGACTTCCCGACCGCCGATCGCGTCTTCGCCACGCGGACGGTGGTCGTCTCGCTCCTGGTCGGAATGGGGATCACGCTGCTCGCCGGCCTCTTTCCGGCGATCCGGGCGACCCGGGTTCCGCCGATCGCCGCCGTCCGCGAGGGTGCGACGCTTCCGCACGGGCGCTTCCACCGCGTCGCCCCCTGGGTCGCCGCGGTCGTCGTCGCTCTCTCGCTCCTCCTGCTCGCGCGCGCGATGTTCACCGACGAGCTCGGCACCGGGGACCGGCTGCTCTCGATCGCAGGCGGCGTGCTGCTCCTGTTCCTCGGAGTCGCTCTGCTCTCGTCCAAGCTGGTCGAGCCCCTCGCCCGGTTCGTCGGTGTGCCCGCGCGCAGGGCGGGAGGCGCCGCGGGACGGCTCGCGAGCGACAACGCCGTCCGGAGCCCCGGGCGCACCGCGGCGACCGCGGCGGCGCTCATGATCGGCATCGCCCTCGTCTCGTTCATCGCGACGCTGACGAACGGCATGAGGGCGTCGAACCGGGAGGCGATCGAGGAGCAGGTCGTGGCCGACTACGTCATGACTTCGCGGGACGGGTACACGCCGTTCGCCGCCGCCGCCGGAGACGCGCTCGCGGCGTCGCCGGTCCCCCAGGTGGTGACGAGCGTCCGGTCCGACGCGGGCGAGGTCGACGGCCGTACCGCGGGGATCGGCGGCATCGAGCCCGACTCCATCGCCAGCGCGTACGTCTTCGACTGGAAGGAGGGCGACGACGCAGTGCTCGCCGGGCTCGGGACGACGAAGGCCGTCGTCAGCTCGAACTGGGCGGAGGATCACGGCGTCGGGATCGGAGACACGCTGACGATCCGCTCGACGGCGAACAGGACCGCCGACGTCACCGTCGCCGGGACCTTCGAGCCTCCGCCGTTCTACCCGCTGCTCGAGAGCGTGAACGTCTCCACCGAGCTCTTCGACACGCTCTACGACCGCCCGCGCAACCGCTGGACGTGGGCCAACGTCCGCGGCGAGCCGAGCGACTCGAGCCGCGCGGCCCTGGAGGAGGCGCTGTCCGGCTACCCCGACACGCAGCTCGAGACGCGTCAGGAGTGGATCGACCGCGAGGACTCCGACTTCAGCCAGTTCATCACGTTCCTGTACGTGATGCTCACGCTGGCGATCTTCATCAGCGTCTTCGGGATGATCAACACGCTCGTGCTCTCGGTGTACGAGCGCACGCGGGAGATCGGGATGCTCCGCGCCATCGGCATGACGCGCAGGCAGGTGCGCCGGATGGTCCGGCAGGAGAGCATCATCACCGCGCTGATCGGGGCGGCGATCGGCCTGCCGCTCGGGATCTTCCTGGCCGCGCTCGTGAACCGGGCGCTGTCGCAGTTCGACGTGCGCTTCGCGATCCCGTGGGCACAGCTCGTCGTGCTCACGCTCGTCGCGATCGTGATCGGCATCCTCGCGGCGATCATGCCCGCACGCCGGGCGGCGAAGCTCAACCCGCTCGAGGCCATCGCCTACGAGTAACCTCGCGGCATGACCCGGTTCGCCATCCGGGGGCTCCTCGGCCGCCGGCTGCGCACTGCGCTGACCGCGCTCGCGATCGTCCTCGGCGTCGCGATGATCAGCGGGACGTACGTCCTGACCGACTCGATCGGCCACGCGTTCGACCGCATCTTCTCCGACATCCGGGCGGGCTCGAGCGCCGTCATCTCGGGCAAGGCGGCGTTCGACGTCAGCGAGGGGGGCGGGGTCGCGGAGCCGACGTTCGACGAGTCGCTGCTCGACGAGGTCCGCGCCCTCCCGGACGTCGCGGAGGCCGAGGGAAGCGTGGACTCGGACGCGACCCAGTTCATCGGCAAGAGCGGGAAGGCGGTCGTGTACGGAGGCGCGCCGAACCTGGGCTTCTCGATCGCGAACGGGGAGTCGCGGTTCAACCCGCTGACGCTGGTGCAGGGAGCGTGGCCCGGTCCGGGCCAGGTCGTGGTGGACGAGTCGACGGCCGGCAAGGAGGGCTTCGAGGTCGGCGGGACGGTCGGGGTGCAGGCGGAGGGGCCGATCGAGCGCCTGCAGGTCTCGGGCATCGTCCAGTTCAGCTCCGGCCTCTCGCTCGGCGGCGCCACGCTCGCGGGGTTCGACCTTCCCACGGCCCAGCGCCTGTTCGGAAAGGTCGGAAAGCTGGACGAGATCGCCGTCGCCGCCAAGTCGGGAGTGAGCGACGAGCAGCTCGCGATGGAGATCCAGGCCATCCTCCCGGAAGGAACCCAGGTGAAGACGGGTGCCGAGCAGGCTCGCGCAGACGCCGCGCAGACGAGCGAGTTCATCACCTTCCTACAGGGCTTCCTGCTCGCCTTCGGGGGGATCGCACTCTTCGTCGGGGCGTTCGTGATCGCGAACTCGCTCTCGATCACGATCGCGCAGCGGACGCGGGAGCTCGCCACGCTCCGCATCGTCGGCGCGTCGCGCAAGCAGATCCTGGGCTCGATCGTGGTCGAGGCGCTCGTCGTCGGCGTGGTGGCGTCCGTGATCGGCCTCTTCCTCGGGCTCCTGCTCGCGAAGGGGCTGTTCCGGCTCTTCGACGCGGTCGGCTTCACGCTCCCGAACACCGGCCTCGTGTTCGAGAGCCGCACCGTGGTGGTCGCCCTGACGGCGGGGATCGTCGTCACGCTCGTCGCCAGCCTCCGGCCGGCGATCCGCGCGACTCGCGTCCCGCCGATCGCCGCGGTCCGGGAGGGAGCGACGCTCCCTCCCGGGCGGTTCGCGCGCTTCCGGGGTCTGGGAGCCGCCCTGCTCGCGGTCGCCGGCTTCGCCGCCCTGCTCTACGGCCTGTTCGGAAGCGGCCTCGACACGACCCAGATCCTCGTCTGGATGGGCGTCGGCGCGCTGCTCGTCTTTCTCGGCGTCGCGCTCTTCGCAGCACGGCTCGTCCGCCCGCTGGCCTGGGCTCTCGGGTGGCCGGCCACCCGGATCGGCGGCGCGGCAGGGCTCCTCGCCCGGGACAACGCGCGCCGGAACCCGCAGCGCACCGGCTCGACGGCCGCCGCGCTGATGATCGGCCTCGCGCTCGTCACGCTGGTCGCCACGCTCGCGGCCGGGATCGTCCAGACCTTCCGCGGCGCCGTGGACGACCTCTGGAAGGAGTCGGAGTCGGACTACGCGATCACCGCTCTCAACAACTTCTCGCCGATCCCCGTCGCGGCCGCCGACGCGGCGGCAAAGGCGCCCGGCGTCGAGGCGGTGATGAACGTCCGCACCGGCGAGGTGCTCGCACTCGGCAAGCCGATCTTCGCCACCGCGGTCGATCCCACGGGGCGCGAGCTCATCATCCTGAAGTGGAAGGACGGGTCACAGGACGTCTTCGCCGAGCTCGGGCAGGACGGCGCGTTCGTGGACGACGGCTACGCGGAGAAGCACGACCTCACGGTCGGCTCGCTCGTGGGGATGACGTTCCCGAACGGGGAGACCGGCCTCTTCACGGTGAAGGGGATCTTCGAGCCGCCGACCGGCGGGTCGCCGTTCGGCAGCGTGACGATCTCGACGCAGGCCTGGGACGAGCGGGTCGAGAACCCGCGCAACCTCTACTCGTTCGTCGCGATGAAGGGGGACGTGACCGACGCGAACACGGCGGCGCTCGACGATGCGCTCGCCGGCTTCCCGAACGCGAAGGTACAGACGCGCGAGGAGTTCATCGACAACCAGATCTCCGGGTTGAACTCGATCCTCAACATCCTCTTCGTGCTGCTCGCGCTCTCGGTGGTCGTCAGCTTCTTCGGGATCGTGAACACGCTCGTGCTCACGGTGTTCGAGCGCACGCGGGAGATCGGGATGCTGCGGGCGATCGGGATGACGCGGCGCCAGGTCCGGCGGATGATCCGCCACGAGAGCATCATCACGGCGCTGATCGGGGCGGCGATCGGAATCGTCCTCGGCATCGTCCTCGCCGCGCTCCTGATCGCGCGCGTCGACTTCATCGACTTCACCTTCCCGGTCGTGCAGGTGGTGATCTTCGTGCTCGCCGCGATCCTCGTCGGCGTCGTCGCGGCGATCCTTCCGGCCCGCCGCGCTGCGAAGCTGAACCCGCTCGAGGCGATCGCCTACGAGTGAGGCCCTGCGCTAGACGTGGGGCCGGGGCCGGCGGGCGACGCCCGCCTCCTCGGCCGCTGCCGCCACGGCGGCGGCCACGTGAGGCGTGACGTCGCGGTTGAAGACGCTCGGGATGATGTACTCGGCACCGAGGTCCTCGCTCGAGATGACGCCCGCGATCGCGCGTGCGGCCGCGACCTCCATCTCGCGCGTGATGGTCCGCGCCCGGACGTCGAGCGCGCCCCGGAAGACGCCGGGGAAGGCGAGCACGTTGTTGATCTGGTTCGGGTAGTCCGAGCGCCCGGTCGCGACGACCGCGACGTCGTCGTAGATCTCCTCGGGCGTGACCTCCGGGGTCGGGTTGGCCATGGCGAAGACGATCGCGTCCTTGGCCATCGCCCGCACGCCGGCGGCGCTGATCGCGCCGGGGACGGAGAGCCCGACGAAGACGTCCGCACCCGCGAGCGCCTCGTCCGAGCTGCAGCGGAGGCCCTCCGGGTTCGTACGCCCGGCGTACGCCTCCTTGTGCGGCTGGTTCTCCGGCCGGCCGAGGTAGATCGAGCCGTGCTCGTCGCAGCCGACGACGTTTCTGGCCCCCGCTGCGAGCAGCACGTCGGTGGTCGCGATCCCGGCGGCACCGACGCCGGTCGTCACGATCTTGACGTCCTCGATCCTCTTCCCCACGACCCGCAGCGCGTTGACGAGCGCGGCGAGGACGACGATCGCCGTCCCGTGCTGGTCGTCGTGGAAGACGGGGATGTCCACCTCCTCGCGCAGCCGGGCCTCGATCTCGAAGCAGCGGGGGGCGGCGATGTCCTCGAGGTTGATCCCCCCGAACGTGGGCGCGATCGCCTTGCAGATCGAGATGATCTCCTCCGAGTCCTTCGTCGCGAGGCAGATGGGCCACGCATCGACGCCGGCGAACTCCTTGAAGAGGATCGCCTTGCCCTCCATCACGGGCATCGCCGCCGCCGGGCCGATGTCGCCGAGGCCGAGGACGGCGCTTCCGTCGGAGACGACGGCGACCGTGTTCTGCTTGAGCGTGAGGTTCCACTCGGCCTCGTGCTGGTCGGCGATCGCCTGGCAGATGCGCGCGACCCCGGGCGTGTACGCCATCGAGAGGTCGTCCCGCGTCTTGAGCGGCACCTTCGAGCGGATCTCGATCTTGCCGCCGAGGTGCATGAGGAAGGTCCGGTCGGACACGCGCAGGACCTCGACGCCGTCCACCGCCTTCGCGGCCTCCGCGATCCGGTAGAGGTGCTCGTCGCCGGCCGCCGAGACGGTGACGTCGCGGATCTTGTAGCCGCGCTCGACGCGGACGATGTCGATCGCCCCGAGCAGCCCGCCCGCGTCGCCGATCGCGTCGGCCACCTTCGCGAACGTCCCCGGCGCGTCCTCCAGCTTCAGCCGGAGCGTCGCGCTGAACGACGGGGAGAGATGGGCCACGTCTCCGACACTACTCCTCCCCGAGCCGGACCACGCCGGCAACCGTCAGCGCGCCGATCTCCTCCTCTCCGTACCCGAGCTCGCGCAGGATCTCGGCCGAGTGCTCGCCCAGGAGCGGGGGTGCGCTCCGGTGGGTCGCGCGCTCGCGGCCGAACGAGAGCGGCAGCGCGACGAGCTCGAGCTCCGGGATCCGCGGGTGCTCCACGTGCTGGAGCAGCCCGAGCGCACCCGTCTGCTCGGCCGAGGCGATGCTCGCGACGTCGGCGACCGGCGCCGCCGGGACGCCGGCCTCGCGGAGCGCGCCCTGCCACTCGTGCGTCGTCTTCTCGCGGAGGCGGTCGGAGAGGATCGCCACGAGCTCCTCGCGGTTCCGGACCCGGTCCGGGTTCGTGGCGAAGCGGGGGTCCGAGCGGAGCTCGGGGAGCCCGACCGCCTCGCAGAGCGCGGCGTAGAGCCGGTCGTTACCGCCCGCGACCATGAGCTCGCCGTCCCGGGTGGGGAGGACCTGGTAGGGGGCGACCATCGGGAAGACGGTGCCCTGGCCAGTCGGCACCGTCCCGTCCGCGAGGTAGCCGACGAGGTGGTACCCGATGTACGAGAGCGCCGTCTCGTACAGGGAGGTGTCCACGACGGTGCCTTCTCCCGTGTGCTCGCGCTCGAGGAGGGCTGCGACGACGCCGAGCGCCGACCACATCCCGGTACCCATGTCGATGAGCGAGGACCCGACGCGAACGCCCGGCCGGCCCGGCTCTCCGGTGAGGCTGATGAGACCGCCTGCCGCCTGCATGAGCGCGTCGTAGCCCGGCTCGCGCGCGAGCGGCCCGGTGTGGCCGTAGGCGCCGACGGAGCAGTGGACGAGCCGCGGATTCCGGGACCGAAGCTCCGCCGCGCCGAGGCCGAGCTCGTCCGCGAGGCCCGGGCGCATGCTCTGGACGAGCACGTCCGCCCGGTCGGCGAGCTCGCGCACGATCTCGCGCCCGCGCTCGTCGGAGAGCGAGACCGCCAGCGAGCGCTTGCCCGCGTTGACGGAGAGGAACATCGCGCCCTCCCCGTGCCAGAACGGCGGCCCCCAGTGCCGGCCGTCGTCGCCCGTGTCGGGGCGCTCGATCTTCACGACGTCCGCGCCGAGCGCGGCGAGGATCTCGGTGCAGAAGGGCCCGGCGACCGAGGTCGTGACGTCCACGACGCGAATGCCGGCCAGGGGGAGGAAGGGCACGGCGCCATCATCGCCGTTTCAGGTGTCTGACACCGGGGAGGCGCAAACCCGCATGGTTCCGTGGTCGGGTGTCAGACACCGGGCCTCTGCGAGGATGCACGCGTGCCGAGCTGGCTCGACTTCTCCCAGGTCTCCGAGTGGGTCTCCGGGAACAGCTGGAGCTACCTGATCATCTTCCTCGTCGCCGTCGTGGACGCGTTCTTCCCGCTCGTCCCGAGCGAGACGACGCTCGTCATCGGCGGCACGTTCGCCGCGTCGGGCGACCTCAGCCTCCCGCTCGTGATCCTCGCGGGCGCGGCGGGCGCGGTCGTCGGGGACAACATCTCGTACGGCATCGGCACGCTCGTCGGCGAGCGCACGGTCAAGAGGTGGTTCAGGGGCGAGAAGGCGCACAAGCGCTTCGAGTGGGCCGAGCGGACGCTCGACGAGCGCGGCGCGTACATCATCATCATCGCTCGCTTCATCCCGGGCGGCCGGACCGCGGTGACGTTCTCGGCGGGGTACGTGCACTCGCTCCCCTGGCGCCGGTTTATCGTCTACGACGTCGTCGCGGGGCTCGTGTGGGGGACGTACGGGGCGCTGCTCGGCTACTTCGGCGGGAAGACGTTCGAGGAGAACCCCCTGTGGGGGGTCCTCCTCGCTCTCGGCATCGCTCTCTCGCTGGGCTTTCTCGTCGAGCTCGTCAGGCACTACCGGCAGCGCCGGCAGGCTGCCTGATCCCGAGCTCCTTCAGGTCCCGGTTCGCGATCACCGCGGCCGTGACCAGTACGAACAGCGCGAGAAGGCCGTGGAACGCGTGTATCCAGCCACTCGCGGGGTCCTCGTCGGGCGGCAGGAAGAAGATCTGAACCGTCCCGAGCGCGAAGAGGAAGAAGTTGAACGCGATCCAGCCCCAGCGCTTCCAGAAGGCTCCGAGCGCCGTCAGGAAGACGATGAGCTCGCTGGCGTGGATCAGAAGACCTCCCACGAACCCGTGCGCGTCCAGGGCACCGTCGCCCGCGTTCATGAAGTACGCGGTGATGAGGTACACCTGCACGAAGACGCCGACGACGATCAGGCTCGCCGCGACGAAGTTGATCCAGAGCAGAGTTCTCTTCATGGCGCGTGACCCTCTCACACCGCGCGGGCACTGACAAGACGCGGCTGGACCGTCAGGCTCGCGACCTCGCGGACAAGCCGGTCGAGCTCGCGCTGCCGAACCGTCTCGTGCAGCTCGCGCTCGACGCGGGCTTGGTCATCACCTCCCAGGCGCTCGCCGGCGCCACAACCCCTGAGGCAGGGCGCGGCTCGTGCCGCCCTGCGCGCGGTGCTCTCCGGTGGACGTGGCCATCTAGGCTGGGGAAGTGAATCGGCTCGCGGACGCCACCTCGCCGTACCTCCTCCAGCACGCCTCGAACCCCGTCGACTGGCACGAATGGGGCGACGAGGCGTTCGAGCTCGCGCGCGCCGAGGACCGGCCCCTCCTCGTCTCGGTCGGCTACTCGTCGTGCCACTGGTGCCACGTCATGGCCCACGAGTCGTTCGAGAGCCCGACGACCGCCGCGCTCATGAACGAGCTCTTCGTGAACGTCAAGGTCGACCGCGAGGAGCGCCCGGACGTGGACGCGGTCACGATGGAGGCGGCGGTCGGGATGACGGGCTCGGGCGGCTGGCCGACGACCGTGTTCATGACGCCGGAGGGAAAGGCGTTCTACGCGGGGACGTACTTCCCGCCCGAGCCTCGGCACGGGATGCCCGGCTTCCAGGACGTGCTCCGCGCGGTCGCGCAGACCTGGCGCGAGCGCCGTGACGAGGTCGAGCGCCAGGCCGAGCGGATCGACGAGGCGCTGCGGAGCGTGTCGAGCACGCCGGCATCGACCGAGCCGCTCACGTCGGCGCTCGTCTCGAGCGCCGTGCGCGGGATCGTCCGCACCTTCGACCCGGCCTTCGGCGGCTTCGGCGGCGCGCCGAAGTTCCCGCAGCCGGCGACACTCGAGCTTCTCCTCCGCCGGAGCGACGACGAGTCGCTCGCGATGGTCACCGCCACCCTCGACGCGATGGCCGCCGGCGGCCTGTACGACGTCGTCGGAGGCGGCTTCCACCGCTACTCGGTGGACGAGCGCTGGCTCGTGCCCCACTTCGAGAAGATGCTCTACGACAACGCGCTGCTCGCATCCACCTACCTGCACGCCTGGGTGGTGACCGGCCGGCGGCGCTACCGGGAGGTGGTGGAGGAGACCCTCGGCTACGTCCTCCGCGAGCTGGCGCTCCCGGACGGGGGCCTCGCCTCCGCCCAGGACGCCGACACGGACGGCGTGGAGGGTCTCACCTACACGTGGACGCCGGAGGAGGCCGCTGCGGTCGGGCTCGGGCCGGAGCTCCTGGAGCCCTTCGAGCACGGCCGGTTCGTCGTCCGGGGCGAGCTCGATCCCGCCCTCCGCGCGAGCGTCCTCGCCGAGCGGGCGGGGCGGGAGCAGCCGTTCCGCGACGACAAGGCGCTCGCGTCGTGGAACGGGCTCGCGCTCGCGGCGCTCGCGGAGGCGGGCTACCGGCTCGAGCGCGGCGACTGGCTGGCCGCGGCCCGCAACCTCGGCGACTTCCTCCTCGGCCCGCTCTCGGACGAGGGCGGCCGCCTCCATCGCTCGACGCGCAACGGTCGCGTGAGCGGACCGGGGTACCTGGACGACTACGCGAACGCCGCCCACGGCCTGCTGGAGCTGCACTCGGCGAGCGGTGAGCTGCGGTGGCTGCTCGAGGCCCGCCGGCTCGCGCTGCTCGCGGTCGAGCTGTTCCAGGACGACGACCGCGGCGGCTTCTACCTGTCGCCGGCCGACGGAGACGCTCGTGTCCCGCGCGTGAAGGAGCTGCAGGACTCGCCGACGCCGTCGGGCAACGCGATGCTCGCGCACGTTCTCCTGCGACTCGCTCGCATCTGGGGCGAGGACGACCTGGAGCGCCGGGCAGCCTCGGTGTTCCGGCTCATCGAGCCCGCGCTCGCACGAGCACCGGGATTCTTTGCGTGGTCCCTGTGCGGGATCGACCTCTGGCTCTCGGCGCCCCGTGAGCTCGCGATCGTCGGCGACGTCCACGCACCGGTCGCCCGCGCGGCGCTCGCCCCCTTCCGGCCGGGCACCGTCGTCGCGGTCGGGCCCTCGGAGGACGTTCCGCTGCTCGCCGGCAAGACGCTCGTGGACGGGCAGACTGCGGTCTACGTCTGCGAGCGCTTCGCGTGCCGGGCGCCGCTGACGGACGTGTCCGACCTGGACGTCTTGACACACCGCACTACTTAGCTAATCTAGCTAACGTGGTCGTCGTCAACATGCACGAGGCGAAGACGCGCCTCTCCGAGCTCGTTCGCCTCGTCGAGGAGGGCGAGAAGGTCGTGCTCGCGCGCAACGGGAAGCCCGTCGCCGAGCTGGTGCCGGCGGAGACGCCGAAGAAGCGCGAGGGCGGCCTCTGGAAGGGGCAAGCGTGGATCTCACCGGACTTCGACGAGCCGGATCCGGAGCTCGAGAGGCTGTTCTACGGCGAGTGAGGCTGCTGCTCGACACGCACGTCGCCCTCTGGTGGTTCAACGACCCGGCCAGGCTTCGGGCAGAGGTGGTGACCGGAATCGAGGACCCTGCGAACGATGCGATCCTGAGTGCCGCGAGCATCTGGGAGGCCGGCCTGAAGCAGGCTGCCGGCAAGCTGAATCCTCCCCGTTCGCTCGAAGAGTCTGCGCGGATAGGAGGGCTGGTCGAGCTGGCCGTGACCTGGGCCCATGCGAGCGCGGCTGCGTCGCTCCCACGCCTCCACGGCGACCCGTTCGATCGCATGCTCGTCGCTCAGGCCCAGGTCGAATCGCTCGTTCTCGTCACGCGTGACCCGTTCATTAGGCAGTACGACGTCCAGACGATGGCGGCCTGAGGTGCGTGTCTGCCTGATGATCGAGGGGCAGGAGGGAGTGACCTGGGAGGACTGGGTGCGTCTTGCGCGCCTCACCGAGGAGCACGGCCTCGAGGGGCTCTTCCGCTCCGACCACTACACCGCGATCATCCGGCCGGACGCGGACGCGCTCGACGCCTGGGCGACGCTCGCAGCTCTCGCCGCCGTCACCGGGCGGATCCGGCTCGGGACGATGGTCTCGCCCGCCACCTTCCGCCACCCGAGCGTCCTCGCGCGCATGGCCGTGACCGTCGACCACGTCTCGGGCGGCCGGGTCGAGGTCGGGATGGGCTCGGGCTGGTACGAACGGGAGCACGAGGCGCACGGCTTCCCCTTCCCGAGCGGGAGAGAGCGGTTCGAGCTGTTCGCGGAGCAGGTCGAGGTCGTCGTCCGCTCGTGGACCGAGGACCGGTTCGACCACGACGGCCCGGCGTACACGCTCCGTGCGCAGCAGGCGCTGCCGCGGCCGCTCCAGCAGCCCCATCCGCCCCTGATCCTCGGGGGCTCGGGCAGGCCGAGGTTCGCCGCCCTCGCAGCCCGGTACGCGACGGAGGTGAACACCCTCGGCGCGCCGAACGACGAGCTCCGGCAGCGCAAGGAGGCACTCGACCGGGCCTGCGAGGCGGCCGGGCGCGATCCCGCCTCCCTCGGCTTCTCGGTCATGACGACGTGCTTCGTCGGGCGGGATCACGCCGAAGCGGTCGCTCGCGTCGCCCGGTTCCTCGCGGCCCGGGGGGACGACGCAGACCCGGCCTCCCTGCTCGCGGAACGGAACGACCGCTGGCTGGCCGGAAGCGTCGACGAGGTCGCCTCGCGCATCGACGAGCTGCGCGCGCTCGGGGTCACCCGCGTGTTCCTGCAGCACCTGAACCACGCCGACGACGAGATGGTCGGGCTCCTGGGCGACCGGCTGCTGCCGCTCCTCAGGTAGCGTCCTGCGCGTGGCGACGACGGAGCTGACCGGGGCGGAGGACGTCCTGTGGGATCTCTCCGATCTCTACGAGAGCGGTGACGACCCCCGCATCGACGGGGACCTGCAGGAAGCGGAGGCTGCTGCGGCCGCGTTCCGCGAGCGCTACCACGGCCGGGTCGCCGGGCTGAGCGCCGCGGAGCTCGCGGAGGCGATCGAGGAGTCCGAGCGGATCCACTCCATCTTCACGCGGGCCATCTACTACGCCCATCTCTGGTTCTCGACGGACATGTCGGACGCGCCGCGCGGCGCGCTCCTCGCCCGGCTGACCGAGAAGGGGGCGGCGCTCGACACGCAGCTCCTCTTCTTCGGGCTCGAGCTCGCCGGTCTCGACGACGAGGTCGCCGACGCGCTGACCGCCGATACGGCACTCGAGCGCTGGAGGCACTGGCTCTCGACCGTCCGTCGCTTCCGGCCGCACGTCCTCACGGAGCCGGAGGAGAAGATCATGACCGAGAAGGCCGTGTCCGGGTCGAGCGCGTGGGACCGGCTCTTCGACGAGCTGACCGGTGCGCTCAGGGTCGAGCTCGACGGGGACGAGCTCGGCTTCGAGGAGGCGATGGCGAAGCTGTACTCGCCGGACCGCGACCTGCGGCGGAGGGCGGCCGAGGCGGTAACCGCCTCGCTCGAGCCCGGTCTGCGGACGCGTGCGTTCGTCTTCAACACGATCCTGGTGGACAAGTCGATCGACGACCGGCTGCGTGGGTACGCGACCTGGATCTCGGCGAGGAACCTCTCCAACGACACCACCGACGAGGCGGTGCAGGCGCTGGTGGACGCCGTCGTCGGCCGCTTCGAGGTCGTGCAGCGCTACTACCGGCTGAAGGCGCGGCTCCTCGGCCTCGAGCGGCTCGCTCACTACGACCGCATGGCGCCGATCGGGGACGACCCGATCAGGATCCCCTGGAGCGAGGCGGCGCAGGTCTGCCTCGAGGCGTATGCCGACTTCTCGGACGAGACCGGGAGGATCGTCGCACGCTTCTTCGAGGAGGGCTGGATCGACGCGCCGCCGCGCGAGAACAAGCGTACGGGTGCCTTCTGCGCGACCAGCATCCCCGATGTCCATCCGTACGTCTTCCTGAACTACACGGGCGACCGCCGCTCGGTGCTGACGCTCGCCCACGAGCTCGGGCACGGCCTGCACGGCTACCTCGCGATGCCTCTCGGCCTCTTCAACGCCTCGACGCCGCTCACGACCGCCGAGACCGCGTCGGTCTTCGGCGAGGCGCTCGCGTTCAAGCGGCTGCTCGCGCTCGAGGAGGACCCGAGGCGCCGCCTCAACCTTCTCGCCGGGAGGATCGAGGACACGATCGCAACGGTCTTCCGGCAGATCGCGATGAACCGGTTCGAGGACGCGGTGCACACGACGCGAAGAGACGAGGGAGAGCTCTCGGTCGAGAGGATCGAGGAGCTCTGGCTCGACTCCCAGCACAGGCTCTTCGGCGACTCGGTGGACACGAGGGGCTACGGCTCGTGGTGGAGCTACGTCTCGCACTTCATCGGGACGCCGGGGTACGTCTACGCCTACTCGTACGGCTGCCTCTTCGCGCTCTCGATCTTCCGCAAGTACGAGCTCGAGGGCGACTCCATGGTCGAGCCGTACCTCGACGTGCTCCGCGCGGGCGGCTCGAAGGCCCCGGAGGAGCTCGCGTCCATGGTCGGGCTCGACCTCACCGATCCCGCGATCTGGGACGGGGGCATCGACGCCCTCGCAGCCGAGCTCGACGAGGCCGAGGCGCTCGCCGCCGAGGTCGGTCTCGGCTAACCGAAACCCCCCGGAAACGTCGAAGTTCCCGGAGGGATTCAGGTTCGTCAAGCGGCGCGGTCGCGACAGCGTTACGCTCGTGCTTGACAGTAGGCAGGCAGGAGTCGGAGCTCATCAAGGAGGCAGTAGTGCGAAAGCTCATTGCGCTCGGGGCCGGTCTCGTCGCCGTCCTCGCGCTCTCCGTGCCCGGCGCGTTCGGCGGAGCCGCCCAGACACCGGGAGTCACGGCGAGGACGATCACCATCGGCGGGACGTTCCCGCAGACAGGGCCGGCAGCCTCGTACGGCGTCATCCCGCTGGGGATGCGGGCGTACTTCAGCTACGTCAACAAGCGGAAAGGCCCCGACGGCAAGCGGGGCGTCTACGGCCGTCAGATCGTGTGGAAGTTCTACGACGACGCCTACAACCCCGCGAACACGGTCCTGCTGACCCGCAGGCTCGTCGAGCAGGACAAGGTGTTCGCCACCGTCGGCCAGCTCGGGACCGAGCACAACCTCGCGGTGCGGTCGTACCTGAACGAGCGCAAGGTCCCGCAGACGCTCGTCTCGAGCGGTGCGTCCACGTTCGGCTTCGACTACAAGCAGTACCCGTGGACGATCGGATGGCAGCCGGACTACATCGCCGAGAACCGGCTGTACGGCCTCGACATCAAGGCCAAGCACCGGGGCAAGAAGATCGGGATCCTGTACCAGAACGACGACTACGGGAAGGACTCCCTGTACGGGCTCGTGAAGGCGGGGCTCGGCGCTGCGTACGCCAACCAGTACGTCGTCGCCCAGGAGCCGTTCGAGGTGACGGCGCCGAGCGTGGCGACGCAGATGGCGCGCATCAAGGCATCGGGCGCGGAGATCTTCGTGATCCTCGCCATCCCGACTCCGGCCGTGCGCGCGATTGCGACGGGCAAGGCCCTCGGGTTCAAGCCCGAGCAGATCTACATGAACTCCGTGGCGGTGATCGCGGCGGCGATGAAGGCGGCGGTCGGCGCCGCCGGGGCGGACTACGTGAACGGCGTGGTCACCGCGAACTACGTCAAGGACCCGACGAGCCCACGCTGGGACGACGACGCCGGGATGAAGCTCTTCCGGCAGATCATGGAGCGCTTCGGAGGCGGGGTGAACCCGAACGACTACCAGGTGATGTACGGCGTCGCGAAGGCGGCGACGTTCGTCCAGGCGCTGTACCAGGCCGGGAAGAACCCGACCCGGGCCAGCCTCATGAAGGCGCTCACGAGCATGAACTCGCCCAGCCCCTTCCTCCTGCCGGGGATGGTGCAGAAGACGAGCAAGAAGGACCACTTCATCCTCAGCCAGATGCAGATGCAGCGTTTCGACGCGAGCAACTTCACCTGGGTTCCGATCGGCAAGCTCGTCGACGGCCGCCCGCGCGGGCGCTAGCCGTCAGCCTGCTTCGACGCGTAGGAGCCGGGCCTGCCCGGCTCCTACGCTTTCACCGGCCCGTCGAGAGGCGGTACTGCTCCCAGTAGCGCTCCATCGTCGTCTGGCGGTGCGCGAGGTGGAGAAGGTCGTAGGCCGTGACGTTGACCGCCCGGACGATCCACTCGCCCTTCGCGCCGAGATCGAGCACGTTGACGCAGGCCGGCGCCTGCTCGAAGTGCCCGAGGAACGTCCGTTCGCCCGTCAGGGCATACGAGAGGATCGCGCGGTTGACGCCGCCGTGGAGGACGGCGAGCGCCGTGTGCCAGCCGTCGTCGGCCTCGAGGCGCTCGAGCGCCGGGAGCACGCGGTCGAAGAGCTCACCGATCGACTCGCCGCGGAGGAACCGCGTGTCGTTCGGAATGACGCCCCGGAACGCGTGCACGAACTCGTGCTCGAGCGCCTCCGCGGGGATGTCGGAGAGGCGCCCTCCGCGGATCTCACGGAGCTGGGGCCACTCCTCGGCCTCGACCCCGTTCGCGACGATCGCCGCCGTCTGGAGCGTGCGGGGGAGGCCGCTCGTCAGGACCCGGTCGAGCTCGATCCCGGCGAGCGCGCGCCCTGCCGCCCTCGCCTGCTCGACGCCCTCGTCGGTCAGCGGGACGGTGGCGGGGTCCACGGGCCGCCCGTCCGCGCCGAAGTACGAGACCTCCGCGTGCCGCATGAGGTAGAGACGGCGGCGCACCATTGTCCGCGTAGGATCGCACGGTGGCGGACATCGTCGAGACGGCGACCGACGCGGACGGCCAGGAGAGGCCGCCGCTCGTCGTGCTCGACCGGGTACGGGCATTCCTCGACGAGCACGGGCTCGGGGTGGGCGCCGTGCGCGCGCGGAGGATCGGCGAGGGGGGAGGCTCGAACTTCACGTTTCTCCTGGAGCGGGACGATGCGCTGCTCGTCCTGCGCCGGCCGCCTCGCCCACCGCTCCCGCCGACGGCCCACGACGTCGTCCGCGAGGCGAGGCTCCAGCTCGCCCTCCGCGACGCCGGCTTCTCGCGCCTGCCGACGATCCTCGCCGTCTGCGAGGACGAGAGCGTGCTCGGCGTCCCGTTCTACGTGATGGCCCACCTCGACGGCAGCGTGCCGACCGACGAGCTCCCACCGGGGCTCGAGGCCGAGTCGGCGCGGCGCGCGCTCGGGGACGACCTCGTGGACGCGCTCGTCGAGATCCACGCGGCCGACGTCTCGACGCCCGGCCTCGCGGCGTTCGCCCGGCCCGGGAGCTACAACGAGCGCCAGGTACGGCGCTTCTCGCAGCTCTGGGAGCTCAACAGGACGCGCGAGCTCCCGCGGGTGGAGGAGGTCGGCGCTGCGCTCGCGTCGCACGTGCCCGAGCCGCTTCCGCCGACGGCCGTCCACGGTGACTTCCGGCTCGGGAACACGATGGTGGGCCGGGACGAGCCCTCCCGGATCATTGCCGTCCTCGACTGGGAGATGGGCGCGATGGGCGACCCCCGCGCGGATGTCGGCTACCTGCTGGCGACCTACAGCGAGCCCGGCGGCCCGCCGAACCCGCTCGGGACGTCACCGGTGACGGCGCTCGCCGGGTTCCCGTCGCGGGCCGAGCTCGTGGAGCGGTACGTCGAGCGGAGCGGGCGGGAGGTCGAGCCGCTCGCCTGGTTCGAGGCGCTCGCGCTGTGGAAGGCCGCGGTCTTCTGTGAGGCGATCTACGGGCGCTTCGTGCGGGGCGAGCTCGGCGCCGAGGACGAGCGCGCGGCGCGCTTCGAGGAGGGCGTCCCGTACCTCGCGGAAGCAGCGGCCGCTGCGCTCTCCCACCTCTGAGAGAGGGGTGTTTGCAACAGGTTGTTGCAAACACCCCTCACCGGGTCTTCCGGGACTCCGACGCGCTAGGGCCCGCGGAGGAGGGCGTCCCGTACCTCGCGGAAGCAGCGGCCGCTGCGCTCTCCCACCTCT
>CAZMUG010000034.1:0-19708 GCA_964569165.1 uncultured Gaiellales bacterium
GTCGCCCGGCGGGTGGGGCTCGGGCTCGCCCGCTGCGGCTCGGTCGCCCATCACGGGAGCGGCGAGATCTTCGTGGCCTTTGCCCCGCCCGGCCGGCGGCCGCGCGGCGAGGCGCCGGCCGCAGACATCCCCGACGACGACCTGAACGACGTGTTCGAGGCCGTGGTGGACGCGACCGAGGAGGCGGTGCTCAACGCGCTCTGGGCCGCGCCCGAGGTCGTGGGCCGCGAGGGCCGCGTCGCCCCGGCGCTCCCGCACGACGACGTGCTGGAACTCCTCGAGCGCCACGGCCGGCTCACGCGCTGACGGAGCGCCGGCGGCCGACGACGACCCTGCGCACGGTCTCGAAACCACTCGCGAACGCGATCAGGGCGGCGCCCACGAGCAGCACGGCACCCAGCCGTGCCGTCGTCGTCGAGCTCGCGAGCACGCCGAGCGCGAGCAGCTCGATCCCGACCGCGAACACGACGACCTCGGCCTGCCACGCCCGGATCGGATAGAGGTCCGCCTGCTTCGGCCGCGGGCCCGGGGGCCACGCTCCCCAGCCCGAGAGCGAGACGAGCTTCCCGAGGTGGCCCAGGATCACCCCGGTCGCCCAGCCGATCCCGACGAGGAGCACGCAGGCCACCGTCGCGCGTCGCCCCGATCCCGCCCCGGCGACGGCGGCGAGCCCGACGAGGGCCGCCTGGGCGAGGAAGACGAGGCCGACGACGGTGTGCGCGGCGGGGCCCCCGCGGTAGCCGATCTTCGGCGCGAGCGCCGAGCGCACGAAGACGCGGGCCGGGACGACCAGCGCGCAGGCCATCACCACGAGCCCGGCGCCGACGAGCGCGTTCGTCGATCCGGCCATTCCCGCGGCGAAGACCCAGAGCCCCGCGACGAGCGCGAGCTCCGGCCAGGGCACGCGACGGGGCGACTCCGCCCCGGCGAGCGCGAGCATCGGCACGAGCGTCCGC
This sequence comes from uncultured Gaiellales bacterium, assembly GCA_964569165.1. GTDB lineage: Bacteria > Actinomycetota > Thermoleophilia > Gaiellales > Gaiellaceae > GMQP-bins7. The sequence continues at coordinate 957 of CAZMUG010000034.1, forward strand.
CCGACCGCGAGGATCATCACCGTCAGCCAGCCGACGAGAGCGAGAGAGAGGTGGACCACGAGCAGCCGCTCGTACGGGACCCCGAGCGGCTCGGGGCCGTCGTCGGCGAAGGCCACGACCCCGAGGGCGAACGCCGCCACTGCGTTCACCATCGCCAGGGCGACGGCCGGTCTCGAGACGACGAGGAGGCGTCCGACGGGAGCGCCCTTGATCATGAGCGCGAGCTCCCCGAGCAGCAGCGCGAAGCCGGCGCCGAGCAGGACCGCGCTCACCGCCCCGAGCGCGCCCGAGTCGGTCCCGATCGCGACGGCGAGCGGGATCCCGGCGAGGAGGAGCACGAGGACGACCCAGCGGAGCCGGGGCTCGGGCGGGTCGTTCCGGAGCATCACGGGCAGGAGCTGCCAGGCCGCGGCCGCGACGGCGAAGGGGAAGAACACGAGCCCGATCGCGTGCGCCGCACCGAGCACGCTCTCGGCGTACGTCGCGAGCCGCGTGAGCTCGTCGGCGGAGGTGAGAAGCAGCAGCGTCGCGGCGAGCCAGCCGCCGAGCGCGATCAGGTACGCGGGGGCGCCGAGGCCGAAGGGGGCCGGGCGGCCCGTAGCGACCATGCGGAGCTCGCGCACGGCGCCAGGCTAGATGCTCGACGAACTGCGGCAGGGCGGTGAAGCACCCTGCCAGCTTCGAGCAAGTAGGCTCGAGCCATGGCCACCTTCCTGCACACCATGCTTCGCATCACCGATCCCGAGCGCAGCCGGGGCTTCTACGAGGCGCTCGGCTTCCGCTTCTCGAGAGACATGGACATCGTCAGAAACGGCGAGCTCGAGGCGACGAACTACTTCTTCTCGCTCGGCGACGCCGAGAACGTGCTCGAGCTCACCTACAACCACGACGGCCGCACGTACGAGCTGGGCACCGCCTACGGGCACATCGCGGTCGGCGTGGACGACCTCGACGGGACGCTTGCAGCGCTCCGGGACGGGCACGGCATCGAGCCCGAGCGGCCGCCCTACCAGGTCTCGGAAGGCGGCTCGCGGATCTGCTTCGTGCGCGACCCGGACGACTACCGGATCGAGCTCATCGAGCGCCGCAGCTCCTGAGCACACGAGCTCCGATGTGTCGGATCGGGTCGCGACCCGCGGCGGCTCACGCCTCAACCGTAGGGACCCAACCGGCTGGAGATCCCGGTTACGGAACCGTACGGGTCTCGACGACCCCGCCGTTCGCGGTGATCACCTCGCTGACGAGCGAGGGCGGGAAGAGGCCGTGCTCGACCACGCCGACCGTGCCGGCCAGCCGGGCAGCCAGCTCCTCCGGGTCGTCGAACGCGCCGGTGTAGTCGGCGATGACACCGCCGTCGGGGGGCCGCGCGACGCCTCGTACCGCGACCGACCCCAGGCGTTCGAGCGTCGCCGCGAGCCCGTACTCCATGAGCTCGAGCGGCACGGGCGGCCCGAGGCGGTCGACGAGCTTGTCGGACGAGACGATGACGACGAACCGCGCCGCGGCCGCCGCGACCGCCTTCTCCCGCGTGTGCGCGCCTCCGCCGCCTTTCACGAGCCAGTGGTCCGGCGAGACCTGGTCAGCGCCGTCGACCGCGAGGTCGAGCCGCGGCAGCGCATCGGGGCCTTCGAACGGCTCCACTCGCAGCCCCAGGTCCCGCGCGGCCTGCTCGGTCGCGGGCGAGGTCGCGATGCAGCGGACGTCGAGAGCACGCTCCGCGAGGGCGGCGAGAAAGAAGGAGACGGTCGAGCCTGTGCCGAGCCCGACTGCCATTCCCTCCTCCACGAGCTCGGCAGCCTGTCTTCCGGCGAGCCTCTTCTCGGCGTCGTTCGTCGCTTCGTCCACCGAGCGAGGACCCTAGACGACCGCGGCTCGGCTCCGGCGAGGTCGAGACTACGATGAGCACGTGGCGGAGCCGGAGCGGGAAGTGAAGCTGTCCGTCTCCGAGTCGTTCGTGATGCCCGAGCTCGACGGCCTCCGCGACGGTGTCGCTCCCGTCCCGTGGGGCCCGGAGGACGTGTGGACCGTGTACTTCGACACGGACGACCTCCGGCTCGCCCGCTGGGGCGCGAGCCTGCGGCACCGGCTCGGCCAGGGGTGGACCGTGAAGCTCCCGCCCGAGGTCGAGGGAGACGTCCTCGTACGCGCGGAGCTCACGTTCCCGGCGAGCGGCAGGCGCCCGCCCGCCGCAGCGGTGGACCTCGTGCGCGCGTTCACCCGCGGGCAGGAGCTCGCGCCACGGGCGACACTCCGGACCACGCGGCGCCGGACGGAGCTCCGCGACACAGCCGGCTCCCTCCTCGCCGACGTCTTCGAAGACGACGTCTCGGTTCAGGGCCGGGGCCGGGACGCGGCCGGCTTCCGGGAGGTCGAGGTCGAGGTCGGTCGCTCGACGCCGCCGGATCTCCTCCGGACACTCGTCGATCGGCTTGAGGCCGCCGGAGCGAGCGCAGCCGACCCGACGCCGAAGTACGAGCGTGCGCTCGGCGCGCACGAGCCTGCCCGCGAGGTGGAGGTACGGGAGCTGCCGCCGGACGCGACGGCCGGGGACGTGGTGAAGCGCGCGCTCGCGGCGTCGGTCACCCGGCTCGTGGCCCACGACCCGATCATGCGGCTCGACACCGATCCCGAAGGCGTGCACCAGGCGCGCGTCGCAACCCGCCGCCTCCGCTCCGACCTCCGGACGTTCCGTTCGCTCGTCGACGCAGAGGCGACGGCGCGGCTCCGCCAGGAGCTGCGCTGGATCGCCGGAGTGCTCGGCCGCGTGCGGGATGGAGACGTGCTGCTGGAGCGGATGCAACGCAGGGTGCGGGAGCTCTCGGAGGAGCACGCCCGCGGTGCGGCCGAGGTCCTCTCGACGCTGGAGCGCGACCGCGACGTGGCGCACGCGGAGCTGCTGACGACCCTGCGCGAGCGGCGCTACCTCGACCTCCTCGACCGGCTCGTCGCCGAGGCGAACGCCCCGTCGCTCCTCGACGAGGCACTGAGACCGGGGCGCCTCGTCGTCAGCGGCGCCGTGCAGCGGCCGTGGCGGTCCCTCGAGCGGGCGGCACGCCGGCTGGGGCGAAAGCCGAGCGACGCCGAGCTCCACGACCTGCGGATCCGCACCAAGCGCGTCCGCTACGCGGCGGAGGCCGCCGCGCCCCTCTTCGGCGACGAGGCGGCCGCGTTCGCAAAGGTGGCAGCCGCTCTACAGACCGTCCTCGGTGACCTGAACGACGCGGTGGTGGCCCGCGCCTGGCTTCGCGACTGGGCGAAGGGTGAGCGCACCGCCGAGGGCATCGCGGCCGCCAAGGCGCTCGCCCGCCTCGAGCGCGCTGCCGCCCGGAGGGAACGGGCGCGCTGGCGAGGGCGGTGGGAGCGGCTCGCCGCGCCGGAGCTCGGGCAGTGGATGTGACGGAGGCCGTCCGCGCGGCAGGCGGCGTCGTCACCCGGCAGGGAGCGGGTGGCGGGGCCGAGGTCGTCGTCGTCCACCGCGCGTCGTACGCGGACTGGACGTTCCCGAAGGGGAAGCTGCACGCAGGCGAGACCGAGGAGGAGGCCGCGCTGCGCGAGGTCGAGGAGGAGACGAGCCTGCGCTGCCGTCTCGGGCGCGAGCTCGGTACCACGCGGTACCACGACTCCCGGGGGCGGCCGAAGACCGTCCGCTACTGGGAGATGACCATCGTGGGGGGCGAGCTGGAGCCGGCCAACGAGATCGACGCGGCCCGGTGGTCGCCGCTTCCGGAGGCGCGCAGGCTCCTGACGTACGACCGCGACGTCGCCATCCTCGACCTGCTCGAGCCCGAGGCGTGATCTCGGTCTACCTCGTTCGACATGCGAAGGCGCTCGACCGCGCCGCGTGGACCGCGCCGGACGGGCTACGCCCGCTCTCGAAGGCGGGCCGGCGCCAGGCGGAGGCGCTCGCGGAGCGCTTCGGCGGGCTGCCGTTCGCGAGGCTCGTCTCGAGCCCGTCCGTGCGCTGCGTCCAGACCCTCGAGCCGCTGGCCGGAAGGCTCGCGGTCGCCGTCGAGCCGCTGGAGGCGCTCGCGGAGGGCTCGGACGGAGCCGGCGCGCTCGACCTGCTCCTCGAGCTCGCGACGCACGGGCCGGTCGCCGCCTGCACGCACGGTGACGTATTGCTCGACGTGCTCGCGGGGCTCCGGGAGGCACGGGTTCCGCTCTCGGGCCCGTTCGAGAGCAGGAAGGGCTCGACCTGGGTGCTCGAGACCGACGGGCGTACGGTCCGCAGGGGTACGTATCTGCCGCCACCGGCAGCCGGGAACCGCGCGCACGATCACCACGAGTAGAGTCCGCGACCCACGCGCTGAAGGCGGTATAAGGGCGCGACACAACCCAGCGAGGAGGACGATGACCACCCAGCCCGCCGAGTACCAGCGCCCGCCGCGCGCGTGGGACGTGAAGCCGACGATCCATCCCGGCCGGCTGGTCCTCTCCTGGCTCGTCTCGGCCGTCGCGCTCTTCATCGCCGCGTGGATCGTCCCCCACGTCGAGATCCAGACGTTCCTCGGTGCACTCGCCACGGCGGCCGCGATCGCAGTCCTCAACGCCGCCCTCCTCCCGCTCGTCGCCGCCGTGCGCCTTCCCTTCACGCTGGTCCTCGGCTTCCTCGTCGTCCTGGTCCTCGACGCGTTGATGCTCCTCGCGGCCGCCTCGATCACGGAGCGAGGGATCGAGGTCACGAGCTTCTGGTGGGCGCTTCTGACCGCGCTCATCGCCTCCGGTGTGAGCGTCGCGCTGGAGGTCCTCTTCGGGACGAACGACGACGACACGTACACGCTGCGGGTCATCCAGCGCATCGCGCGACGCTCGGGCGAGCGGGTCGTCACGGACGTCCCGGGCATCGTCTACCTCGAGATCGACGGGCTCGCGCTCCCCGTCCTGCAGCGGGCGATGCGCGACGGCAACGCGCCGACGATGGCCCGCTGGCTCGCGGACGGCAGCCACCGCTTCGTGGAGTGGGAGACCGACCTCTCGTCCCAGACGGGCGCGAGCCAGGCAGGCATCCTCCTCGGCTCGAACGAGAACATCCCCGCCTTCCGCTGGGTGGAGAAGGCGACCGGGACGATGATGACGTGCTCGGCGCCGGGGGACTGCGCGGAGATCGAGCGGCGCCACTCCTCGGGCAAAGGGCTCCTGCGGGACGGGGGCGCGAGCCGCGGGAACCTCCTCTCGGGCGAGGCCGACCACGTCATCCTGACGGTGAGCCGCATCGAGGCCGAGAAGGGCGCGAACCCCGGCTACCGGGCGTTCTTCTCCAACGGGTTCAACGTGACGCGCGTGCTCGTCCTCTTCGGCTGGGAGGTCGTCCTCGAGTGGATCGCGGCCCTGCGCGCGATCCGCCGCGACGTCCGTCCCCGCGGCCACCGCGGCGGGCTCTACCCGTTCATGCGGGCGGCGATGTGCGTGGTCGTGCGCGACCTCATCGTGTACGGCGTGCTCTCCGACGTGATGAAGGGGCGGCCCGCTGTCTACGCGACGTTCTCCAGCTACGACGAGGTCGCTCACCACTCCGGCCTCGAGCGGGCGGACACGCTCGAGGCGCTGCGCAAGCTCGACCAGCAGTTCGGCCGCATCGATCGGGCCCGGCGCTACGCGCCCCGGCCGTACGAGATCGTCGTCCTCTCCGACCACGGCCAGACCCAGGGGGCGACCTTCAAGCAGCGGAACGGCTACGGGCTCGACGACCTCGTCGAGCGCTCGCTCGCCTCGGGCAAGGTGGCGGAGTTCGCGGGCGGCGACGAGCAGAACGCCATGGTCGGGCTGGCCGTCGGCGAGGCGACCGGGCGCTCGGACGGGAAGAAGCGGCCGAAGAACGACGTCTCCGACCGCCACGTCGTCGTCCTCGGCTCCGGGAACCTCGGGCTCGTGTACCTGATGGAGGAGAAGCGGCGGCTCACGCTCGAGGAGATCGAGAAGCGCCACCCGCAGCTCGTGACGGCACTCCGCGAGCACCCGCACGTGGGCTGGGTCCTAGCCCGCTCGACCGAGCACGGGCCCGTCGCGCTCGGCGGCGGGGGGATCCACTACCTCGCGGACGGCCGGGTCGAGGGCGAGGACCCGCTCGCGCACTTCTCGCCCAACGCGCCCGCGCACCTCGCCCGGACCGACGGCTTCGCGGATGTCGCCGACCTCATGGTCGGGAGCTTCTACGACCCGCAGCTCGACGAGGGCTGCGCGTTCGAGGAGCTCATCTCGTTCCACGGGGGGCTCGGCGGCCTGCAGACGCGCGCGTTCCTGCTCTACCCCGCGTCGCTTCCGCTCCCCGCCGAGCCGATCGTCGGCGCGGCCGCCGTCAACGAGCTGCTCCGCGGCTGGCGCAGCCGGCTGCAGCCCGCCGGGTAGCGGCTCCCGCTACCCGGCGTCGGCCGCGATCAGGTCCGCCGCGCGCTCGGCGACCATCACGGTCGGCCAGTTCGTGTGCCCGCGGGGAAGGTACGGCAGCACCGACGCGTCGACCACGCGCAGCCCGTCGAGCCCCCGGACACGCAGCCGCGGATCGACGACAGCGGAGTCGTCCGTGCCCATCCGGCACGAGGCGACCGGGTGGTAGAGGGTCTGCGACCGCTCTCGAACGTGGCGCAGCAGGCCCGCATCGTCGACGACCTCCGCTCCCGGCAGCATCTCGTCCGCGAGGTACGAGGCGAGCGGCTCCTCGGCGGCGATCCGCCGGGCGAGGCGGAGCCCCCAGAGGAGAGGGCCCTCGTCGTCCGGATCGCGCAGGAACGCCGGATCGATCGCCGGGGGCGCGAGCGGATCGGCGCTCCGGATCCGGACGGACCCGACGCTCCCCGGCTGGAGCTGGACGACGCCGATCGTGATCCCGTGCTCGGTCGGCTCCTTCGTCCCCTCCTCCTCGAAGGGCACGGGCGCGAAGACGAGCTCGACGTCCGGCGCGGGCAGGTCCACGCTCGTGCGCACGAACGCGAGCGCCTCGCCGACGTTCGACGTGAGCGGGCCGCGCCGGAAGAGCAGCCATCGCACCGTATGCCTGACCGACGAGGCGGAGGTGAGCGTCTCCACGCCGGGACGCGTGCGGACCACGAGGCCACTCGCGACGTGGTCGCGCAGCCCCTCCCCCACGCCGGGGAGCTCGTGGACGACCGGGACGCCGGCCTCGCGCAGCACGTCCGCCGATCCGATCCCGGACAGCTGGAGAAGGCGCGGCGAGCCGACCGCACCGGCCGAGAGGACGACGCCTCGTCCGGCGGTGACGTGCTCCTCGCTGCCGTTCACGCGCACCATGACGCCGGCCGCGCGCATCCCCTCGAGCGTGATGCCCGTGACGAGCGCGCCCGACTGGACGGTCAGGTTGGGCCGCCGCCTCGCCGGGCGCAGGTAGCCGTCGCGCACGCCGAAGCGCTGCCCTCGCCGCTGCGAGACCCGGGCCATCCCCACACCCTCGTTGTCCGGGTCGTTCAGGTTCGGCCGGAGCGGGATCCCCGCTGCGCTCGCGGCCGTGACGAACGCCTCGCTGAGCGGGCTCGGGTCCCGCAACTCGGCGAGCGGGAAGGAGCCGGCGCTCTTCTCGTAGTAGGGGAGGACGTCCTCCCATGCCCAGCCGGGCGCGACCGCGTCCCAGGCCTCGTAGTCGAGGCGGTTGCCGCGTGCGACGATCATCGCGTTCATCGAGGCGGAGCCTCCGAGCATGCGGCCGAGCGGGTACACGAGCTCCCTCCCGTCGAGCTCGGGCTGCGGCACCGTCGAGAAGCCCCAGTCCACCTCGCTCCGGTAGAGGCGCGAGAAGGCGGCCGGGATCCGCGCCTCGAGCTTCTTCCTCGCAGGCCCCGCCTCGAGCAGGAGCACGGAGACGTCGGGATCCTCGGTCAGCCGGGCAGCCACGACGCAGCCCGCGGTCCCTGCGCCGACGACGACGTAGTCGTGCACGGACCGATCCTACGTTCGTGACTCTCTCGGCACGGAGGCGTGTCCCACCCGTCACCGATCTCCGCCTACTCTCGACCCATGGCGTCCGCGACCGCGAAGAGAGCGCGAACGGCCGAGCCGAAGGCACCGAGCGCGGCGACGCCCTGGGGAGCCGCAGCCGTGCTCGAGGAGGCGACGGTCCCGCAACGCGTGGGAGACCGGCGGTTCGCCGTCGTCGTCCAGCTCCTCGAGACGCGGGGCGGAGAGCGCCTCGTCCGGTTCGCCTATACGACCGACGGGTCCGCGCGGCGCGGCCCCGTCACGATGCGGGCGCGCGACCTCGAGCGACTGCGGGCGGCGCTCGGGCGCGCGCCCGTCCTTCGAGACGCCCTTGGGCTCTAGGCGGGCAGCTCCCGTGAGCTGTCGCAGCTACGCGACGGCGAGCACGTGCTCCGCGGCCGCATCCACGAGCGCTGCGAGCAGGAGCCCTCCGTCCGCCGAGCCGAGGAGCGGGTCCACGGCGTGCTCGGGGTGGGGCATCAGTCCCAGGACGTTGCCCGCCTCGTTGACGACCCCGGCGACGTTCGCGAAGGCACCGTTCACGTCCACGGCGTAGCGCAGGACGATCTGGCCGCGCGCGGAGAGCCGCATGTACGTGTCGTGGTCCGCGTACCACGCCCCCTCGCCGTGCTTGATCGGGATCACGAGCTGCCGCCCGGGCGAGCATCTGCGCGTGAAGATCGTGTCGGCGTTCTCCACGATGACCGTCGCGTCCTCGCAGACGAACTCGAGCTGCCGGTTGGGGCGGAGCACGCCGGGGAGCAGCCCCGCCTCGCACAGGATCTGGAAGCCGTTGCAGATGCCCAACACGGGCCCACCTCGCTGCGCGAAGCGCCGCACAGCGGCCATCGCGGGCGCGGCGCTCGCGATCGCCCCGGTCCGGAGGTAGTCGCCGTACGAGAAGCCGCCGGGCAGCACGACGGCACCGGTCCGCGCGGGAAGCTCTGCGTCCTCGTGCCACGCGAAGACGGGGTCTGCTCCCACGGAACCGAGCGCCCAGGCAGCGTCGCGGTCGTCGTTCGAGCCGGGAAAGCGAACAACCGCGACGACCGGACGAAGGCTCACGGCTCCTCGAACCTGACCTCGAAGCTTTCGATCAGCGGGTTCGAGAGCAGCTCGCGGCACATGCTCTCGATCTGCGCTCGGGCACCCTCCTGGTCGCTCGCGTCGACCTCGAGGTCGATGACGCGTCCCACTCTGACGCCGGTGACGTCGAAGCCGAGCTTGCGCAGGGAGTGCTCCACGGCGTCCCCCTGGGGATCGAGGATTCCCGCCTTCGGACGAACGAGGACGCTCGCCCTCACAGCACCTCCTCCGGAGCGAGAAGGTACTCGCCGAACGAGATCTCGGTGAGCCGCTCGAATGCCTCGACGTAGCGGGCTCGCGTGGCCTCCACGACGTCGGGGGGGAGCTCGGGCCCGGGCGCCGCCTTGTCCCACCCCGTCCGCTCGCACCAGTCGCGCACGAACTGCTTGTCGAAGGACGGCTGCGGGCGCCCCGGCTCGTAGCCGCTCGCCGGCCAGAAGCGGGACGAGTCGGGCGTCAGGGCCTCGTCCCCGAGGACGACCCGACCGTCCGGCCCGACCCCGAGCTCGAACTTCGTGTCCGCCAGGATGATCCCGCGCTCCTCCGCATGGGCCGCAGCGAAGCGGTAGAGCTCGAGGGAGGCCGCCCTCGCCGCCGCGTACCGCTGCGGGCCGCACAGCTCCTCGGCCTCCGCCTCGGAGATGTTGAGGTCGTGCCCCTCGACGGCCTTCGTGGCGGGAGTGAGGATCGGCTCCGGAAGTCGGGCCGACTCGAGCAGCCCGTGCGGCAGCTGGTGCCCGCAGACCGACCCCGTCTCCCGGTAGTCACGCCAGCCTGATCCGGCGAGGTACCCGCGCACCACGCACTCGACGGGGAGCATCTCGAGCCTCCGGCAGGTCATCGTGCGGCCGTCCGCCTCGAGGCCGAGGAAGTGGTTGGGCACGATCCCGCGAGTTCGGGAGAACCAGAACGCCGACAGGCCCGTGAGGACCCTCCCCTTGTCCGGGATGGGCGTGGGCAGCACGACGTCGAAGGTCGAGATCCGGTCGCTCGCGACGAGCGCGAGGCGCCCGTCGCCGAGGTCGTAGATCTCCCGGACCTTGCCGCTCGCGACATGCACGCCCGGGGCACTCACGTCGCCACCTCCGAATGCTCCGAGGCGAGGGCCCGGAGCCGGCCGAAGACGACGTCCACGTGCTGCATGTACGCCCGCTCGTCGAAGACGTCGTCGAGGTCCACGCGCGCGGTGATGTCCGCATCGCCTCGCGCGAGCCCGCGGAAGTCGAGACCCTCGTCCCACGCCCGCAGCGCGTGCCGCTGCACGATCCGGTAGGCGGCATCGCGCTCGACTCCGGACTCGACGAGCGCGAGCAGGAGCCGCTGGCTGTAGTGGAGGCCACCCGTGGCCTCGAGGTTCGCGCGCATACGCCCGGGGCGTACCACCAGGCCCTTGACGAGCCAGGCGAAGCGGTCGAGCGCGTAGTCGATCGCGAGGAACGCGTCGGGAAGCACGACACGCTCCGCAGACGAGTGGGAGATGTCGCGCTCGTGCCAGAGCGCGACGTTCTCGAAGCCGACGAGCGCGTAGCCGCGAAGCAGGCGCGCGATGCCGCAGATGCGCTCGGAGACGATCGGGTTCCGCTTGTGCGGCATCGCCGACGATCCCTTCTGCCCGCTGCCGAACGGCTCCTCGACCTCCCGCACCTCGGTTCTCGCGAGATGCCGGATCTCGAGGGCGAACCGCTCGAGCGAGCACCCGAGGAGCGCCAGGGCAGCGAGCAGCGCCGCGTGCCGGTCCCGCTGCAGTACCTGGGTCGAGCTCGGGGCCGGCTCGAGGCCCAGCGCCGCGCACGCGAGCCGCTCGACCTCCGGGGTCGTGGACGCGTACGTGCCCACGGCGCCGGAGAGCTTGCCCACTCGCAGGCCGCTCACGGCCTGCTCGACGCGCTCGCGGGCTCGCGCCAGCTCGAAGGCCCAGCCCGCGAGCTTCAGGCCGAACGTCGTCGGCTCGGCGTGGACGCCGTGAGTCCGTCCGATCACCGGTGTCTCCCGGTGCTCCTCCGCGCGCGTCACGACCGCGGTGAACGCACGCTCGACCCCGTCCAGCACGAGCTTTCCCGCCTCCTGGACGGCGACGGCGAGGGCCGTGTCCAGAACGTCGGAGGAGGTCAGCCCGTAGTGCAGCCAGCGACCGTCCTCGCCGAGGTCCGCCGCGACCGCATCGACGAAGGCCGCGACGTCGTGGTTCGTCACCTGCTCGAGCTCCGCGACGCGCTCGGGGCTCGGCGTGCGAGCGCGACGACGTATCTCCGCGACGGCGGCCGGAGGGATCGCGCCGACCTGCGCCCAGGCGTCGAGTGCGGCAAGCTCGACAGCGAGCCACCGCTCGAGCTTCGCCTCCTCCGACCAGACGCGCGACATCGCGGGCCGGGAGTAGCGGGAGATCACGGGGCGATTGTAGTCCGCCCGCCCGGCGGCCCCCGATCCCGTATCTGGACGTGCGCGGTTCCGCATCGAGGCGATCCGGCGCACATTCGGCACACACGTGTGTCCCACCCGTTCGCACTTCCACGTTAGGCTGGAAGTGGGAGGAGGCAAGGGGTGGCCCCGGGTGTCAGGGATCGGGACCGAGAGCAGCCGCCAGCGCGATGTCCGACCGGAGCCGCATGCCCTCCCACCCCACCAGGTGGGCTCCCTCGTACGCCGCCGCGCGCGCGGCTGCGATCGTCGGGCCGAGCCCCGTGATCCCGACGATCCGCCCCCCGTTCGTCACGAGCCGGTCGCCGTTCATCGCCGTCCCCGCGTGGAAGACGAGCGCACCGGTCGCCTCGCACGCCTCGACCCCATCGATCTCCGAGCCCTTGTTCACGCCAGCCGGGTAGTCCTCCGCCGCCAGCACGACCGTGACCGCAGCCCCGGGCGATGCTCCGACCACCACCCCCGCGAGCTCGCCGGCCGAGGCAGCGGTGAGCGCGGCGAGGAGGTCCCCCTCGAGCAGGGGTAGGACGGACTGGGTTTCGGGGTCCCCGAACCGGCAGTTGAACTCGAGCACCCGCGGGCCCTCGTGGGTGAGCATGAGCCCGGCGAAGAGAAGGCCCACGAACGGGGAGCCGCGCCGCCCCAGCTCGGCGAGCACGGGCCGGTGGACTGCGTCCGCCAGCGCCTCGCAGGCCCCCGGGTCGAGGCCCGGGAACGGGGCGAATGAGCCCATGCCGCCCGTATTCGGCCCCTCGTCGCCGTCGAACGCCCGCTTGAAGTCCTGAGCCGGAACGAGAGGGATCGCAACCCTCCCGTCGCACAGGGCGAAGAGCGACACCTCCGGCCCCTCGAGCAGCTCTTCGACCACCACGTCGCCGCCGAGACGCGAGAGCGCACGGAGAGCAGTCTCCACCTCCGCCTCCGTCCGGCACACGTGGACGCCCTTGCCCGCCGCGAGACCGTCGGCCTTGACGACACAGGGCGGGCGGGCGACCGGCAGTCTCCTCGCGGTCGGAACCCCTGCGGACACCAGCACGTCCTTGGCGAACGACTTCGAGCCCTCGATCGCCGCGGCCGCCCGGCTCGGGCCGAAGACGGAGACGCCGGACCGCCGGAGCACGTCGGCGAGACCTCGTACGAGGGGAACCTCCGGGCCGACGACGACCAGATCGACGTTCAGCGAGCGCGCGAGCCCGAGCACTCCCTCCGCGTCCTCCGGGAGAACAGGGTGGCAGTCCGCGAGCCGCGCGATCCCGGGGTTCCCCGGGGCGGCGTGCAGCTCTTCCAGCAGCGGTGACTGGGAGAGCTTCCAGGCGAGTGCGTGCTCTCGGCCTCCGGAGCCCACGACGAGCACGCGCATCGGCCGGGAGTCTACGAGGGCGGGCTGCCGAGAGCGAGCACCCGCTCGCGCTCGGCCCCGGTCCCCACGAGCGTCACGGGGACGCCGAGCGCCTCCTGCACGTACGCGACGTAGTCACGCGCCGCAGCGGGCAGGTCGGTTCCGATCTCGCTCTCCCACCCGGGCAAGGTCTCGAAGACCGGCCGGCAGTGGTGGAAGTCGCTCTGATGCGCCGGGAACTCCTCCGTCTCGGTCCCGTCCGGGAGCCCGTACCGCACGCAGACGGGCAGCCCTGAGAACTCGGAGAGCACGTCCAGCTTCGTCAGCGCGAGCGAGGTGATCCCGTTCACGCGGACGGCGAACCTGAGGGCGACGAGGTCGAGCCATCCGCAGCGGCGCTCCCTGCCCGTCACGGTCCCGAACTCGTGCCCGAGCTCCTGGACGCGCGCGTGCTCGGGCCCGACGATCTCGCTCGGGAACGGGCCCTCGCCGACGCGCGTGACGTACGCCTTCGCGACGCCGAGCACCTCGTCGATCCTGTTCGGCCCGATACCGAAGCTCACCGCGGCCCCGGCCGCGATCGGGCTGGACGACGTCACGAACGGGTACGTGCCGTGGTCGAGGTCGAGCAGCGTGCCCTGCGCCCCCTCGAAGAGCACGCGCTCGCCGTCGCGGAGCGCACGGTCCACGAGGAGCGACGTGTCCGCGACGTAGGGAGCGAGCCGCTCTGCATGGCCGAGGTAGTCGGCGACGACGGCATCGACGGCGAACGGCTCGAGCTCGTACACCCGCTGCAGCCAGACGTTCTTCTCGACGACCGCGAGCTCGAGCTTCTGGCGCAGGATCTTCGGGTCGAGGAGGTCCTGCACGCGAATCCCGATCCTCGTCGCCTTGTCCGCGTACGCCGGTCCGATGCCGCGCCTCGTCGTGCCGATCTGGAGGTGCCCGAGCCTGCGCTCGCGCGCTCCGTCGAGCGCCACGTGCCACGGCATGATGAGGTGGGCGTTGCCGGAGACGAAGAGCCGCCCGCGCGTCTCGTGGCCGCGCGTCTCGAGGTCGTCGAGCTCCGCGATCAGGACGGCGGGATCGACGACGCAGCCGGCGCCGATGGCCGAGCGGGTTCCCGTGATGATCCCGGTCGGGATCTGGCGGATCCTGTACGTCTCGTCCTCGACCACGACCGTGTGGCCGGCGTTCGGGCCGCCCTGGTAGCGGCACACGAGATCGGACTCCTGGGCGAGCAGGTCGACGATCTTGCCCTTCCCCTCGTCGCCCCACTGCGCGCCGACGATGACGGTCGCGGGCACGCGCGCCAGTGTTGCAGGTTCTAGGCGGCGCGCCTGCTTCCGACCAGCGTCGGCGCCCCGGTGACGAGGCCCGCTCCCGCGTGCGGACGCGTCGGCACGAGGACCGAGCAGCCGACCGGAAGCGCTGCAACCGCCGCGGCATCTCGATGCACCGGCGACCCACCTCGCGGGCGAGCCGGGACGATCACGAGGTCGGTCGCCTGCGCGATCGCGGCGACCGCGTCCCTCCGGGAGCGAGCGTCGATCACGACGTCGGCACCGTCTCCTACGAGCGCTGCGACCTCCTGGCAGCCCTCGTCGCTCGGGCCGACCACGACTGCGCGGCCTCGGCTCGCCGTCGCGGCGATGGCCGAGACCGCGACCGCAAGGTCGCGCTCTGCGGCCCGGGACGGGTGGAGATCGGCGCGGTCGAGCGCCAGCACGACGCGCGAGAACTCACCGCGAGAGGTCAGGACCGCGAGCACCGGCACGTCCGCGAGCGCGACGAGATCGACCTCGTGCCCGCCGAGCACGACCTCGACGGCCGCCGCCACCCTGCGCCAGGCGACGAGGGTCATCGTCACCTCGTGCTCCGCCGCGATCGCCGCGAGCGCAGTAGACGTCGAGGTGTCCACGCGAACGACGGAGGACGCCTCGGCGCCGACCGAGGACGCAACCTCTTCCGCGGACCGGGCGCGGGCCCGGGCGGCGGCCAGCTGATCGCCGGGGGAGACGGCCACGGCACCGACGAGGACGTTGCCGCCCTTCGCCATCGCCAGACGCGCGGCGAGGCGCACGACCTCGACGTCCTCCGCGATCTCGACCGGGACGAAGAGGTTCTCGGCCAGCCGCTCGCCCTGGACGAGCGGCGGATCGATGCGCCGCGCAGCCTGTCTCGTCAGGAGGCTCGACGCGAGCACCGTGACGAGCACGACTACGAGCGTGGCATTGAGGAGGTCGGTGTCGAAGAGGCCGATGTCGACGCCGATGATCACGGCCGCCAGCGTCGCCGCCGCCTGTGCGAGCGAGAGCCCGTAGAGCAGGCGCCCCTGTGGCCGGCTGAGCCCGAGCATCCGGGCGGAGATGAGCGCCGCAACGGCCTTGCCGACGAAGACGACGCCGAGCGAGAGGGCGGCGATCGCGAGCACGCGCCCTTCCGTGAACGCGCTCGGGTCGATGAGCATCCCCGTCGAGAGCAGGAAGAAGGGGATGAGGAGCACGCCCCCGACGAACTCGATCTGCCCCATGAGCCTGCTGCGTGCAGGAACGAGCCGGTTGATGGCCAGGCCCGCGAAGAACGCGCCCACGATCCCCTCGATCCCCGCGCGGTCGGCGACGAGCGCGGCCGAGGTCAGCGCGACCAGCACGAACAGGAACCGCGCCCCTCGCTGCTGGCCGACGCCGGCGAAGAACCACCTCGTCACCCGGGGAAGCACGAAGGCGGCGAAGACGCCGAGGACCGCGAGGCCTGCTCCGACCTCGAGCAGGAGCACGCCGGGGCGCGCATCGCTGGCCACCGACCCCGCCACGACCGCGAGCACGGAGAGCGCGAGCGTGTCCGTCATCACCGTCCCGCCGCCGGCGATCCCGACGGAGCGGTCGCGGAGCAGGCCGTGCTCCTGGACGATGGGGTAGGCGACGAGCGTGTGCGAGGCCCAGAGCGAGCCGTACAGGAGCGCTGTTGCGAGCCCGTATCCGAACGGAAGCACGAGCAGCAGCCCGAGCACGAAGGGCAGCGTGAACGTCAACGCGCCGAACGTCAGCGCGCCGCGGCGGTTCGCCCGGAACTCGTCGAGGTCGAGCTCGAGCCCGGCGAGGAACATGAGGACGAGGATCCCGAGCTCTCCGAGGTTCTCGACGACGCCCTCGCGCTGCACCCAGTCGAGCGCGTAGGGCCCGACGACGAGACCGCCGAGGATGACGCCGACGATGCCGGGAAGACCGATCCTCTCCACGAGCAGGGGGCCGAGGAGGATGACCGCGGACGCGACGAAGAACGTCCACTCGGGCGAACTGGGCGGGAACGCCGACTCGAAGGCGAGCAGCACGCGGCGAGTCTCGACGGCCCGCCGGACGGAGGCGGGGAAGCGTCCCTACGCGGCCGCGAGGTCGGCGAACTTCGCGTACCGGCGCAGGAAGGAGAGCTTCACGGTCCCGGTCGGGCCGTTGCGGTGCTTCGCGAGGATCACCTCGGCGATGCCCTGCTGGTCCGACTCCTCCCCGAGGTAGTACTCGTCGCGATAGATGAAGAACACGAGGTCGGAGTCCTGCTCGAGCGACCCCGACTCACGAAGGTCCGAGAGGAGCGGGCGCTTGTCGTGCCGCTGCTCGACCGCGCGGGAGAGCTGCGACATCGCGAGGATCGGGACGTCGAGCTCGCGTGCGAGCACCTTGAGCGAACGCGAGATCTGGGAAACCTCCTGCACGCGGTTCTCGGCCGTGGTGCCGGAGGTCATCAGCTGGAGGTAGTCGATGATGATCAGGCCGAGACCGGGCTCGCGCGACTTGAGCCTCCGGGCCTTCGAGCGGAGCTCCATGATCGTCGTGGAGCCGGTATCGTCGACGTAGATCGGCGCCTTCATCAGCCGGTCGCAGGCGGCGGTCAGTCGCGGCCAGTCGTCGGGGGCGAGCCGGCCGGAGCGGAGCCGCTGGGACTCGACCTTCGCCTCGCTGCACATCATCCGCTGCGTCACCTCGGACTTCGACATCTCGAGGGTGAAGAGCGCGACCGGAACCGAGTGCCGGACCCCCAGGTTGGCGGCGATGCAGAGCCCGAGCCCCGACTTGCCCATCGAGGGACGTGCGGCGAGGATGACCAGGTTGCCCGGCTGGAACCCCGACGTGAGCAGGTCGAGCTCGCGGTAGCCGGACGGCACGCCCGTGATCTCCGCGCCCGCCTCGTACAGCTGGGTGATGCGCTCGAAGCTCTCCTTGAGGAGGCCCTCGATGTGCGCGAAGTCACTCGTGACTCGCTGCTGGCCCAGCTCGAACACGATCTGCTCGGCCCGATCGACGAGGTCCGTGACCTCCCCTGGCCGCTCCTGCCCCAGCCTCGAGATCTCCTGGCCCACGCGCACGAGCCCACGCAGCGTGGACATCTCCTTGACGATCCGTGCGTAGTGCTCGACGTTCGACGTCGAGGGCACGAGAGCCGCGAGCTCGGCGATGCGCGACTGCCCTCCCACCGTCTCGAGCTCGCCGCGCTCGTCGAGCTCGTCCGCGATGGTGATCGCGTCCACGGGCTCGCCCTTCGCCCAGAGCCCGAGCGCCGCTCGGTACACCTTGGCGTGGCTCTCGCGGTAGAAGTCCGCCGCGGAGAGGATCTCGCTGACCGTTCCCACGGCCGTCGGGGAGAGAAGCATCGCACCGAGGACCGACTCCTCGGCCTCGAGATTCTGCGGCGGGACGACGGACCCGAGGCGCTCGGCGGGGCGGTCGAGCTCGGCGGCGCTCACCGGCAGGTCTTCGGCCCGGGGGCGCGGAGGGTCGCGGGGGGCCGGAGGGCGTTGCTCACGGCGCAGGAGTCAACAGGTTCGGACGGGACGCGTCCACCGGAACCGTGGTCGGACGAGACTGCGGCCGGACGCAGGGAGAATGGAACATACGTTCCCAGGATATCCCCAGCGCCGGACGCGCTATCGACAGGCAGCGTCAGGTTTTCCAGCCGGAAACGTCCGCTTCGAGCGAGAACTTTCTCCGTTTCTCGACAGGCCTGTGAGGATCGGCGGGGAGAACGCGCCTACGGGAGAGCTTCCTCGTCCTCCGCGACGTCGGGAGCGTCCGCCTCCTCGCCGGGGCCCGGCTCCTGCTCGGCCTCGAGGGCTTCGTCGGCTCGGAGCACCTCGGCGATCGCGTGCTCGGCCTCGACGTGCTCGGTCTCGGCCTCGACGGCGGCCGCCGCTCTCGCCTCGGCCTCGGCGGCCTCCAGCGCGGCGAGCTCCTCCTCCGGCGGTAGCTCTCCGCCCTCGGGCACGACCAGCGTCTTCACCTCCGCATGCACGTCCTGGAACACCTCGATCGGCACGGTGTAGCGCCCGATGCGCTTGATCGGGTCGAGCACGATCTTCCGCCGGTCGATCCGGACCTTGCGCGTCCGCCAGAGCTCGTCGGCGACGTCGGACGGCGTCACCGAGCCGAACAGCGATCCGGTCGGGCCAAATTTGCCCTCGAAGCGAAGCACGGTCTTGCGCAGGATCTCGGCGATCTGCTCCGCCTGCTCGGCGGTGCGCGCCTCGTGGCGAGCGCGCTCGGCCTCCACCCGCTGGACCTCGGCCACGCGCCGGGGCGTCGCCACCTCCGCCAGGCGCCTGGGCAGCAGGAAGTTGCGGGCGTACCCGCGCGCGACGTCCACGACGTCCCCGCGCAGCCCGAGACTCTCGACGTCGGCCAGGAGGATGATCTGCACGATCTCGCCCTATCCGATGTACGGCAGCAGGGCCATCTCCCGCGCCCGCTTGACCGCGGCCGCCACCTGGATCTGGTGCTTGCGGCATGCGCCCGTGATGCGGCGGGAGCGGATCTTGCCCTTGTCGGAGATGTAGCGCCGGAGCTGCGCCGTGTTCTTGTAGTCGATCTCGGCGACCTTGTCGCGGCAGAAGTAGCAGCTCTTGCGCCGTCCGGGCGCGGCTGCCGAGCCGGGACGCCGTCGCGTCTGCTGGGGCTGTTTCTTCGATGCCATCAGTGCTCTCCTGCGTCGA
>CAZMUG010000035.1:0-19186 GCA_964569165.1 uncultured Gaiellales bacterium
CCTGGGAGACGCGCTGAAAGAGCGCTAAGCGGACCGGGCTGCTGACGAAGATTCCGCGGCTCGCGCTCGTGACCGTCTCCGACTTCTCCTCCGTCGTGACGATGGGCGATCGGGAGGCCCGAGCTCGCATGTTCGGGATGCTCCGCGTCGTCTACGACGGGCGCGTGCGGCGCTCGATCGGGGGCGAGCCGACGAGCGACGGCGCCGGCGAGCTCATGTGGGACGGGCACCTGACGCTCATCGGG
Organism: uncultured Gaiellales bacterium; assembly: GCA_964569165.1. Taxonomy (GTDB): domain Bacteria; phylum Actinomycetota; class Thermoleophilia; order Gaiellales; family Gaiellaceae; genus GMQP-bins7. The sequence goes on from CAZMUG010000035.1 coordinate 246, forward strand.
GGCGCGGTGCCGGCGATCGACGCGCACACGGCGCACGAGGCCGCGCTCGGGGAGAGATGGCTCACGTTCCGCCTCCCCGTCTCGTCGCCTGCTCGAGCTCGCGAGCGAGCCCGCTTCGCCGTGGCGCGAACCGACGCCGGCGAGTACCGCAAGGCGGCACAAGAGCTCGCCGCCGACGTCGTGCACGCGGCGCGAACGCGGATACCGGCTCACCTCTCATCGGACTCGACCGAGTGGCTCGTCGAGGTGGCGCACTTCGCCGCAACCGCACGAACGGGCGTCACCTTCGAGGGGCAAGGGCGCTTCCGCGTCATCGTCGACGCGCCGATGCCCGAGGAGCCGACACGGCTCGCGCAACAGCTCGTGCGCCTCGCACGGTGCCTCGTCGCGCTCGGGAGCGACGAGCTCGGCGCCGTACGGCTGGTGACGCAGGCGGGCCTCGACTCAATCCCGCCGAACCGTGAGCGGGCGTTGTGGGCGCTGCTCAAGGCGGGCGAAGTGGGAGCGAACCTCTCCGCGGTGCATCGGGCGATCGGACGCGGCAACCGCTGGGGCGCGATGTGGGCGCTCGACGAGCTCGAGGCCGTCGCGATGATCGACGTCGAGGGCCCGCCGCGCGACGAGGAGCCGAACGCGGTGCGCCTGTACCACCTCCGCGAGGAGTGGGCGGAGGCGCTCGGGGGGGTGTACGCATCCGTAGCCTCTCACTCTCTCGGCTCTCAAGTAATAGGGGGGCAGGCTACGGCTTCGTACACCCCTGACGGCAGGCCCGGAGCCGAACCGTGAGCGAGCGCCCATCGCCGGCCGATCGTCTCGGCAACCCGGACGCGGTGCTGACCCGGACCGACCTGCGCGAGCTCGGCTGGGAGCGCCGAGCCGTCGACGCGATCGTGCGCGCCTGCCCGGCGGTCGCCATCCCCGGCTACTCGCGCACGGTGATCCGCGTCGCCGACTACCTCGAGCTGGTCGAGCGATCGACGCATGGAGCGCTCGCGACGCGCGTGAAAGACCGCAGGCTCGTGAAGGTCGAGACCGGGGTGCGGCCGACGTGATCTCGAGCCCCATCTTCGGGAGCTTCTTCGGTGACATGCTCGGGATCGGCACGTTCGACGAGCCACCGGATTCGGTGCCCCTGCGCATCCTCGGGCTGGCGGAGTTGCCGGCCGACGAGAGCGCGCTCCGTCTCGCGTTCGTTCGAAAGGTTCGCGAGCTGCACCCCGACCTGAACCCGCTCGACGACACGTCATGGGCCGAGGTGCACGGCGACGAGTGGGCAGAGATCCAGTGGGCGCGCTCGGTGATCCTGCGCAAGATGACGAGCGTTACGGCAAGTGCGGTACCAACTGGTCCCCTGGGCAACCGTAACGGGCCGGGCATCGACTGGTGCCGGACGTGCGAGCGGCCGTTCGGGATCTTCAATGCGGGCGGCGTGCCCGCTGCGAGTTCCTGGCCGAACCGATGGTGGCGCGAGGGGCTATGCGAGCGGTGCGCGCACGAAGTCGATCTCCAGCGCGCCCGCGAGCGAAGGCGCCGAGCACGGGCGGATCGTCGGTGTGCGTCGTGTACCGGCACGTTCACGCCGTCACGTTCGGATGGGCGCTACTGCTCGAGCAAGTGCCGCCAGCGCGCCTACCGGCTGAGGTCGCGCTCTTGAACCCGTCCGCGACCAGTGTCATCATCGGGGTGTGTGGATTCGGCCCACACTCCTTCCGAGCACGTTGCGAAGATGCGCGGCGCCCCCGGGCGCGCGGCCGAATCGCGTTGCTCGGGGGCCTTCGCGCTGAGAGGAGGCCGTCCATGACGACGGCAACGGAGCCCTCGTCGGGCGTGCGGTCGGTCACGATGACCGCTGAGCAAGCGCGCATCCTCGACGACGTCTGGCAGGAGCTGCGGGAGGCTCCTGAGCGCACTCGCACGGCTAGGTCGTTGGGAAGAGACTCAATCCGGGCCTCCGCATCTGCGGCATCGAACGGCGGGACTTCCGCTTCCTGCTTTGGCTCATCCTTCGCATTTGCGGCCTTATCGGCGATGGGTAGTCTCGAGCGAGAGACACGGTGGCTCGACGAGCTCCGCGAGCTCGCCGACGAGCTCGATGCGAAGTACCCGGAGACGCCGTTCGAGCAGCAGCCGAGGCCGACGCTCGTCCTGATCCGTGGAGGGCGCGACGATGCCTAGCACCTGGATCGCCCGTCGTCCGCGCAAGGCAGGCGGCATGTCGTACCGGGTGATGTACCGGGCGGGAGGGCGCGAAAGCGCCCCCCGCTACGGCGGCGCGTTCTCCACGCTGCGCGAGGCGAAGATCCGTCGCGACCACATCGCCGGGGAGCTTGCGGCGGTGCGGATGCCCGACCTGCACATCGAAGGCCGGGAGGCGCCCGTACAGACGCTCCTCGACGCATGCACGGCGTGGCGCGAGAGTCGGGTCGACGTCGCCGAGTCGACTCGCATCCTGCACCGCGTGGCACTCGCCCGCGTCCTGCCGGTGCTCGGCTCCCGGCCGGTGAACGAGATCGCCACGAAGGACGTCTCCGACCTCGTCGCCACGCTCGCAGCCGGCGGCAAGCGCCGCGAGACGATCCGCAAGTCGGTGAAGTACCTCGCGGCCGTGCTGGACGAGTGCGGGATCGACCCGAACCCGGCGAGGGCGAAGTCGATCCGGCTGCCGCACGAGGAGCACGAGGAGATCAGCCCGCCCACCGCCGAGCACGTCGAGGCCGTGTACCGGCTGCTGGCATCGGCGTACCGGCTGCCGCTCCTGTGGCTCGACTGGTCGGGGGCGAGGGTGTCGTCGATCGACATGCTCACCGTGGGCGACTACGACGAACCGGCGCGGCGGGTTCGGCTGCGGGCGTCGACCACGAAGACGAGGGCGGCGTTGTGGGTGGAGCTTCCCGACGTCCTGGCGGACGCGCTCGAGGCGTCGCTGGGGCCGCGGGAGGATCGTGACCCGGCCGCGGCGCTCTTCCCCGGTGCCACCGCCGATCGCCTGCGGACGTCGATCGCCAGGTCGTGCAGGGCCGCAGGCATTCCCGTGTTCAGCCCGCACGACCTCCGGCACCGCCGGATCTCCCTCCTGCATCGGCAGGGGCGCTCGTGGGCGGAGATCGCCCGCTTCGTCGGTCAGCGCAAGCTCTCGATCACGGCCGACACCTACACGCACGTCATGGTCGACGGCCGGGAGATCGAGCTCGCCGGGCTCGTTCGTGCTCATCCGGTGCAGACCCCCGTGCATACCTCGCCGCTCGAAATCGCCGCTTAGCAGGGGCGTTCGAGTCCAGGCGGGCCCATGGTGGGATGCGTGTTCCGAACTCGAGTCGATTCCGGTCGAATGGCCGGGGGCCGTTTCGACGTGGAGAGCGAGAGGACGCGCGTTCGCGCGAGCTGATCGGGCCTCAGCCGGGGACGTACTCGTGCCCGGGCACGCCGTACACCTCGAACGAGACGATCTCGAGGCCGGCCATGGCGAGCAGCCGGTCGCGCATCGCGCCGCGCGCCCGACGCGCCGCGAGCTCGTCCTCCGGAGTCTCCCAGAGCGTGATGAGCCTCGACGTCGCCTCGCCCTCGTCCACGAGGACGAACACCCCGCGATAGCCGCTCGTCTGGCGAAGCCAGCCGGCGACGTCATCCGAGAGCTCGGTCAGCGTTGCCAGCGAGGCAGCCGGCCCGGAGATCGTCGCCATGGCCGCGACCATGGACGCAAGCTTACGGGCGCGATCGACGCGCCCGGGCCATCTCCGCAAGGATGTGGCGCATGGACGAGGGGCTCCTCCTTCTCCTCGTCGGTGCGGTGCTGTGTGCGAGCGCGCTCGTGGCGCTCGGTGCGGCCCGGACCGGCGTCCCGGTCCTCGTCGCCTTCCTGGCGCTCGGGATGCTGCTCGGCTCCGACGGCCCCGGTGGGATCGACTTCGACGACGCGGAGCTCGCGCGGTCGGTCGGGATCGTCGGCCTCGTCCTGATCCTCTTCGAGGGCGGTCTGCAGACCTCGTGGCGCCGGCTGCGGAGCGTGGCGGTGCCGGCGGCGCTCCTCAGCACCGTCGGCGTGGTCGTCACGACGCTCCTGACCGGCGTCGCGGCGCACGCGCTCTTCGACCTCACGTGGCTCGAGTCGGCCCTGCTCGGGGCAGTCGTGGCGTCCACCGATGCGGCCGCCGTCTTCGCGACGCTTCGCTTCACGCACATCCGGCGGCGCCTTGCCCGGACGCTCGAGGCTGAGTCGGGCGGCAACGATCCCATGGCCATCGCCCTGACCCTCGGGCTGATCGCGTGGATCGAGGATCCCGGCGTGTACGGGCTCGACGATCTCACGCTGCTCGTCGTCCGGCAGCTCGGCATCGGCCTGGCCGTCGGTCTCGTGCTCGCCTTCGCCGCGACGTGGGTGTTCGCCAGGCTGCCGGCGTCGATCGGGCCGTTCGCCCCCGTCGCCTCGCTCGCCGCGGCCTCGGTCTCGTTCGGAGCGGCCGACGTCCTGGGAGGCAGCGGCTTCCTCTCCGTCTACCTCGTCGGGCTCGCCGTCGGGAGCACGCCGTCGCGCTACCGGCGGCAGCTCGTGGGCTTCCACGAAGGCCTTGCGTTCCTGGCCCAGGTGGCCCTCTTCGTCGTCCTCGGGCTGCTCGTCTTCCCGCACGAGCTGTCGGGTGTCGCGGTCGCAGGGCTCGTGCTCGCGGCCCTGCTCGTGCTCGTGATCCGGCCGGCCGCGGTATGGGTGTCCACGGTGCTCGGCGACTTCTCGGGCCGGGAGAAGCTGCTCCTCGGCTGGGCCGGCCTGCGCGGCGCCGTGCCGATCGTGCTCGCGACCTTCGTGCTCTCGTCCGAGGTCGAGAACGCGAGCACGATCTTCAACGCCGTGTTCTTCGTCGTCGTGGTCTCGGCGATCGTCCAGGGGGCCACGCTCGAGCGGGTCGCGGGCCGGCTCGGCCTGCTCGTGCCCGCGCCGGCGATGCGGACTGCCCCGATCAGGGTGGACGAGGGCAGCGAACTCGACCTCGTGGACTTCGTCGTCGCCGGGGACCACGCGATCGCGGGCTCCCGGGTGCGGGAGCTCGGGCTGCCCCGGACGGCGATCGTGGCGGTCGTCGTGCGCGGAGACGACTCGATACCTCCGCGCGGGAGCACGCTCATCGAGCCGGGCGACCGGCTGTTCGTGCTCGCCCCGCACTCGCTGCGCCCGGCGGTCGAGGACGTGTTCGCGCGCTGGCGGCGCCGGGTCTGACACCGCCCGCGCCGAGCTGAGCGAGAATCCCCGTCCGGGATGCCTGGGTCACGGATGCAGCTCATGCGCCGCGGACCGCGACACGTGCGTCGCGCGTGGCGCCGCGCACTGGCCCCGGCCCGCGATCGTCTCCGGGCTCGCCGGGAGCTGTCCCGGATGCCTCCGCCGGCTACGTTCAACGAGAAGGTGCGCTACAAGATGCTCGCGGACCGGCGACCACTGCTGAGGACGTTCGCCGACAAGCTCGCGGTGCGCGCGTACGTGGAGGCGAGGGTCGGCGCAGGCGTGCTGACCGAGCTGTACGCCGTGACGGACGTCCCCGAGACGCTCGTGCAGGCAGAGATCCCGCGGGAGTTCGTGCTCAAGCCGACGCACGCCTCCGGAGCAGTCGTCGTCGTCGCGGACTTCGCCCCGTTCGAGCGCGAGCTTCCCGTGCCGCCGGCGCGCTGGGCGCAGTCGCTCGTGAGGCCGGAACGTGTCTGCTGGGACCGGCTGATCGGTCTCGCCCGGGACTGGGTGTCCCGCGACTACGAGAGGGACGCGCGAACCTACGCATGGAGGGAGTGGGCCTACCGTGACCTGCCGCGGAGGATCCTCGTCGAGCAGCTGCTCGAGGATGGAGGCGAGGTTCCGCGTGACTTCAAGTTCTTCGTCTTCCACGGCCGTGTCCGCATGGTCCAGGTGGACTCGAATCGCTTCGATGTGCACGCCCGCAGCCTGTACACGCCGAGCTGGGAGCGGCTGGACGCCAAGTCGGCGAAGTATCCGCACGGAGGCGACACCGAGCGGCCGGGCCAGCTTGCCGAGATGATCGAGATCGCGGCTGCGCTGGGTGCGGAGACGGACTTCGTGCGCGTCGATCTCTACTGCCTTCCGGAGCGGGTCGTCTTCGGGGAGCTCACGAACTACCCGGAGGCTGCGGCTGGGTTCTTCGAGCCACCGGAGCTCGACCGCTGGCTGGGCCAGTGGTGGGCGCCGCCCAGGCGCTACGGCAGCTGAGCGCACGACGATCGGAGCGACGAAGACGGCCCGGGCCGACTGCGGTGGCGGGGAGGCCGGACCGCAGCGGGGCCGGCTTCGCGCAGCGCGAGAGGCCCGGGTGGGCGGGCCCCTCGCTCGAGGCGGCGCAACTTCGGGCCAGGCGGGATGCGCCTGTGGGGAGAGGAGTCGCGCCGATCGCCGGTATCTGTTTCACATCGCCCGGACGGACGCGAGGTTGTCCAGGGGATTTCCACACTGCGAGACCCGCAATTTGGGCGAACTGTCTCACTGCATCCACAGGCCTGTGGAACCCACTCGAGGTGCTTCCGGCCCCCGGCGCGCGGCTAGACTGGGGACGTGGCCGAGTACGGGACGCTGCGGGTGAAGACGGGCCTCGCCGAGATGCTCAAGGGCGGCGTGATCATGGACGTCGTCGACGCCGAGCAGGCTCGCATCGCGGAGAGCGCCGGAGCGTGCGCGGTGATGGCGCTCGAGCGCGTCCCGGCGGACATCCGCCGCGACGGCGGCGTCGCCCGGATGTCGGATCCGGAGAAGATTCGGGAGATCCAGGAGGCCGTCTCGATCCCGGTGTTGGCGAAGTGCCGCATCGGGCACTTCGCCGAGGCGCAGATCCTGCAGGCGCTCGAGGTGGACTACATCGACGAGTCCGAGGTGCTCACGCCCGCGGACCTCGCACACCACGTGGACAAGTGGGCCTTCACCGTCCCCTTCGTCTGCGGCGCCACGAACCTGGGCGAGGCGCTCCGCCGTGTCTCCGAGGGCGCGGCGATGATCCGGACCAAGGGCGAGGCCGGGACCGGCGACATCGTCAACGCGGTCACCCACATGCGCGCCGTCTTCGGCGCCATCCGCCAGCTCCAGGCCATGCGCGACGACGAGCTCTACTCCGCGGCGAAGGAGCACCGGGCTCCGTACGAGCTCGTCCGCTGGGTCGCCGAGAACGGGCGGCTCCCGGTCGTCACCTTCACGGCCGGAGGGATCGCGACGCCCGCCGATGCCTCCCTGTGCATGCAGCTCGGCGCCGACGGCGTGTTCGTCGGCTCGGGGATCTTCAAGTCCGGTCGAGACCCCCTCGAGGACCTCGACGGGTACGTGGAGGACGTCTCGCGGCGCGCGCGCGCGATCGTCGAGGCGACGACGCACTTCGACGACGCCAGGGTCCTCGCCGACGTCTCGACGGGTCTCGGCCAGCCGATGGTGGGGATCTCCGCGAGCTCGCTCCCCGAGGCGGAGCGGCTCGAAGTCCGCGGCTGGTAGCTCCCCGAATGGAGCGGACGCTGCGCATCGGCGTGCTCGCCCTGCAGGGCGCGTTCCGTGAGCATGCCGGCGCGCTCCGTACCCTGGGGGCCGACGTCGTGGAGGTTCGCCTGCCGGCGGACCTCGACGGGCTCGACGGGCTCGTCATCCCGGGCGGCGAGTCGACCGCGATCGTCCTGCTCGCGGAGTCGTACGGGCTCGACGACGCGCTCCGCTCCTTCGCGCAGCCGGTGCTCGGCACCTGTGCCGGCGCCATCGTCCTGGACCGGGAGCACCTCGGCCTCGCCGACGTCGGGGTCGAGCGCAACGCGTACGGCCGCCAGGTGAAGAGCTTCGAGGCGGACGTCCGGCTGCGCGACGACGATGCCCCGCTCCGCGGGGTCTTCATTCGCGCGCCGCGGATCATCGACCTCGGCGCCGAGGTGGAGGTGCTCGGGTCGCTCGACGGCGAGCCCGTGCTCGTGCGCGACGGCCGCCTCCTGCTCGCGACGTTCCATCCCGAGCTGACCGACGACCTTCGCGTCCACGATCTCTTCCTGGAGCTCGTCCGAGAGGAGCAGCGTGTCCGGGCATAGCAAGTGGAGCTCGATCAAGCACAAGAAGGGCGCGGCCGACGCGAAGCGAGGCAAGCTCTTCTCGAAGCTCTCGAAGGCGATCATCGTGGCGGCGAAGGAGGGAGGGCCCGATCCCGCGGGAAACCTCGCCCTTCAGAACGCCATCGAGAAGGCGCGCTCCTACTCGATGCCGAAGGACAACATCGAGCGCGCGATCGCGAAGGGCTCGGGCGCGGACTCCGAGGGGACGAGCTTCGAGGTCGTGGTCTACGAGGGCTACGGCCCCGAGGGCGTCGCCGTCCTCGTCGAGGCGCTGACCGACAACCGGAACCGCACGGCCTCCGAGGTGAGGCACCTCTTCGCCAAGCACGGAGGCAACCTCGGGACGACGGGCGCGGTCGCCTGGCAGTTCGAGCGGACGGGGGTCGTGCTCGTCGGCTCCGACGGCGCCGACGAGGAGGCGCTGTTCCTGGAGGCGGCCGAGGCGGGAGCGGACGACGTGACGCTCGACGGCTCGACCTTCGAGGTCTCCGCGCCTCCGGAGAAGCTCGTCCCCGTGCGTGAGGCGCTCGAGGCGGCCGGGTTCCGCGTCGAGTCCGCGGCGCTCGCCATGGTCCCCAAGGTGACCGTCTCGATCGCGGACGAGGCGACGGCGAGGAAGGTCGTCCGCCTCGTCGAGGGTCTCGAGGACCAGGACGACGTCCAGGACGTGTACGCGAACTTCGACATCCCCGAAGCGGTGCTCGAGTCGGTAGCCTCCTAGCCGATCGTGGCGGTCGTGTCGGCGCACTCCTCGGGCCTGAGAGCGAAGCGAATCGAGTCGCTCCTGTCGGCGCGCGTCTTCGTCGAGCCGCAGCTCGTCGGCGGCCGCATCGTCTTCTGCTCGAATCTCTCGGGCCGGCTGAGCCTGTACGCGATGGACGACACGGGGGGCGTCCCCGAGCCGCTGCTGCCGCCGCAGATCGCGCTCCAGAACCCGGAGCTCCTCGGCGGTCACCTCTTCCACGTGCTCCCGGAGCTCGGGCAGATCCTCGTCATGATCGACTCGGACGGGGACGAGAACTACGTCCCGCACGTCCTGCCGCTCGCCGGCGGCTTCCCCGAGCCGCTGTCCGACGCCTTCGCGGGCGGGCGCTCGCACCTCGTGGACGTGGACGACGAGACGGATGTCGCGTACCTCGCCATGGAGTCGCGCGAGGAGGCCCTGATCTCGGCGGTCCGTGTCGACCTCGCCTCGCGGGAGGCGCGGACGCTGTGGGAGAGCCCCTACGGCGCGTTCGTCGCGGCCTGGACACCCGACCACTCCCGGGTGGTCATCTCTGACGGCTACACGGCCGGTGACGTCGTCCTGTACGAGGTGGTCGGCGAGGGCGAGCGGCGGATGCTGTTCGGCACGCCGATCGACGAGCGCGAGCCGGGCGCCGACGTCGTCCTCTCGGGTATCGGGCACGGGCACGGCACCGCGAGCGGTGCCGGCATGCTCCTGACGACGACCCTGTTCGAGGACACCGGGACGCTCGGCTACCTCGACCTCGCGCAGCCGGGCGTGATCGAGCCCGTGTCGCTGACGGGGCTCGAGCACGAGGGCGCCGGCGAGCTCGACCGCTTCGAGCACCTCGAGGGCGACAGGTTCGTCGTCGTCTTCAACATCGACGGGTGCTCGTGGGCGTACGACGGGTACTTCGACGAGCCGGCCCGGGCGTTCACGGCGGAGCGCGTCCTCGTGGGGCAGGGTGAACTCGCGGGCGGCGTCCTGCACGGGCTCGACCACGATCCGGAGTCGGACCGCTTCGCGGTCTCGTTCTGCACCGCCACGGACCCGACGCAGCTGTTCGTCCTCTCCGCCGAGCCCGCCACGGCGCAGGTGCGGCGCCTCACGCGCGAGCGGGTGCTCGGGCTCGAGCCGGAGCTCCTCTCGCCGGGGGAGGACGCGTCCTTCACGTCCCACGACGGGCTGCGGGTGTCCGCGCGGCTCTACCTGCCGTCGCCTGAGCTCGGCTTCACCGGGCCGCGCCCGCTCGCCTACTACGTGCACGGCGGGCCGCAGAGCCAGGAGCAGCCGAACTTCGCCTGGTTCTCGATGCCGCTGATCCAGATCCTCACGCTCGAGGGCTTCGCGGTGTTCGTGCCGAACGTCCGGGGCTCGACCGGCTACGGCCTGGAGTACGCGAAACGGGTCGACCGCGACTGGGGCGGGCAGGACCGCCTCGACCACGTCCACGCGATGACGGAGGTGCTCTCGCGGGACGGCCGCGTGGACACGTCCCGGGCGGGAGTCGTCGGCCGCTCCTACGGCGGCTACATGACACTCACGCTCGCGGCTCGGCACCCCGAGCTGTGGGGGGCTGCCGTGGACATGTTCGGGCCGTACGACCTGCTCACGTTCATGGACCGCCTGCCGGAGACGTGGAAGCCGTACTTCGCGCTGGCCGTGGGCGACCCGGAGCGGGATCGGGACTTCCTGGTGGAGCGCTCGCCGAGGACGCACATCGCCGGGATCTCGTGCCCGCTCCTCGTCATCCAGGGACAGAACGATCCGCGCGTCGTCGAGCGCGAGTCGCGGGACGTCGTCGAGGAGCTGCGGGGGCTCGGGCGCGAGGTCGACTACCTCGTCTTCGAGGACGAGGGCCACGACGTGCTGAAGCTGGCGAACCGCGTCCGCTGCTACGACGCGATCGTCGGCTTCTTCTCGCAGCATCTCGCCTGACGACCTGTTAGGGTCGGCGGGCCATGCTCCGTTGGGTCTCCGTCCTGGTCGTCGCCCTGGCGCTGGTCGCCGTCACCGGCTGCGGGGGAGGCGACGACTCGGCCTCGAGCGACACGACGACGACCACGGAGACCGTCACCGAGGACACGGCGACCGACGAGACGACTACCGACGCCGACACGGACACGGACACGGACACCGACGAGACCTTCAACTGGGCCTCCGAGGACTGCCAGAACCTGGTCAAGGCGTACGTCGGCCTGAGCGCGGCGATCGGCGCCGCCGGCAGCGGCCAGGACGTCTCCGGAGACATCGAGGCATTCGCCAAGTACGCGGACGAGGTGCCGGACGAGATCAAGGACGACGTACAGACGCTCGCGAGCGCGTACGGCGCCTTCCTCAACGAGCTCAAGGACCTCGACGTCAAGCCCGGCCAGGTTCCGAGCGCGGCCCAGATCAAGGCGCTGGAGAAGGCGTCCAAGTTGGTGGGCACGCCCGAGGTGCGGGCCGCGAGCGACAGGCTGAGCGCCTGGACGACCGCGAACTGCACGTCCTAGCGCGGCCGGGCCCGGCCGGAGGCCGAGGGAGAACGTCCGGAAGCGCGAATACCTTCCCTACGTGAAAGTCCTCGGCATCGACCCAGGGACGGCTGCGTGCGGGTACGGGATCGTCCACGGAAGCGACGGGCGCCTGCGGGCGGCGGGCTCGGGCTGCTGGCGGACGTCCGCGCGGGAGCGGCTCGACGGCAGGCTCCTGACGATCTTCGAGGGCGTCAGGGAGCTCGTTGCGGAGCACGAGCCGGACGCCGTCGCCATCGAGGAGTCCTACGTGGGTGCCGACGCCCGCATCGCGCTCTCCGTCGGGCAGGCGCGAGGCGCCGTTCTCGTCGCGGCCGCGTCCGCCGGGGTCGACTGCATCGAGTACGCCCCCGCCCACGTGAAGCAGGCGGTCTGCGGCTACGGGCGCGCCGAGAAGGCGCAGATGGCCCGGATGGTGAGGCTCGTCCTGGGCCTCGACGCCGAGCCCGCCACCTCGCACGAGGCGGATGCGCTGGCGGTCGCGATCTGCCACGCGCTCGCGCCGCCCCGACTCCTGGAGGCGACGGGGTGATCTCGCGCCTGCGTGGCACGCCGGCAGGCCGCACCGCGGAGGGGCTCGTCCTCGACGTCGGCGGGGTCGGATACCTCGTGGCGGCGACGCCGAGCGCTCTCGGCCGGGCGGACGGCTCCCGGGAGGTGACGGTCGAGACGTACCTGCACGTGCGCGAGGACACGCTCCAGCTGTACGGCTTCGCCGACGGCGCCGAGCGCGAGCTCTTCGTTCGCCTCCTCGGCGTAAGCGGGATCGGCCCGAAGGTGGCGCTCGCCGTCGTCTCCAGCGCACCACCGTCGGACCTCCTGAGCGCGATCGCGCTCGGCGACTCCGCGCGGTTCCAGGCAATCCCGGGAATCGGGAAGAAGACCGCCGAGCGCATCGTGCTCGAGCTCAAGGGCTCGGTCGCGGACGCGCTCGTGGCCGGAGCCGACGCCGGCGCTCCGCGCGAGCTCGTGGCTCGCGAGGCGCTCGTCGAGCTCGGCTACTCGGTGGTCGAGGCGGAGCGGGCGCTCGCCGGCGTCGATCCCGGCCTCCCGCCGGAGGAGCGCGTGCGCGAGGCGCTCCGGAGCGCGGCGTGAGCAGCCAGTTCCTCGCTCCCGTGCTCCGCGAGGGCGACGAGGAGGTCGAGCGGACGCTGCGCCCGCGCCGGCTCGACGAGTTCGTTGGCCAGGAGCGGGTGAAGGAGCAGCTCTCGATCGCGCTCGAGGCGGCCCGCGGCCGCGGCGATGCGCTCGACCACGTCCTGCTCGTCGGTCCTCCGGGCCTCGGGAAGACGACGCTCGCGACGATCGTGCGCGAGGAGCTCGGCGTCGGCCTGCGCACCGTCGCCGGCCCCGCGCTCGAGCGCAAGGGCGACATGGCGGCGATCCTCACGGGGCTCGAGCCGAGGGACGTCCTCTTCGTCGACGAGATCCACCGCGTGAACCGCGCGATCGAGGAGATCCTGTACCCGGCGCTCGAGGACTTCCGGCTCGACATCGTGGTCGGCCAGGGCGCGGGTGCGCGGACGCTGACCATCGATCTGCCCCCGTTCACGCTCGTCGGCGCGACCACGCGCACCGGCCTCCTCACGACGCCGCTCCGCGACCGGTTCGGAATGACCTTCCGGCTCGGGTACTACGACGCGGGCGAGCTGGGGACGATCGTGCGCCGGTCCGCGGGGATCCTGGGCGTGGAGGTCGACGACCTCGCCGCCGAGGAGATCGCGCAACGGGCGCGAGGGACACCGCGTGTCGCGAACCGGATCCTCCGGCGCGTACGCGACTTCGCCGAGGTGCGCCACGCCGGTGCCGTCACGCTCGGCGTTGCGCGCGAGGCCCTCGAGCTGCTGGAGGTGGACGGGCTCGGCCTCGAGCGCACCGACCGCGAGCTCCTGGAGACGATCGCCGTCAAGTTCGGCGGCGGGCCGGTCGGGCTCTCGACGATCGCGGTCTCGCTCGGCGAGGAGCCGGACACGATCGAGGACGTGTACGAGCCGTACCTGCTCCAGCTCGGCTTCCTCCAGAGGACGCCGCGCGGGCGCGTGATCACGGCGCTCGGCCGCGCGCACATCGGCGCCGACGCGCCGGCGGACGGGCTCTTCTGACGTGTCCACCCACCTCTGGACGCCGGGTGTCGCAGGCCCGCTCGACGAGTTCATCGCGCGCGTGACGCGCATCGTCGCCTCGTTCGCGTCGGAGAACGGCCTCCCGCAGGCAGAGGTGCGCATCCAGCTCGCCGACGGCTCGCTGCACTCGGTCGAGTCCATGACTGCCGAGCCCGGCTTCGGCTTCTTCTCGTTCAGGCCCCACGGAGAGGATGGCCGGGAGCCCCGGCTGACGATCGTGCCGGTCGGGGTCGTGCGCTCGATCGAGGTCTCGGCGCCGGACCCCGAGCGGCCGTTCGGCTTCACGGCGGAGGACCTCGCCGGGCGCTAGGTGCGGCGCCTGGTGCGGCGCTTCGGCGCCGCACCGCAGCTGACCCGCGCACACGGCGCCGAGGCGCCCTGCGCGACTACCTCAGCTCCGGTACTGGAGCTCGTGCCAGGAGGGCACGGGTGCCAGCTCGAGAAGCACGCGTCCCCCCTGGGGCTCCGCGTACCCGAAGTCACCCGTGTCGTCCACCCAGGACACGTCGAGCAGGCCCTCCTTGACCCGGTGGTCGAGCCACGCCCCACGGAAGACGAGCTTGCGGAGCCAGTACACGAGCGACTCCCCGTCCACGAGGGAGATGCGCTCCCAGTGCCGGACGAGATACAGCCCGAGGCCGCTGCGCGGGTCGGCGATGCGCCCGTCCGCGGCGAGCTCCACGAGGTCGCCAACCTCCCCCTCGTCGAGCTCGTTCGAGGCGACGAGGCCGAGCCGGACCGCCGCGCCGGTGACTCGCTCCTCGAAGTCCTCGGCGCTGAACTCGAACCGGTGCCCCAGGAACTCGACGACGAAGTCGTCCCCCGAGCGGTAGTTGGCCACGAGCATCCCGGCCAGGGTATCTAGGCTCCCCGACATGCACGGCCGGAGGCTCTGGGCAGTGATGGCGGCGGCGATCCTCGCGATCTGGCTCGTCGGTGCAGCGGTCACCAAGTACACGCTCGAGGAGATGGCGTTCGTGACGCCGCTCGCGGTCGTCGTGCTCGGCGCGACGGTCGGGATCGTCCTGCTCTGGGTGAAGGTCGTCCACGACTCCGTGCGCCGGCGCCGGGGCGAATAGGCGTCCCTGCCGGACGCCGTCCGGCTCCCTCCGTACCGTCACTCGCGTGACGGGAACATGGACGATCGCCCCGGCCGACCCGCGTGCGGTGTCCGCGCTCGCGGAGGAGCTCGGCGTCTCCGAGGTGACCGCGTCCGTCCTCGTCCGGCGCGGTCACGCCAGCCCGGAAGCCGCGCGGAGGTTCCTCGACGCGGAGCTGCCCGCCCACGACCCGCTGCTGCTCGGCGACATGGCGATCGCGGTCGAGCGCATTCGCGCGGCGATCGACTCGGGCACCCGCATCTGCGTCCACGGGGACTACGACGTGGACGGGATCTGCGCGACCGCGCTCGCGGTGCTGCTCCTGCGGGAGCTCGGCGCGGACGTGTCGTGGCACCTTCCGAGCCGCTTCGAGGAGGGCTACGGGCTCTCGCGCGACACGCTCGGGCGCCTTGCGGACGACGGCGTCGGCCTCGTCCTCACGGTGGACTGCGGGATCACCGCCGTCGAGGAGGTCGCGGAGGCGAAGGCACGCGGGCTCGAGGTCGTGGTCACCGACCACCACCGGCCGGCGGACAGGCTTCCCGACTGCCCGGTCGTCGCGACGCGCCCGTTCTCGTACCCGTTTCCGGAGCTCTGCGGGACCGGCGTGGTCTACAAGCTCGGGGAGGCGCTGCTGGGAGCTGGCCATCCGTCGCTGCAGCGGCACCTCGACCTCGTCGCGCTCGCGACGATCGCGGACGTCGTACCGCTCCTGGACGAGAACCGCGCGCTCGCGTCCGCGGGCCTGCGGGCGCTCGCCTGCACCCGCAGGCCGGGCCTGCAGGCGCTGATGCAGTCCGCGCGCGTCGATCCGGCAGCCGTCGATGCTGGCGCCGTCGGGTTCCGCCTCGCCCCGCGCATCAACGCCGCGGGGCGGCTCGGGCGCCCGGACCTCGCTCTCGAGCTCGTGCTCAGCGAGGACCCGCACGAGGCGCGCCTCCTGGCCGGGCGGCTCGAGGAGCTCAACCGCGACCGGCAGGCCGTCGAGGATCGCATCCTGCGCGAGGCGACGGAGCTCGTCGAGTCGATGCGCGAGCCGGAGCGGAGGAGGCGGGGGTACGTCCTCTGGAGCGAGGACTGGCACGAGGGCGTGATCGGCATCGTCGCCTCCCGGCTCGTCGAGCGTTTCGGGAGGCCCGTCGTCCTCGTCACCGGATCGCGTGAGGGCTGGAAGGGCTCCGGACGCTCGATCCCGCGGTTCGACCTCCACGGTGCGCTCGCGGCCTGTGCGGCGCACCTGGAGCGGTTCGGGGGCCACCGCGCCGCGGCGGGGCTCGCGATCGAGCCGACGCAGCTCGAGGCCTTCGCCGAGGCCTTCGCCGCGCATGCCGACGCAGAGCTGAGCGAGGACGACCTCCACGACGTCACCGTCGTGGACGCGGTGGTGTCGGCGCCCGACCTCACGCTCGAGCTCGCCCAGGAGCTCCACCGGCTCGCGCCGTTCGGCCTCGGCAACCCCGGCGTCACCCTGCTCGTCCCGGCCGCGGAGGCGCTCTCGCCCTCCACCGTGGGGGACGGGAAGCACCTCCGGTTCAGGGTCCGGCAGCACGGGAGGGACGGCGGCAGCGCGATCGCCTTCGGTCTCGGGCGCCAGCTCGACCGGTTGCGTACCGGGTCCCTGTTCGACGTCGTGTGCCGGCTCGAGGAGAACCGCTGGAACGGGACCATCGCCCCACAGCTCGTCGTGCGGAGGCTCTTCGAGACGCCGGCCGGCTACGAGGCGCTCCGGGCCCGGTTCGCGGACCTGTGGCGCCGGGGTGAGGACGCGTGGACGCCCGATGCCCGCCGCGTGTTCGACGAGCTCGGGCTCCGGGCGGGATCCGCGCGGAGGACGCAGCTCCTCGAATCGGAGTCCTTTCGCGCCCTCCTCGGCGAGCTCGAGCTCCCGCGTGCCGCCTAGCTCAGCCGAGACCCGGACGGGACGGGACCAGCGCGTCGCGCATGGCGATCGCGAGGCGCCGCGCGGCTCGCTGGCGGAGCCAGCTGCGGACTCTGCGCATGGGTGAACGCAGTTCGGCGCCGCACGTCCGGCTCCTGCCGCCCGCGGAGGGGATCCGGAATGCGCTGAGTAGACTGGGTAGATGAGCGTCCTCGACGCAAAACGGCACCACGACGACCTGGTCGAAGAGCTCATCGCCGAGGTCGTGGCGTACAACCCGGACGTCGACCGGGAGCTCCTCCGGCGCGCCTTCGAGGTTGCCGAGCGGTCCCACGCGGGCCAGACGCGCCGCTCCGGCGAGGAGTTCATCCACCATCCGCTCGGGGTCGCGCGGATCTGCGCCGAGCTCCACCTCGACGAGCAGGCGATCGCCGCCGCCCTGCTGCACGACGTCGTCGAGGACACGGGCATGGACCCGGAGGAGCTCCGGGCCGAGTTCGGGCCCGAGATCGCCCAGCTCGTCGAGGGCGTGACGAAGCTCTCGCGCATCAGCTTCCAGAGCCGTGAGCAGGCCGAGGCCGAGAACTACCGCAAGATGATCGTCGCGATGGCGCAGGACGTCCGCGTCATCCTCATCAAGCTCGCGGATCGTCTCCACAACATGCGCACGATCGAGTACCTGGGCCGCCAGAAGCAGGCCCAGAAGGCGCGCGAGACACTGGAGGTGTACGCGCCGCTCGCCCACCGGCTCGGCATCCACGCGCTCAAGTGGGAGCTCGAGGACCTCGCGTTCCAGACGCTCCACCCGCGGAAGTACACGGAGATCAAGGCGATGGTCGCCGACCAGAAGGCCGACCGCGAGGCGCAGGCCGCGACCGCCGGGGCGATCCTCGAGCTCGAGCTCGAGAAGGCCGACGTCCCTGCCGAGATCACCGGGCGCGCGAAGCACCTGTACTCCATCTACGACAAGATGGCCAAGCGCGGCCGCGAGTTCAACGAGATCTACGACCTCACCGCGCTCCGCGTCATCTGCGAGCACGCCGGGGAGGAGGGCATACGCGACTGCTACGCGGCGCTCGGGCTCGTCCATTCGCTGTGGAAGCCGATGCCGGGCCGGTTCAAGGACTTCATCGCGATGCCGAAGCTCAACCGCTACCGCTCGCTGCACACGACCGTGATCGGGCCGGAGGGCAAGCCGCTCGAGATCCAGGTGCGGACGCGGGAGATGCACGAGGAGGCCGAGTACGGCGTCGCAGCGCACTGGCTCTACAAGCGCGGACGGACCTCGAAGGCCGACGACGAGTGGCTGACGTGGGTGAAGTCGCTCATGGACTGGCAGGCGGACGAGCAGGACCCCGGCGAGTACATGCGCAGCCTCCGTACCGACCTCTTCGACGACGAGGTCTACGTGTTCACGCCGAAGGGCGAGGTGAAGGTGCTGCCGTCGGGAGCGACGCCGATCGACTTCGCGTACGCGGTGCACACGGACGTCGGCCACCGGACGGTCGGCGCCAGGGTGAACGGGCGCATCGTCCCGCTCCACTACCGGCTCGCGAGCGGCGACTTCGTCGAGATCCTGACGAGCAAGTCTGGCCGCGGCCCGTCCCGCGACTGGCTCGCGGTCGTGAAGTCGTCCCGCGCCAGAAACCGCATCAGGCAGTGGTACCAGCGGGAGACGCGGGGAGAGACGGAGGCCAAGGGCAGGGAGATCCTCGACAACGCGCTCAAGGCGCAGAAGCTCCCGTACCGCAAGCTCCAGGGGTCGAGCGTCCTCGCACAGGTCATCCGCGAGACCGGCTTCAAGAAGGCCGAGGACTTCTACATCGCGCTCGGCGCGGGGAAGCTTCCTCCCGCGCAGATCGTCAACAAGGTGATCCAGCGCCTCAAGACGGACGAGGCGGTCGCGGAGCCCATCGTGACGACGAAGCCGTCCCGCGCCAGGAGCGCGGTCTCGAGCGACCGGGTCGGGATCAACGTCCCCGGGGTCGAGGACGTGCTCGTGAGGCTCGCGAAGTGCTGCACGCCCGTCCCCGGTGACTCCGTGGTCGGCTACATCTCGATGGGGCGCGGCATCACCGTCCACCGCGAGGACTGCCCGAACGTGAAGGCGCTGCAGCGTAACCCCGAGCGGTTCACGAGCGTGGAGTGGGAGGGGGGCGCATCCGCGGGCTTCCTCGTCCAGATTGCGGTGGACGCCTGGGATCGGTCACGCCTGCTGGAGGACGTCGCCCGGACGTTCGCGGAGCACGGGGCGAACATCGTCTCCTACGGCGGGGTCGTGGAGGACGGCATGGCGCGGAACTGGTACACGGCGGAGGTCGGTGACGTAAAGGAGCTGCGTTCGCTCCTGACGGCGCTCCGAAACCTGGAGGCCGTCTTCGACGCCTACCGCGTCACGCCCTCCTGACGCGTCTTCCGGCACGTGGTGCCGCTTCCAGCGGTGTGTGCGCTCCCACGGGACGCCGACGCTGCCGGCCGCGTGTGCTCAGGGCCGCTCGGCCAGCGTGACCTCGAGCGTCATTGCGTTCCCCC
>CAZMUG010000036.1:0-4882 GCA_964569165.1 uncultured Gaiellales bacterium
CACCGAGGGTGCCTTCCGCGACTGGGGCTACGGCCTCGCGGCCGCCGAGTTCGGCGCGACGCCGCTCGACGGCGGGCCGTGGCTGAGCTTCCCGAGCCCGCGGACGGGCGAGGCGATCGTCGTCAAGGACGTCATCGCGGACGCGTTCCTCCAGCAGATCCTCCTGCGGCCGGCGGAGTACGACGTGATCGCCACGCTGAACCTGAACGGCGACTACATCTCCGACGCGCTCGCCGCCCAGGTGGGAGGCATCGGCATCGCGCCCGGCGCGAACATGTCCGACGACGTCGCGATGTTCGAGGCGACGCACGGCACCGCGCCGAAGTACGCGGGTCAGGACAAGGTGAACCCGGGCTCCATCATCCTCTCGGCGGAGATGATGCTCCGGCACCTGGGCTGGAAGGAGGCCGCGGCCCTCATCGTCTCCTCGATGGAGGCGGCGATCTCCGACAAGCAGGTGACGTACGACTTCGCGCGCCTCATGGAGGGCGCGAACGAGATCTCCTGCTCGGCCTTCGGCCGGGCGCTGATCGAGCGCATGTAGGCCGCGCGCGTCAGTGCTGGTGGCCGCCGCCGCTCGAGCCGTCGGTGCGGCCGCCGAGGTGGACGACCACCTCCCGCGGGCTCCGCATGTTCGCCGCCCCGCGGGCGTGCGGCTGGCGGAGCGGCGAGAAGGTGATGCCGTTCGGCCGCCCGCCGACCGGGATGCGGTCCACGACGGTGCGTGTCGCGAGGTCGATGACCACGACCTCGCCCGCGTCGACGGTGGTCACGTACGCGTGCCGGCCGGACGGCTCGACGACGACGCCGTGCGCTCCCTCGCTCGCCGTGATCGTGTCCGTTGTCGTCATCGACTCCGTGTCCACGAGCGCGACCTCGTCGCTCGGCCGCTCCGGGCTGCCCTGGCACGCGACGAGGACGGTCCGCCCATCGGGCGTCGGGTAGAGCTGGATCGGGCGGTCGCAGACGTCCGCGCGCCCGACGACCCGGCGCGTGCGGAGGTCGATCTTCGCCACCGCGTCGTCCCCGCTGAGGGACACGTAGGCGAAGCGCGAGTCGGGGGAGACGGCCACCTGGACGGGCTCGTCGCCCACCGGGACCTCCTCGATGAGGCGGAGGCGGCGAGCGTCGAGGATCCCGACGGTATCGCTCTCGAGGTTGGCGACGACGACGAGCCTGCCGTCCGGGGTGGGCCGGAGGCCGTGGGGGTACTGCCCGCTCGGGATCACGCGCATCGGCCTGCCGTCCCCGGCTTCCACGACGGCGACCCGGTCCTCGCCTGCGACTGCGACGAACGCGCGGGAGCCGTCTGGAGAGAGGACCACGTGCGCGGGGGTCGTGCCGACGTCCGCGAGCTCGACGACCTCCTGCGTGTCGGCGTCGATCGCCGCGGCGGCTCCCTCCGTGGTGGCGGTCAGCCAGACGACCCGTCCGTCGGGGGTGACCTGGACGTTGTGGGGCGCGGCGATCCCGCGGACGACCGTGACGACCTCGTGCGTCTCGGCGTCGATCGCGGTGATGGAGTCCGCGCCCTCGTTCGCGACCCAGATCGTTCCCTCCACGACGCCCGCTCCACCCCGGTCCTCGAGCAGCGCGGCGGCGACGACGGCCGGCAGCGCGACGGCCGCGACGAGCGCGACGACGACGAGCGCGATCCGGCCCCGGGTCACGGCGCGGGCACCGGGACCGGGGAGGGAACGGCAGCACCGAGCGCCTCGGCGGCAGGTTCCCCGCTCACGGCGGGCGTCATCACCACCGCGAACACGACGACGAGCGACGCCCAGACCGCCCCCGAGCCGGCCACGTGGAGGACGCGGAAGACGTCGTGCCAGCCGGAGCCGTGCGCGGCCAGCACGATGCCGACCCCGAAGGGGATCTGCAGCGCGGCGAAGATCGCCGGCGCGATCCCCGGGAGCAGCGGCCCTCGCCGGCGGAGAGCGAGGACGAAGAGCGCGATCGCGAGGCCGAAGACGACGTAGCCGGCGGTCCGGTGCAGCGCCTGGAGCACGCCGAAGCGATCGTCTCCCGCGACCCCGCCGTCACAGGCGGGCCACTCCTGGCCGCAGCCGTGCATCGCGTCGGTCGCGACGACGCTCGCGCCGAGCGAGACGAGCAGGAGACCGGCGACCGCGGCCGCGATGGCAACGGACCGGTACGAGGCGGCGACGTCGGCGTCGCCACGCCACGCCGCCGCAGCCGAGAACACGCACAGCCCGAGGAAGACGAGGCCGACCATGAAGTGGACGCCGACGACCTCTCCCGGCAGCTCGAGCCAGACGACGATCGCACCGAGCACGGCCTGCGCCGGCACGAGCGCGAGCGCGGCTGCGAGCACCCACGTCACGTCGCGCCGCCCCCGGTAGCGGCGGAAGGCCCAGATCGTGGAGAGCAGGAGCAGCACGACGACGGTTGCGGCCGTGAAGCGGTGGGAGAACTCGATGATCGGCTCCTTCTGCCCCTCCGGGACGACGCGTCCGTCGCAGAGCGGCCAGTCGGGGCAACCGAGCCCGGACTTCGACACGCGGACGAGCCCGCCGACCGCGACGAGCGCCCACGCGGCGAGCGCCGTCGCCGCGACGAGCCACCGGAACCCTGCGCTCGGCCGAGCCACGGCCCCGGATTCAACCGCTGCACCCGGGCGCCTCCATGAGTGAAATCGATCACGCGGCGGGGTTGTGGCGCTTGCATTACACACTCATGAGGGATAGTGTGTAACCATGGCGCGGATGCGACGAATCCAGGTCGTGATCGACCCCGAGCTCGACGACCGCCTCGCGCGCGAGGCGGCGGCCCGCCGGATGTCGAAGAGCGCGCTCGTCCGCGAGTGCGTCGAGCGGGAGCTGCCGGCGTCCCCGCCCGGCGAGAGGGGACTTCGCTGGATCGGCGAGCTCTCGCAGGAGCCCACCGAGATCGAGCCCGCAGACATCGACACGGAGCTCTACGGGCCACTCGACGCCGAGTCGTGATCTTCGTCGACAGCTCCTTCTGGATCGCCCAGCGACTTGCGCGGGACTCCCACCACTCGACTGCTGTCGCTCTCGAGGCCGCGCACGACCTGAGCCGGCTCGTGACCTCCTCTGCTGTCGTCGCAGAGACGTGGACGTACCTCCGGCGGCGGGCCGGCCACGGCGTCGCCATGCGCTGGCGCGACCGCGTCGTCGGTGCCGAGAACATCGTGCTCGAGCAGATCGACGCCGGCCTCGAGGACGAGGCCTGGGCCTGGCTCCGGGCCCACGACGAGCGCCCGTACTCGTTCGTGGACGCGACGAGCTTTGCGCTGATGCGCAAGCTCCGGCTCCGCGAGGCGCTCGCCTTCGACGGCGACTTCGCCTCTGCCGGCTTCGTCGAGCTGCGTCCCTGACCTACGATCTCGCCATGACCACGGCACCGGAGCGCGAGCGTACGACCGACGTCGCGCGGGCGGTCGGCGCGGCCGAGCTCGCGGGTGCGGAGTGGTGGACGAGGAGCTTCGAGCAGCGCGCGCGCATCCTGCGTGAGTCCGTCCGCGTCATCGTGCGACGCGCGGACGAGATTGCCGAGACGGTCTCTCGCGAGACGGGGAAGCCCCGGACGGAGGCGATCTCGCACGACCTCTTCGCGGCGCTCGACCACGCCGCCTGGCTGGCGCGAAACACGCGGAAGGTGCTGCGCACCCGGCGCGTGCGCTACCCCCAGCCTCACCTCCTGCTCAAGCGCGCGTGGGAGGTGTACGAGCCGTACGGCGTGGTCGGGGTCATCTCGCCGTGGAACGTCCCGTTCGCGATCCCGTTCACGAGCGTGGCCACCGCGGTCGCCGCCGGCAACGCGGTGGTGCTGAAGCCCTCCGAGCTGACGCCCGAGTGCGGTGACTGGGTGCGGCACGTCCTCGAGGAGGCCGGCGTCCCGCCCGGGCTCGTCTCCGTCGTGCACGGCGAGGGCGGCGTGGGAGAGGCCCTCGTTGCCGACCAGCGTGTCTCCAAGGTCTTCTTCACGGGCTCGGCGGCGGTCGGTCGCCGCGTGGCCGCTGCCGCCGGCGCGCGCGGGTGCCCGGTTGTCCTCGAGCTCGGCGGCAAGGACGCCTTCCTCGTCTTTGCCGACGCAGATCTCGACCGGGCCGTGGACGGCGCGCTCTTCGCGTCGTTCAGCGGCGCGGGGCAGGTGTGCGTCAGCGCCGAGCGGATCCTCGTCGAGCGACCGGTCCACGACGAGTTCGTGCGCCGGCTCGTCGAGGGCGCGCGAGCGCTCCGGCCCTACGACGACGTCGCACCTCTGATCTCCGAGCGCCAGCGAGAGAGACTCGAGGCGCTGGTCGAGGGGGCCGGAGGCGAGATCCTCACCGGCGGCCGTCCCGGGGAGGGCACCTTCTACGAGCCGACCGTCATCCTGCAGCCTCCGGCCGCGTCCGCCATCGAGCACGAGGAGATCTTCGGCCCGGCGGTGACGATCCGGTCGTTCGAGACGGAGGACGAGGCTGTCGCCCTCGCGAACGAGTCGGCGTTCGGGCTCGGAGCCTCGGTGTGGACGCGCGACCTGCGGCGCGCGCGCCGCGTCTCCCGGCGGATCGAGGGCGGCATGGTCTGGGTGAACGACTGGGCGTACTCCTACGCCGCCGGCCAGGCGGCGTGGGGTGGAGCGAAGGGCTCGGGCTTCGGCCGCTCCCTGTCGGCGCACGGGCTCCGCGAGTGCGTCCAGGTGAAGCTCGTGGACGAGGACCGCGGGTGGCTGAGGCCGGCCTGGTGGTACCCGTACGACGACCGGACCGCGACCGCGCTCCGGAACGGGCTCGAAGTCCTCTACGGCGACCAGCGCCTGCGCTCCGCCTGGCGCTACCGCCGCGACGTGCTCCAGCTGGCGAAGCGCGCGCTCGGCCGCTGACCGGGCGGCGCCTCGGCCTCGGTAGTTC
>CAZMUG010000036.1:4982-19058 GCA_964569165.1 uncultured Gaiellales bacterium
CTGGCGAAGCGCGCGCTCGGCCGCTGACCGGGCGGCGCCTCGGCCTCGGTAGTTCCGCGCGGGGACGGATCCGCGGGTCCCCCGATGTGCGTGCGCCGGTTCCGCGAGAGAGTGGGTGTGACGATGACGAGAGGGAAGACAGGGGCGGTCGGCGCCGCCTGGCGCTCGCGGAAGGGCCTGTTCACGCTCGTCGCGCTCGCGGATGCGGAGCGCGTGACGGGGCTCCTGCCCGAGGAGCTCCGCCGGCTGCACGGCGTGCAGGCCGTGACCCGGATCTACGCCGACGGCCGGCGCGAGGAGGCGCTGAGGGTCCCGAGCGAGCTCGTCGTCGAGCCGAAGCGCCGGGCCCGGAAGCGGCCACCGCGAAGACCGCGCGAAGCCGATGTTCGGAGACCGTGAGCAGCGCTAGCCGCGCGACGGCTCCTCCGTCTGACCAGGTAGTGCTGGCGGCTTTCGGCCCGAACGCCTGCCCGGGTCCGGGAGCCGCCAGCCGAACCAGCCCCGCCGTAGCGCGGAGTCGGTGGCTGCCGGCAGGTCCGGGCGGCGCGTTCGGCTGCGGGTGGGCGCGAGATGTGGTGCGGCCCGGCCGAGACCTGTGAGCGCCATCGCGTAACGCAGAATTGCGTAACGCATAGTTGCATAACATCGGCTACGCTCAGACAGGAATAACGACGAACCCGTTCCGCTACGTAGCCGCTTGACGGCAAACGAGCGCTGGTGCGGCGGCCAGCTACGCCCAGGGCCCTACGCCGCCGAGGCGCTCGACCGTGATGCGCAGGACGTGGCCGGCTGGGGGGTCGTCCATCGGCGGGAACTTCACGCCTGGACCGAGGTAGACGTGCGCGAGCTCCTGGAGCAGCTCCGGTGCGCCGCCGGGCGTGATGCGGGCCCGCCCGTGGACGACGAGGTACTCCTTCAGCCCGGGCGGACGGATCTCGGTGCCCTCGATCGAGAGCGTCACGCGCGAATCCCGGGCGATGTTCCTCAGCTTGCGCTGGTCGCTCCGAAGGTGCCCGGACACGAGCTCGTCGCCGTCCAGCCCTACCCAGACGCACGTGACCTGCGGCGAGCCGTCCGGGTTCACCGTGACGAGGTGCGCCAGCGCATCCGACTCGACCAGCCTGCGCGCGCTCTCGGGGATCTTCATTGCCCGGCCCGCTCCACACAGCGAGCGTAGCGGGTGGCGAGTGCGATGGGCCGGGTTGGATTCGAACCAACGACCTTGGGATTAAAAGTCCCCTGCTCTGCCAGCTGAGCTACCGGCCCGGGCTGGGCCAGTGTAGGGGCCGCCGGGGAACGCGTCTCTAGACTCCGGGAGGGCCCCCATCGACTAGCGGCCTAGGTCACCACCCTTTCAAGGTGGCAGCACGGGTTCGAATCCCGTTGGGGGCATCCCGTCTTCATCGACCGGGCGGCGATAAGCTCCGATCGCGAGCCCCAACGGAGGAGCGTGTCGAGATGGGATTCCTGGACAAGGCGAAGTCGGCGGCCGAGCAGGCGGCGAGCAAGGCGAAGGAGACGGCCGGGGACGTGCAGGCCAAGCGCGAGCTCGGCCAGACGTACGGCGAGCTGGGCAAGGCGACCTTCGAGCTGATCTCGAGCGGCGAGGTGTCGCATGCGAGTCTCGACCCGTTCGCCGAGAAGATCCGCGAGCTGCAGGCGAAGATCGCCGACGAGGACGCGGCCGAGACCGAGGCGGAGATCGAGGCGGAGGCGCCCGCCGGCACGGCTGCCTGACCCTCCTGCGGGCCTCCGT
Source organism: uncultured Gaiellales bacterium (assembly GCA_964569165.1). Lineage (GTDB taxonomy): Bacteria > Actinomycetota > Thermoleophilia > Gaiellales > Gaiellaceae > GMQP-bins7. Next base: position 6,739 of record CAZMUG010000036.1, read on the forward strand.
CGCTCGGAGGCGCGCCGCGCTTGTGTGATCCTTCCGCCGCACGCGGGCGGTTAGCTCAGCTGGTAGAGCGCCTGCTTTACACGCAGGTGGCCGCAGGTTCGAGTCCTGCACCGCCCATGGGAAGCGACCCGGACGCGGGCTCCGCCACCTCATCTGCCCGACACGACGCGGGTGGGTCCATGCACCGAAGGAGGAGAGATGACGGAAGGGAAGTTGCTACGTATCGGCGGGTACGTCTCGGGCGGCGTGCTCGTCGTGTTCGGCATCGCGGTTGTCGTGCTCGGGATCTGGGGATTCAGCTTCACGCGCGACCACATCCAGCGCGAGGGGATCGTCTTCGGGCCGATCGAGGACCCAGCGGTCGCGGAGCACGCGGAGCAGTGGGCGGGCCAGCCGGTCGAGACCGGCAGGCAGGCGCTCGCGATGGCGGAGATCATGCGCGAGCACACGCTGTCCTCGACCGAGGGCCTGACGTACGCCCAGATGGGCCAGTACCAGTCGGCGGAGGACCCGGGCGACCCGGCGGGAACGAGCGATCCCGAAGCGGCGGCGAAGGACGAGAACGGCGAGCCGATCCCGAACGGCGCGCGCAACATCTGGATCACCGAGACCGCGCTTGCGACCGCGCTCGACATGGGCTTCATGTCGGAGATGCTGTCGATCTTCAGCGTCATCGTGGGAATCGCGCTGCTGCTCACCGGCATCGGGTTGCTCATCCTCGCGAAGGCCGTCTTCGGCAAGCCGCGGGCGGTAGCCGAGAGCGCCTCACCGGTTCCGACGCCGGAGCCGGCTACCGGGTAGCGCGGGCCCGGACCCGGGTGCGCCGTTGCGCCGCAGTCGGCCCCCGTCCACGTCGTACGATGGCCCCGTGGCCGCGTACCCCGCGCACCTCGAGACGGACGTCGTCCTTCGCGACGGGCGCACCGTGCACGTGCGCCCCGCGCGGCCGGACGACCGCGACGCGCTCGAGGACTACTTCATCGACCTGTCCGAGGAGTCGCGGCGCCTCCGCTTCTGGGGCCAGGTCGTCGACGTGCGCGAGCAGGCGACGAGGGCGGTGGAGATCGACTACGCCGACCACCTGACGCTGCTCGCGTTCGCCGGGTCGGACCACTCGGAGGTGGTCGGCGGCGCCCAGTACATCCGCGACGGCAAGGCACGGGCCGAGATCGCCATGTCCACCTCGGACGACCTCCAGGGCCAGGGGCTCGCCTCGATCCTCATCGAGCACCTCGCCGAGGCCGCGAATGCGAACGGCATCGCGTACTTCTACGCCGAGGTCCTCCCCGAGAACCACCGGATGATCGACGTCTTCCGCGGAACCGGCTTCCAGATCTCGATCCGCACCAAGCCCGGATGCGTCGAGGTGGAGTTCCCGACCACGATCACCGACGAGACGGCCGAGCAGTACGAGGAGCGCGAGCGGATCGCCGCCGCGAACGCCGTGCGCCGCGTGCTCGAGCCGCGCTCGATCGCGGTCGTCGGGGCCTCCCGGGACCCGACGACGATCGGCGGCAGGCTCCTGCGGAACCTCGTCACCGAGCCGTTCACCGGGGTCGTGTACCCGGTCAACCCCGCCGCCGACGCGGTGCAGGGTGTCGCCGCCTACCCGAGCGTCAGCGCGATCCCCGACGAGGTCGAGGTGGCGTTCATCGTCGTGCCCGCCAGGCACGTTCTCGACGTCGTCCGCGAGTGCGGCGAGAAGGGCGTCAAGGCGCTCGTCGTCATCTCCGCCGGCTTCGGCGAGACCGGGGACGAGGGCCGCGAGCTCCAGCGGGAGCTCGTCGAGGTCTGTCGCTCGACGGGGATGCGGCTCGTCGGCCCGAACTGCATGGGGGTCATCAACACCGACCCCGAGCTCATGCTGAACGGCACGTTCGCCGAGATCTCGCCGTCGGAGGGCCGGATCGCGTTCATGTCGCAGTCCGGTGCGCTCGGCATCGCGGTGATCAACATGGCCGAGAGGCTCGGGCTCGGCCTCTCGTCGTTCGTGTCGATCGGGAACAAGGCCGACATCTCGCTGTACGACCTCCTCTGCTACTGGGACCAGGACGAGCGCAGCGACGTCGTCCTCCTGTACATCGAGTCGTTCGGGAATCCGCGCCGCTTCGCGGAGATCGTGCGGCGGGTCGGGAGGCGGAAGCCGATCGTGGCCGTGAAGAGCGGCCGCGGGACCGCCGGCCGGCGCGCCGCCTCGTCGCACACGGGCGCGCTGCTCGCCGCGTCGGACTCGACCGTGGACGCGCTGCTCCAGGAGGTCGGCGTCACGCGCACGGACACGCTCGAGGAGATGTTCGACGTCGCGGCCCTGTATGCGAACCAGCCGCTGCCGGGCGGGCGGAACGTCGCCATCGTGACCAACGCGGGCGGGCTCGGCATCCAGTGCGCCGACACCTGTGAGGCGCGCGGGCTGCACGTTCCCTTGCTCTCGGACGAGACGGTTGCGGAGCTCAGGTCGTTCCTGCCCCCGGCCGCCGGGGTCGCCAACCCCGTGGACATGATCGCCTCCGCGAGCCCGGAGGACTACGGCCGCACGATCCAGGTCGTCGCGGCCGACCCGGGGATCGACTCGCTGATCGTCATCTACATCCCGCCGCTCGAGGACGACGCGCCGACGGTCGCCCATTCGATGGTGGAGGCGATCGGCTCGCTCGACGGGAGGATCCCCGTGCTCACGTGCTTCATGTCCGCGCGCGGGCTCCCGGAGGCCCTGTCGGCACCCGGCGTGAGGATCCCCTCGTACGCGTTTCCCGAGCAGGCCGCGATCGCGCTCGCTCATGCGACGGTCCACGGCGAGTGGCGCCGCAAGCCCGTCGGGAACGTGCCGCGGTTCCCGGGAGTCCGCGAGGACGAGGCCGCTGCCGTCGTCGCCGGCGCGCTCGAGCGCGGAGACGCATGGCTCGAGCCGGAGGAGATCGCACGGCTGTTCGCCTGCTACGGGATCCCACTCGCGACCACCCTGCGCGGCGACACGCCGGAGGCCGCCGCGGAGGCGGCGGCCTCGCTCCGTGGCCCCGTGGTGCTCAAGGCGATCGGGCCGGTGCACAAGACCGAGGTCGGCGCGGTGAGGCTCGGCGTCGACGTCGCCCACGTCGCCGCCGAGGCGGAGGCGATGGCGGGGCGGATCGAGGAGCACGGAGAGCCCTTCGAGGGGTTCATCGTGCAGGAGCTCGTACCGAACGGGGTCGAGATGCTGGTGGGGATGACGGCCGACCCGGAGTTCGGCCCCATCGTCGTCTGCGGCGCGGGAGGCGTGACCGTCGAGCTCATCCGCGACGTCTCGGTGCGGGTCGCCCCGGTCAGCGACCTCGAGGCCGAGGACATGATCCGCTCGCTCGCGACGTTCCCGCTCCTCGACGGGTTCAGGGGTGCAACGCCCAAGGACGTGAAGGCGCTCGAGGACATCGTGCTCCGCATCTCCGCTCTCGCGGTCGACCGGCCCGCGATCGTGGAGCTGGACCTCAACCCGGTCATGGTGCTCGACCGCGGTGCGGTGGCGGTGGACGCGCGCGTGCGGGTCCGGCCGCCCGGGCCGCTCACCCCCTTCGCCGGTCGCGCCGAGGTCTGAGCGCCGCGGGGCTCGCTACCAGCCTGCAGGCGCCGCGACGTACACGGCGACGCCGAGCCCCGGCAGCTTGTCGCTCACGACATCGCCGAACGGCTTGACCGTCCTGCTCTCGCGGAACACTCGGAGCGTCCGTCCGCTCAGGCCGGGAACCGAGAACGACGCAGTCGCCGGCGCGGTCGAGGTGTTCACCGCCACCACGTAGGTCGCGCCGTTGTAGCGGCGGGCCGCGACCCGGACCGGGCCTTCGGGCGACCAGCTCGCCGGTGAGACGGGTGCGAGGAGCGCGGGCGCGAGCGCGAGGATCTCCCGGTTCGTCAGGCGCACCTCCGTCCGGATGCGCTCGACCCACCAGTCCGGGAAGTAACCGATGCCGCGCGCGCCGCCGGCGATCGCGAGCCAGGTCTCCGCGCGCACGACCTCGGGCGTCGGGTCCTCGTTGTCGCGGCAGTGCTCCATGGGGCCGGCTTCGATCCACTGGAACGTCGGCTTCCCGCCGGTCAGCGCGATGAGCTCGCGCTGCATCCAGTAGACGTTGTCGATCTGGTCGAGCGAGCAGCGCACCTCCACGGGATACGTGTCGAAGCCGATCACGTCGGCTCGCTGGAAGAACGCCGGGTAGATGCCCTTGCCGTTGGGCGGGGGTGCGGCGCGCTCGGAGAAGTGGTCGGTCAGCGTGAGGAAGGTCACCCGCCCGTCGGCCCTGGGGCTGGGAAGCTTCTCCGCAGAGCCCACCGAGACGTCGGCCTCGTCGGGGAGATGCCAGCCGACGACCCCCGGCCCGGAGATCCCCGGTGTCTTTGCGTCCACGGTGGACATGGCGCGCCCTGCCAGGCTGTCGAGCTGGACGTCCGGGTCGGCGCAGGCGACGCCGAGGAAGAGGTTGATCCCTGCACCCAGGCTGCCCGGGTAGTACGAGGGGCACTGCCTCCAGACCATGCGCGGGAACACGGCGTTGCCGTTGACGCGGAACGGGGCCGAGCTCGGGACCGTCGGCGTGCCGGTCGGGAGCGTGCTCGGGGGAGCGGGTGGCGCCGGCGTGGTCGGCGGGGTGCCGGGGGGAGGCGTCGGGGAGATCACGAAGGGTGATCCCGAGGCTGGTCCCGACCCTGTTCCGGAGCCCGACGTGGACGAGCCGGCGTCCTGTGCCGCCGGAACCGCGGTTGCGGCCGGTGCGTGCGGCCAGGGATCCGTCCGGAACTGGCCCCGTGCCTCGCTCGTGAAGCCGCTGCTCCAGCGGGCGACGACCCGGAAGCGGTAGTGCGTCGCCGGCTCCAGGCCGGCGAGCGTCGTGCGCGCGGTCGTCCCTCGCGACGCGGCCGTGGTCGGTGACCAGATCCCGTAACGCTCGTCCAGCCCGACCTCGACGACCACGCGGGCCGAGTCGGCCACCCGCCATCTGACGGCTGCCGAGAACGGCTTCGCCTCGACGCCGAGGACTTCCGGCGCGGGGCTGCGGTTCGCGTTCGCGCCGCCCGACGAGAGCCCTGCGGCGGACGCAAGGACGAGCAGCAGGAGAGCAGCCTGGAGGCGCCGCATGGTACGAACGTCGGCACGGGCTCACGTCCGACGGTTCCCTCGACCGAGGGAGCGTGGGTTGCGGCGCTGCTGGTAGCGTCCGCTGCCGTGTCCACGGCAGTCCTGACCACGAGCGAGGGGACGATCGAGGTCGAGCTCTTCGACGACGACGCTCCCACGACCGTGGGGAACTTCCGGACGCTCGCGGACGACGGGTACTACGACGGGCTCACCTTCCACCGCGTGATCCCGGACTTCATGATCCAGGGTGGGTGCCCGCGCGGGGACGGCACCGGAGGGCCCGGCTACTCGTTCGAGGACGAGTTCAACGAGCACCCGGTCGCACGGGGCTACCTGGCGATGGCGAACGCGGGGCCGAACACCAACGGATCGCAGTTCTTCATCGTCACCGCCGACGCGTGTCCCTGGCTCGACGGCAAGCACACGGTGTTCGGCCGGGTGACGTCCGGAATGGACGTCGTGGACGCGATCTCGCACGTCCAGAGCGACCCTCGCGACCGGCCGCTCGAGCCGGTCGTCGTCGAGTCGCTCCGCATCTCCTAGCCGCGGGCCGGCTCCTCCTCGCCGCGTTACGACTTGCGGGTGCGCGGGTTGGTGGACGAGCACACCGGGCCCGCCGCCCCGGGCGTCGCTGCCTGCCGCTCGAGGAGAGGACGCCGGTGAGTCGCTGCCGATCCTCTGCCGCCCGACGGCGCTAGGCTCCCGTCGGATGGAGCTCGAGGGCAGGACCGCGATCGTCACGGGCGCGTCGAGCGGGATCGGCGCCGCGACGGTGCGCAAGCTCCGCGAGCACGGCGTGCGCGTCGCAGGCGGGGCGCGACGGGTCGAGCGCATCGACGCCGACCTCGCGCTTCCGCTCGACGTCACCGACGAGGAGAGCTGCGCGGCGTTCGTCGGCCGGGTCGTCGCGGAGTTCGGCGCCATCGACATCCTCTTCAACAACGCGGGGCTCGCGCTCGGGCGGTACCCGTTCTGGGACTCCAACCCGGAGGACGAGGGAACCGTCGTCCACACGAACGTCGACGGCGTGATGCGGATGACGCGGCTCTGCCTCCCGCACATCCGGGACGGAGGCCATCTCCTCTTCACGGGCTCGGTGGCGGGCCGGGTCGCGTACGAGAACGCCGCCTCGTACATCGCTGCCAAGTTCGGCCTGCGCGGCTTCGTCTACGGGCTCCGCGAGGACCTGCTCGGGAAGCCGATCCGCGTCACGACCGTGGACGCCGGCCTGACCGAGACGGAGTTCTCGCTCGTGCGCTTCAAGGGCGACGAGGCGAAGGCGGAGTCGGTCTACCGGGGCACGGACCCGCTCACTCCGGACGACATCGCCGACTGCGTCCTGTTCGCGATCACGCGGCCGCCGCACGTGAACGTGGACGAGATCGTCGTGAAGGCCCTCTGCCAGTCGAGCGGCGGCCGGATTCTCCGTCGCGAGGAGTGACCCACACCCGGTGAGGCTCCGCTCGCCGCACGACCGCGAGATCTTCGGGCTGGCGCTGCCTGCGCTCGGCGCGCTCGCCGCCGAGCCCGTCTACCTCCTCGTGGACACCGCCATCGTCGGTCACCTCGGCCGGTCCCAGCTCGCGGCGCTGGGCATCGCCTTCACGGTGCTCGGCGGGGTCTTCGCGATCTTCAACTTCCTCCAGTACGGGACGACGGCGCAGGTCGCGCGCGCGGGAGGCGCCGGCGAGCTGGAGACCGCACGGAGGCTCGGCGCCCAGGCGGTCTGGCTCTCGCTCGCTTTCGGGCTCGTCGTCTCGCTGCTCATCGCCCTCCTCGCAGAGCCGATCGTGGCGCTGATCGGCGGCGAGGGCGAGACCGCGGCGTACGCGGTCACGTACCTGCGAATCGCTGCCGTCGGCTTTCCCGCTGCGTTCATCGCGCTGGGCGGCCAGGGCTACCTCCGCGGTGTCGCCGACCTCCGCACCCCTCTTCTCGTCCTCATCGCCGGCAACGTCGCGAACCTCGTGCTCGAGGTGGTCTTCGTCTACGGGCTCGACCTGGGCATCGAGGGCTCCGCGTGGGGCACGGCGATCGCGCAGCTCGGGATGGGCGCGGCGTTCGTCGTCGTGATCCTGCGCCGGCTCGAGGTCGGCGACGCGAGGCTACGGCTCACCCTCACGCGCCGCGTGCTCTCGCTCGGGAAGTGGATCTTCCTGCGGACGAGCGCGCTCATGGGCTCGTTCCTCCTCGCCGGCGCGGTCGCGACGCGGTTCGGCGACGCGTCGATCGCGGCCCACCAGGTCGCGTTCCAGCTCTGGGTCTTTCTCGCTCTCGTGCTCGACTCCGTCGCGATCGCGGGCCAGATCATCGTCGGCCGCGAGCTCGGGGCCGGGCGGAAGGATGAGGCGTACGGCGCGAGCACGAGGATGATCTGGCTCTCCATGGCGCTGGGTGGGGCGTTTGCCGTCGCGATGCTCGCGCTCGCCTCGATCCTCCCACGCGCGTTCACGGGCGACTCGTCGGTGCTCGACGAGACGGCGCTGCTGTGGCCGCTCTTCGCGCTCATGCAGCCGCTGAACGGAGCGGTGTTCGCGCTCGACGGCATCCTCATCGGCGCAGGTGACGGGCCGTTCCTCGCGGGATCGATGGTCGCGGCCTTCCTCGCCTGCGCCGGAGCCCTCGGTGCGGCGCTGGCCGGAGACTGGGGGATCCGGGGCGTCTGGGCTGCCCTGCTCGCTCTCATCGTCGTCCGCCTGGCGCTGATGGCGACGCGCTTCCGGCGGGGCCGCTGGCTCGTCACGGGGTGGGCGTGAACGTTCTCGGTGGCGAGCTGGAGCCGTGCTCCGTCGAGCCGCCGACGGGTTTCTTCCGCGACGGCTCCTGCAGGACCGAGGGCCGCGATCCCGGCTTCCATGCGATCTGCGCGGTGATGACCGGGGAGTTCCTCGCGTTCTCGCGGTCGGTCGGCAACGACCTCTCGACGCCTCGCCCCGAGTGGGAGTTCCCGGGACTGCGGCCCGGCGACCGCTGGTGCGTGGTCGCGGCGCGCTGGCAGGAGGCGCTCGAGGCGGGTGTCGCCCCTCCCGTCGTGCTGGAGGCGACGCACGCCTCCGCGCTCGAGTTCGTGTCGCTCGCCGACCTCGAGGCGCACGCGGCGGCCTAGCCCACCGCTGCCTCCCGGCGCTTCCGCCAGTACCGCTCGAGCCCGCGGAAGTGGTGCCAGTACGGGCCCGCGCTCTGGTAGCCGTCCACCAGCTCGGGGTCGGACTGCGACACGTCGTAGCGGGCGGCCGCGACGAACGTCGCCTCGTCCATCCCGTCCTCGACGCGCTCTGCCCAGCGCCGGATCGTCTCCCGGAGCGCGGCGAGATGGTCCATGACGTCGTCGTGGACGCCGAAGTGGATGAGCGCGAGAGCGCCAGGGGCTCTTCGCTCGATCTCCTCGATCGTGCGCTCCCAGGCCTCGAGGTCGACCTCGGGGGGAGGGAGCGGCGGCATCACGAACTGCGCGCCCTCCAGCCGTACGCCCGCTGCGTCGCCGGCGTAGAGCACGCCCTCGTCGTCGAGGTACGAGACGTGGTGCGAGGCGTGGCCCGGCGTGGGGAAGCAGTCGAGCCCGAGGACTCGCTCGCCGACGGCGTGGACGTTCTCCTCCGGAATCGGCGCCAGCTCGCCCCAGAGGTCGTCGAAGACATCGCCGTAGAGCCGGCGCGCGCTGGCTTCGAGCCTCGAGGGGTCGACGAGGTGCGGCGCGCCGATCTCGGAGACGTGCACCTGCAGCCCGGGGTGCTCCCGAACGAGCACGCCCGCCGCTCCCGCGTGGTCGAGGTGGATGTGGGAGAGAAGCAGATGCCGCACGTCGGCAAGCTCGAGCCCGCGGTCATGCAGCCCCGACTTCAGATGCTCGATGGACGAGGCCGGGCCGCAGTCGAAGAGGGCGGGCCCGTCCTCGGTCTCGAGCAGGTAGCAGCCGACGATGCCGGGCCCGGCGTGCCGGAGGTCGAGCGGGCCCCGGGTCATCCGGTGAGCGCCGCGTCGAGGTCCGCGACGAGGTCGTCCGCGGACTCGATCCCGACCGAGAGGCGAACGAGCGTCGCCGGGACGGCGAACGGCGCGTCGGCGGTCGAGGCGTGCGTCATGCGCCCGGGGTGCTCGATGAGGCTCTCGACGCCTCCGAGGCTCTCGGCGAGCTTCCAGATCCGGGTGCGCGCGGCCAGCGCGACGGCTTCCTCCTCGCTCGCGGCGAGGAACGACACCATGCCGCCGAAGTCGCGCATCTGGCGCGCGGCGATCTCGTGCCCCGGGTGCGACGGGAGGCCCGGGTAGAGGACGCGCTCGACGCGCGGATGCTGTCCGAGGAAGTCCGCGACGACATGTGCGTTCGCGCAGTGTCGCTCCATCCGCAGCGCCAGCGTCTTGGCGCCCCGGAGGACGAGCCACGAGTCGAAGGGGCCAGGAATGGCGCCCAGCGACTTCTGGAGGAAGGCGAGCTGCTCCGAGATCGCGTCGTCCGACGTGGCGACGAAGCCCCCGACGGCGTCCGAGTGGCCTCCGAGGTACTTCGTGGTGGAGTGCAGGACGATGTCGGCGCCGAGCGCGAGCGGCTGCTGCAGGTACGGGGTGGCGAAGGTGTTGTCGACGACGATCCGCGCGCCGGCGGCGTGCGCCGCCTCCGCGGCGGCGGCGATGTCGACGACGTTGAGCGCCGGGTTCGTCGGCGTCTCGAGCCACACGAAGCGGGTGCGCTCGTCGAGGTGCTCCCGAAGGCCGCTTCCGATCTCCTCGGCCGAGAGGTACGTGAACTCGTACCCCTTCGGCTCGTACACCTTGTCGAACATGCGGTAGATCCCGCCGTACACGTCGTTGACCGCGACCACGCGGTCGCCCGGCGAGAGCAGGTGCATCAGCGTGGTGACCGCGCCGAGCCCCGACGAGAAGGCGTGCCCGTGCGCGGCGCCCTCGAGCGAGGCGAGGCACTCCTGCAGAGCCGTACGGGTCGGGTTCGCCACCCGTGCGTAGTCGTAGCCCTTGTGGACACCGACTGCCTCCTGCACGTAGGTGGAGGTCTGGTAGATCGGCGTCGTCACGGCGCCCGTCGCGGGGTCGGGCTCCTGACCGACGTGGATCGCGCGGGTCTCGAACTCCATCACGATGATCCTAGTCACGCCTACCCGGCACGCGCCCCGGGCTGCGGGCGATCGTCAGCGAGTCACGTGCTCGAGCCCGATGATCCGGCGGAGACGGTGGAGCGCCCGGTCGAGGGCGTCGTCCAGAGCGCCGGAGCGCCGTACGCCTCCCTCGAGATGGAGCGCCTTGACGACGAGCTTTCCCTCGCGGCGTTCCGCCTTCAGGTCGGCGCGCCCGACGATCCGGTCGCGCCAGAGGAGGGGGAGGACGTAGTAGCCGTACTGCCGCTCGGGCGCGGGCTTGTAGACCTCGATCAGGTGGTCGAAGCCGAGGACTCGGCGCGCGAACGGGCGGTCCCAGAGGAGGTTGTCGAACGGGGAGAGGAGCGCGCTCGCGGTCGGGCGCGGAGGGTCGAGGTCGGTGCCGGCGAGCACGAGGACGTGTGCGCCGCCGTCTTCGACGCGCAGCCGCTCGAGCGTGCCCTCGCGCACCAGCTCCTCGACGGCCGGCCTGATCCGGGCGACCCCACCGCGCAGCCGCCAGTGCTCGACGATCCCCGCCTCGGTCAGGACGCCCCGCGCCCGCACCGCCCTGACGGTGAGCTCCCGCAGGCGCGTCGCCTCGTCGGGCTCGGGCGCATCGAGGATCTCGCGCGGAATGACGCGCTCCGCGAGGTCGTACAGTCGCTGGAAGCCGCTCACGCGCCCGGCGATCACGACCTCGCCCGAGTTCCAGAGCGCCTCGAGCACGATCTTGGCCGGCTTCCAGTTCCACATCCCGCCGCCGCCCTTGCCCTCGAACTCGCGCGACGCGATCGGGCCGCGCTCCCGCACCGCGGCGCGCACCTCCTCGGCGAGCTCGGGGTGCTGGCCGAGGACGTCCCCGCGCCACGGGTGGTGGCGTCGCATCACCGCCCGGAAGAGAGGCCACTCCTCGACCGGGATCAGGCAGGCCTCGTGCGCCCAGTACTCGAAGATCCGGCCCCTGCCGAGGAGGCGCGAGACGGTCTCGCGCGGATACGCGCCGACGCGGGCGCCGAGCGTGATCCGGTGGCTCCGCTCGACCGCGGTGATCGAGTCGAGCTGGACGCACGAGAGGGAGCGGATCGCGCTCTCGACCTCTGCGGCCGTCCCGAGCCTCGAGCGGCTCGTGTATCCCTGGCCGCCGATGGCGATCCGGCGCAGAGCGGTGACGCTGGCCTCGCGCACGACCGCCCACGCTAGCCGTCGGGAGGGCCGACGTGCTCGCGTCGCCTGCGCGTGCGGGACATAACAGACGGTGTCTGACACCGCTCCTCGAAGATTGGCTTGTCTGAGCCATGCAGGACGGCTCGGTGTCAGACACCGTGTCTAGTCCGGAACGCGGCCTTCGAGGATCTCCGCCAGGCGGTGTGCGTCGAGGTTGCCGCCCGAGACGATGCAGACGAGGCGCTCTCCCTCGACGAGCCCGGCGAGCGCTGCGGCGACGGGCAGTCCCGCGGCCCCCTCGCCGACCACGCGTGCGCGCTCGACCAGCGTCCTCACCGCGGCGGCGGCGTCCGCGAGCGAGATTGCGAAGGCATCCGTCACGAGCTCGTTCGCGTGTGTCCACATCTCGGGGAGCAGCCCGCCCGATCCTGGGCCGTCGATGAACGACGCCGTGTAGTCGATCTTCACGGGGACCCGGCCGTTCGCGATCGCGGCGGTCACCGGCGCGCCGGTCTCCGGCTCGCAGACGTACACCCTGGTGTCCGGTCGCAGCGCCTTGACCGCGCTCGCGATACCGGTGGTCAGCCCACCGCCGCCCCAGGGGATGAGCACCGCGTCGAACGAGCCCAGGTCCTCGACGAGCTCGAGCCCCGCCGTCCCGTTCCCTGCGATCACGGCGTCGTCCCGGACGGGGTGCACGAAGAGCCCGTCCACGCCCTCCACGCGACATGAGAGACCCGGCGCGTGGCGGCTGGACAATTACGATCCCCGCCGGCGGCACGGTAGGAACGTACACGGCTACATTAACTGACGGCGGCTGGACCAAGAGCATGCCGGTTTACGTGATCTTCGAGCTGCCCACTGACATGCCCCAGGAGCAGATAGACGCATTCCTGTATGACGGCGACCCGGCTAACAAGCGGGACGAAGTGGCAGTGTGGTGGCGCATGGGTTATTGG
>CAZMUG010000037.1:0-2857 GCA_964569165.1 uncultured Gaiellales bacterium
CCGATCCTCGGCATCCTCGACTCGGGTGGCGCGCGCATCCAGGAGGGCGTGGTCTCGCTCGCCGGCTACGCGGAGATCTTCTGGAGAAACGTGCAGACGTCGGGCGTCGTCCCGCAGATCTCGCTCGTCCTGGGGCCGTGCGCCGGGGGCGCCGTCTACTCGCCCGCGATCACCGACTTCGTGCTCATGGCCGAGGAGAGCTCGTACATGTTCATCACCGGGCCCGACGTGGTGAAGGCGGTCACGGGCGAGGACGTGAGCTTCGAGGAGCTCGGCGGCGCCGCCACGCACGCGACCCGCTCAGGGGTCGCCCACTTCACCGCGCGCGACGAGGATGCCTGCCTCGAGGATGCGCGCTACCTCCTCTCCTTCCTCCCGCAGAACAACCTCGAGTCGCCCCCCTTCACGCCCCCCGCGGACCCGGCGGACCGCGAGGACCCGGCCCTCGACACGATCGTGCCGGACAGCCCGAACAAGCCGTACGACATGAAGGGCGTGGTCGAGCGCGTGGTGGACGGTGGCGAGCTCCTCGAGGTGCAGCCGCACTGGGCCGAGAACATCGTCTGCGGGCTCGCGCGGCTGGGAGGGCACGCGGTCGGCGTGGTCGGCAACCAGCCGGGCTCGCTCGCGGGCGTGCTCGACATCGACGCGTCCGTGAAGGCCGCCCGGTTCGTGCGCACCTGCGACGCGTTCAACATCCCGCTCGTGACCTTCGTGGACGTTCCCGGCTTCCTGCCGGGAACCGCGCAGGAGTGGGGAGGGATCATCCGCCACGGCGCCAAGCTCCTGTACGCCTATGCCGAGGCCACCGTGCCGAAGCTGACCGTGATCACCCGCAAGGCCTACGGGGGCGCCTACGACGTCATGTCCTCCAAGCACATCCGCGCCGACTTCAACTTCGCGTGGCCGACCGCCGAGGTCGCGGTGATGGGGCCGGACGGCGCCGTCAACATCATCTTCCGGAAGGAGATCGCGGAGGCGGAGGACCCGGACGCGCGCCGCGAGGAGCTCATCGCGGACTACAGGGAGCGCTTCGCCAATCCGTACACCGCCGCCGAGCGTGGCTACGTGGACGACGTCATCCAGCCGAGGCGCACGCGCCCCGTGCTCGTGTCAGCGCTGGAGACGACCCTCACCAAGCGGGAGCCCCGCCCGAAGCGAAAGCACGGCAACATCCCGCTGTGAGCACGTCCGAGACCAGGATCGAGGCGGTTCCGCGCGACCAGGTGCCCGTCGAGCGCACCTGGGACTCCGAGAGCGTCTTCGCGACCGTCGAGGCCTGGGAGGCGGAGCTCGAGTCCATCCTCGCCGGCCTGCCGTCACTCTCGGCGTTCGCCGGACGCCTGGGCGAGAGCGCGTCCGTGCTCAGGGACGCGCTCGCCGCGCGCGACGACGTGATCGCGCGCGCGAGCCGCGTGAGCGTGTACGCGTATCTCGCGTACGCGGTGGACACCACGAGCCCCGACGGCGTCGAGCGGCTCGGTCGCGCGCTGTCGCTGCGCGGCACCGGCTCCGCGGCGCTGTCGTTCTTCGAGCCGGAGCTGATCGAGATCGGTGAGGAGCGGCTGCGCGGGCTGCTCGCCGAGGAGGAGGCGCTCGCGGTCTACCGCCATCACCTCGACGACCTCTTCCGCCGGGCCGCCCACGTCCGCTCGGCCGAGGTGGAGGAGGCGCTCGGCCTCGTCCTCGACCCCTTCTCCAGCGTCTTCGCGACGTACAGCGCCCTGAGCGACAGCGACCTGACGTTCCGGCAGGCAGTCGCGAGCGACGGCAGCGAGCACTCCGTGTCCCAGGGCACCGTGGACACGCTGCTCGCCCACCCGGACCGGGCGCTCCGGCGGAGCGCGTGGGAGAGCTACGCGGACGGGTTCCTCTCGCTGCGGAACACGCTCGCGGCCAACTACCAGACGGCGGTCAAGGCGGAGGCGTTCCAGGCGCGGACGCGGCGCTACGAGTCCACCCTCCACGCCTCGCTCGCGGAGTCGAACGTGCCCACCGACGTCTTCGAGACCGTGATCGCGACCTTCCGCGCGAACCTGGGTGTCTGGCACCGCTACTGGGAGGTGCGGCGCGCGGCCCTCGGGGTCGAGTCGCTCGAGCCGTACGACGTCTGGGCGCCGCTCGGCCCGCCGGTGGAGATCGGCTACGAGCAGGCCGTCGAGTGGATCTGCGACGCGCTCCTCCCGCTCGGGGAGGAGTACGTCGAGACGATGCGGCGGGGCTGCCTCGAGGAGCGCTGGGTCGACTCCCGGCCGAACGTCGGGAAGGCCGGCGGCGCCTTTTCCGCGGGTGCGCAGGGGACGCACCCCTTCATCGTGATGAGCTACGACGGCACGGCGACGTCACTCGGGACGCTCGCCCACGAGCTCGGCCACTCGATGCACTCGTACCTCACGTGGAGGGCCCAGCCTCGGGTGTACGCGGACTACAGCCTGTTCGCGGCGGAGGTCGCGTCCAACTTCCACCAGGTCCTGCTCCGCGCCCACCTCCTCGACAGGCTCGACGAGCGGGAGCTGCGCCTGGCCCTCCTCGACGAGGCCTTCGCGAACCTCCACCGGTACCTGTTCGTGATGCCGATCCTGGCGCAGTTCGAGCGCGACGTGCACACCCGGGTCGAGGCCGGGGAGGGGCTCTCCGCCCCGGTGCTGGGCGAGGCGATGGCGGACCTCTTCGCGGAGGGCTTCGGCCCCGACGTCTCCCTCGACCGCGACCGGGTCGGGATCACGTGGGCCACGTTCTCGCACCTCTATTCGCCCTTCTACGTGTACCAGTACACGACCGGTATCTCCGGCGCGCACGCGCTGGGCCGGGCGGTGCTCGACGGGAGCCCCGGCGCGGTCGAGCGCTACCTCGGGTT
>CAZMUG010000037.1:2957-11738 GCA_964569165.1 uncultured Gaiellales bacterium
TGGGCCGGGCGGTGCTCGACGGGAGCCCCGGCGCGGTCGAGCGCTACCTCGGGTTTCTCTCCGCGGGCGGGTCGCGCTATCCGATGGATGCCCTGCACGAGGCGGGGGTGGACCTGTCCTCGTCCGAGCCGATCGAGACCGCGTTCGCGACGCTCTCGTCGTTCGTGGACGAGCTCGAGCAGCTGGCCTAGCGACCTCCTAGGAGGCGAGCTCGCGGAGGCGAGCCGCGCGCTCGGCGTCCTCGGCGAACGACGGGTCGACCTCCTCGAGCAGCGGGATTGCGAGCCTCGCGTGCTCCCGGGCGTCGTCGCGTCGGCCGAGGGCCTCGTACTCGAGCGCGAGCTCCTCGTGGAACCAGCCGTCCGGAGCACCCTGTCCGCTCGCCCACGCGACCGCCTGCTCGAGCAGCGGGACGGCCTCCTCCGAGCGGTCGAGGCCCCGGAGCGCCTTGCCGACCGCGTAGCGCGCGATCGCAATCGGCTCCGGGCTCTCCGGCTCCCGCTCGCGGACCAGCAGGGCCCGCTCGAAGGTATCGAGCGCGGCTTCCAGCTCGCCGGCCTCGTACTGGTCCCAGCCGAGGTTGTTCAGGAGCGGCCCGGCCCAGTAGGCCGCCTCCTCGTGCTCCTCGCCGAGAGCGATGCCTCGTTGCGTCCACTCGGCGAAGCCCTCGCGCCCCGGCGCCGCGAGCGCGGCCATGTGGGCTGCGTCCGCCGCGACGAACCAGCTGCCGGCCTCGCTCGCGAGCGCGAACGCCGACTCGAAGAGGGGCAGAGCCGCCTCCCGGTCGCCGCTCGACCGGCGCAGGCGACCGCGCTCGAGATCGACGCGGGCAGCGGCAACCCCGTGCTCGTCGGCGAGCGCGGCAGCCTCGTCCACGAGCCGGTCGCCCGCCTCGAAATCGCCTCGCAGGCCCTCGACGCGCGCGAGCTGCGTGAGGACTTCTGCGCGCCCTCCGTCCGTCGATTCCGCGTCGAGCGCGGCCCGAAGGCGGTGCTCGGTCGCGTCGAGGTCGGCGAAGTCCCAGAGCCCCCGAAGGCGATCGCCCATCCATGGGACTCTACCCTGCCGCTCCGTGGTACCCTCATAGGCAATGCATAGGAAAGAGTTCACCGCGGCGGAGGCTGCCCGAGCCCTCGGCATCTCGCTCGACACCCTGCGCCGCTGGGACCGGCAGGGGAAGATCAGGGTCGAGCGCGACTCGGCGAACCGGCGCGTCGTCCCCGTGTCGGAGGTCGAGCGCGTGAAGGGTGAGGAGGGGTCCGGGCAGTTCTCCGCGCGCAACCGCTTTCGCGGCGTCGTTCGGTCCGTCGAGGTCGACGGCCTTCTGGCCCAGGTCGAGATCGACGTCACCGAGCCCGCACGGGTGGTCGCGATCATCACGCGCGAGTCCGCGGAGCAGCTCGGCCTCGAGGCCGGGATGAGCGCAGCGGGCGTGGTGAAGGCGACGAGCGTGATGGTCGAGCGATGAGGCGGAGTGCAGCGCTGCTCGCCGCTCTCGCCTGCCTGGTCGGGGCTGCCGGTGCGGCCGGGATGGTCGCCGCGCCGGCCGAGGAGAAGCCACTCGTCCTCGCGGCGGCGTCGCTCACGGAGGTCCTGCCGCGAGTCGAGCCGGACGGCCGCTTCTCCTTCGCCGGATCCAACCAGCTCGCGCAGCAGATCCGGCTCGGTGCGCCGTTCGACGTCTTCCTCTCGGCGAGCCCGGTGTACACGCAGGAGCTCTACCGCGAAGGCCGGGTGCGCAGGCCGGTCTCGTTCGCCTCGAACTCGCTCGTGCTGATCACGCCTCGCGCGAATCCGCAGCGGATCCGCTCCGTCGCCGACCTCGCACGACGTCCGAAGCTCCGGCTCGTCGTCGCCGGGCCGAGAGTCCCGATCGGCCTCTACACCCGCGAGGTCCTCAAGCGCCTCGGGCTGCTGAAGGTGCTGAAGAAGGCCGTCAGCCTGGAGCCCGACGTGAAGGGCATCGTCGGGAAGGTCGCGCTCGGGGAGGCGGACGCCGGGTTCGTGTACCGCACGGACGTCCGTCCCGTCGCCGGCAAGGTCAAGGTGATCGCGCTGCCCGCGAGATCGCAGCCGACGGTGCGGTACGAGCTCGCGATCGCGGCCAAGCCCGTCTCGCTGGAGGCTGCGCAGTCGTTCGTGATCTCGCTTCTCTCGGCGGACGGGCGCCGGGAGCTCCGGGCTGCCGGCTTCGGGCTGCCGTGAGCTCGCGGGGGTTCACGGCGCTCCTCTGGGGTGCGACGGTCGTCGTGCTCTCGTTCCTCGTGCTGCCGATCGTGGCCGTGTTCCTGCGCGTCCCGCCGGGCGACCTCGTCGAGCAGCTGTCCAGCGAGGTCGTGCGGGACGCGCTCCGCGTGACCGTGAAGACGAACCTCGTCGCGCTCGCGCTCGTCCTCTCGTTCGGAACGCCGGCCGCGTACCTGATCGCGACGCGGTCGTTCCGGGGCAGGGCCCTCGTCGTCACCCTCGTGGAGCTGCCGCTCGTCCTGCCGCCCGCCGTGGCGGGAATCGGCCTGCTCGCCGCCTTCGGGCGGGCCGGTCTCCTGGGGGGAGGCCTCGACCTTCTCGGCGTGACGGTGAGCTTCACGCAGACTGCCGTCGTCCTCGCCGTCGTCTTCGTTGCCGGGCCGTTCTACGTCCGGCCCGCGATCGCCGCGTTCGAGGATGTCGATCCGACCCTCGTCGCGGCATCGCGCACCCTCGGGGCGGGCCCGGCGCGGACGTTCGCGCGGATCGCACTGCCCCTCGCCGGGGGAGGGCTCGGCGCGGGCGCGGCGCTCGCATTCGCGCGGGGGCTCGGCGAGTTCGGTGCGACGATCATGTTCGCGGGCAGCCTGCAGGGCGTCACCCAGACTCTCTCGCTCGCGATCTACCAGGAGTTCGACCTGAGCTTCGACACCGCCCTCGCGATCAGCGCGCTTCTGATCCTCGTGAGTGGCGCCCTCCTCCTCTCGGTCAAGGCGGTTGCCGGATGGCGCTCGACGTCAGCATCGCTCACCCCCTTCGCGCGTTCGAGCTAGCGCTCGAGCTGTCGGTCGAGCCGGGGGTCGTCGCCCTGGTCGGGCCGTCCGGTGCCGGCAAGTCGAGCGTGTTGCGGGTGATCGCGGGCCTGCTGCGCCCGGCCGCAGGCACGGTGGTGCTCGACGGGGAGAGCTGGCTCGACACGGACCGGGGCGTCGATCTTCCGCCGGAGCAGCGACGGGTCGGCCTCGTCTTCCAGGAGTACGCGCTGTTTCCGCACCTGACCGTGCGGCAGAACGTCGCGTACGGCGGTCGTGAGCAGGTCGACGATCTGCTGGAGCGGTTTGGCATCGACGCGCTCGCACGCGAGCGTCCCGGCTCGATCTCCGGCGGAGAGCGACAGCGGGTCGCCCTCGCGCGTGCGCTCGCGCGCCGCCCGGCCGTGCTCCTGCTCGACGAGCCGCTCTCCGCTCTCGACGCGCACACCCGCGCCCACGTCCGCGGAGAGCTCCGGGCGCTGCTGCAGGAGCTCGGGCTCCCGACCGTGATCGTGACGCACGACTTCGAGGATGCCGCAGCGCTCGCGGACCGGATCGGTGTCCTCGTGGACGGCCGTGTGCTCCAGCAGGGGTCGGCGGCAGAGCTCGTCGCGTCGCCCGAGAACGCGTTCGTCGCGGGGTTCGCGGGGGCGAACCTGCTGCTCGGGACGGCGGTGGCGGGGGTGGGCGGCCTGACGGAGGTCGCGCTCGACGCCGGGCTCACCGCCTACTCGACGGATCCCGGGGAGGGGAGGGTGGCGCTCGCCGTGTACCCGTGGGAGATCTCGATCGCGCGCGGCGCGGTCGACGACTCCGCGGTCAACCACGTCCGGGCGCCGATCGCCTCGCTCGTGGCGCTCGGCAACCGCGCCCGCGTCCGCGTCGGGCCCGTGACCGCAGAGGTGACGACGAGGTCGGTCGAGCGGCTCGGGTTGCGCGAGGGCGACGTCGTCGTCGCGTCGTTCAAGGCGACAGGGGCCCGGATCCTGTCCACCGGCTAGTCTCGCCGCCATGGACGTCGAGGCGGTTCCGTCGCTGGACGGGCCAGGGAAGGAAGCCGTGATCGAGGCGCTCGGGCGCGCAGGCGTCCGCGTCGAGGTCGCCCCCGCCGCCTACGCGAGCGCATGGCGAGCAGCGGGCCTGCGAGACGGCGTGGAGGGTGACGACGCCGAAGGCTACGCGCCCTCGCCGCGCAGCACCCGCGGCGCGACCCGCGCGTAGTCGAGCCCGGAGACCCAGGTCACGACGAGCGCCGCGAAGAGCGCCCAGAAGGCGACGTCGTCACTCCAGACGCCGGCGGCGACGAGGCCCGCGACCGTCGCGGCGAGCGCCTGGGCCCACGTCTTCCAGCGCCCGAGCTCACGCGCCCCGAGGACGACGCCGCGCTCGATCGCGGCGAGGCGGAGGCCCGAGACGAGGATCTCCCGCACCACGATCAGAGCCACCATCCAGGCTGGGGCGACTCGCTCGCCGACGAGCATGACGAGCATGGCGAGGACGAGCACCTTGTCCGCGACGGGGTCGAGCAGCTTCCCGAGCGAAGAGCTGATCCCGCGCCGGCGGGCGATCCAGCCGTCGATCTGGTCCGTCGCCATCGCGACGGCGAAGACGGCGGTCGCCCAGTACGCGTGGTTCGGGAAGTCCCATGCGAACAGCACCACGACGATCGGAACCGCCGCGATCCGCGCGACCGTCAGCTGATCCGGGAGGCTCACCGTCGGGGAGAATACGCGTCCGATGCCGCTCTTCTCCAGGATCCTCGTTGCCAACCGCGGCGAGATCGCGGTCCGGGTCTTCCGGACGCTGCGGGAGCTCGGGATCGGCACGGTGGCCGTCTACTCGGAGGCGGACCGGGGGCGGCTGCACGTCGAGCTTGCAGACGACGCCTACCTGGTCGGCCCCGGGCCGTCGGCCGACTCGTACCTGCGGGGGGATCGGATCGTCGATGCGGCGCTGCGCGCCGGCGCCGAGGCGATCCATCCCGGCTACGGGTTCCTCGCCGAGAGCGCGGACTTCGCACGCCTCGTCGAGGACGCAGGCCTGACCTGGATCGGCCCACCCCCCGACGCGATCGAGGCGATGGGCTCGAAGATCGCGGCGCGCGAGCGGATGCGGGCGGCGGGCGTTCCGATCATCCCCGGTGCGACGACTGCGGCGGAGAGCGTCGCGGACGTGCTCGCAGCGGCCGGCGAGACCGGCTATCCGATCGCGATCAAGGCGGCCGCCGGAGGAGGAGGCAAGGGGCTCCGGATCGCACGCTCGTCCGGCGAGGTCGAGCGCGCCTTCGAGGCGGCGCAGCGCGAGGGCGAGGCGTACTTCGGCGACCCGAGCGTCTACGTCGAGCGCTACCTCGACGATCCCAGGCACGTTGAGGTGCAGATCCTCGCGGACCGGCACGGCAATGTGATCCACCTCGGCGAGCGCGACTGCTCGATCCAGCGCCGGCACCAGAAGCTCGTCGAGGAGACGCCGTCACCCGCAGTCGGCGACGAGCTGCGCGCGCGGATCGGTGCGATTGCGCTGGACGCGGCACGCGCGGTCGGCTACCGGTCGGCGGGGACGGTGGAGGGCCTCCTCGCCTCGGACGGCTCGTACTACTTCCTGGAGATGAACACGCGGCTCCAGGTCGAGCACACGATCACGGAGGCGGTGACAGGGATCGACATCGTGCGCGAGCAGGTGCTCGTCGCCGCCGACGAGCCCCTGTCCGTGACGCAGGACGACGTCGTGCTGCGCGGCCACGCCATCGAGTGCCGCATCAACGCCGAGGACGCGTCGCGAGGCTTTCTGCCGTCGCCCGGCCGGATCACCGCCTACCGCGAGCCGGGCGGGATCGGCGTCCGCGTCGACTCGGGCGTCCGCATCGGCGACGAGATCTCGGAGTACTACGACCCGCTGGTGGCGAAGGTGATCGCCTTCGACACGACTCGCGAGCGCGCCCGGCTGCGGATGCTCCGCGCGCTCGAGGAGTTCGCGATCGGCGGGCCGACGACGCTGCTCGGTTTTCATCGCGCCCTGCTCTCGACGCCCTGTTTCGTGGAGGGCGGGACGTGCGCGGGCATCGTCGAGTCGGAGGAGCTCGCGCGGCGCGCGGAGGACCTGACCACGCCGATCGTCGCGGAGGCGGCGGCGGTGACGGCGACGGGGCGCGAGCAGGTCGTCGAGGTCGAGCTCGAAGGGCGTCGGCACGAGGTGCGGGTCGTCGCGCTCGAGCCGCCCTGGATCGAGCTCGGGCGTCGCCACCGCGAGCGCCAGAAGGGCCTCCACGGGGGCGACGACGGTCCCGTCAGGAGCCCGATGCAGGGCACGGTGCTGTCCGTAGCGGTCGCGGACGGCGACGAGATCGCGTCCGGCGACCTCATCTGCGTCGTCGAGGCGATGAAGATGGAGAACGAGATCCACTCGCACCGCGACGGCGTCGTCTCCGAGATCTCCGTCGTCCCCGGGGATCAGGTCACGCAGGACCAGGTCATCTGCCTCGTCGTCGCGACGTGACCGCTGCTCGCTGCTCGGATGCCTCGCGGACGGCGGGGGAGGCGCTCGCCGCGACCGCGACGACCGCGGAGAGCTGGCTCCTCCTCGAGGTGCCCGGGGGCTGGGCTCGCGACGTGGGGAGGTCGAACGCGCTGCCCGACGCCGCCCGCGACGCCGTCGCGGGCTGGCTGGCGGCAACGTCCGGCTCGAGGCTCCTGTTCGTGCGCCGGCCCTCCCGCGCGGCCGGCCGCGTCCTCGCGTTCGTCGTCCACGCTCCCGAGGAGGGAGGGGCCGTCCGTCGCCTCGAGCTCGCCGGCCTCGAGGGCCTTGCCGGGGTCGATCTCGCGTCGGACGGCGACCGGGTCGACCGTCCGCTCGTGCTCGTGTGCGGCCACGGCAGCCGGGATGCCTGCTGCGCGCGCCTCGGCACGGCCGTGTTCGGTGCGCTCGCCGGCACCCTCGGCGAGGAGGAGCTCTGGCTGTCGTCCCACCAGGGCGGTCATCGCTTTGCGGCCAACGTGCTCGTGCTTCCCGCAGCGGTGCAGCTCGGGAGGGTCGAGCCGGGCGAGGCCGTGCGGGTCGTGGGCTCCCTGCTCGGGGGGCGGATCGAGCTCGATCGCTACCGCGGCCGCACCTGCTACGAGCCCGTCGCGCAGGCGGCCGAGCACGCGGTCCGGGTGTCCGCAGGGCTCGACGGTGTCGGCGACCTGCGACTGCTCGGGGTCTCGGGCTCGACGGTGCGGCTACGCGGGGCGGACGGGGCCGTGCATGCGGTCGAGGTCTCCGAGGCACCGGGGCCGGCAGTGCCCGTCAGCTGCGGGCTCGACCCGGAGCCTCGGACGGTGCTCGTGGGGCAGGTTGTGAGGAGGTAGCGGAGCGGTCACTCGGTGAGCCTGTGCGCCGAGTCGGTGATCCAGACGAGCGTCTCCGCGTACCCGTCAGGCGGCTTGCCGAGGGCGATGAGCGTGCCGAACACGACCCGCGCGAAGCTTCCGGCCACGAGCGAGCCCCTCGCCGACATGACGCCCTTCCAGGAGTCGTCCGGCTCGAGCGTGCCGGCCAGCTCCGGCTCGTACCTGGTCGCTGCCCGGACCGAGGGAAGCGTTCGCGCGTTGTTTCGCTCCTCGAGCTCCTTCGCGTCCCCGGTCTCGAAGAGCGCGAGCCCGAACGACCCGTCGGGCACGGCCCCCGGGGAGAGCTCCCACGACACGGAGGTGTGGTTCTCGACCGCGACCTTCGCGCGCCAGCCGTTCTCCGTCACCTCGAGGTAGTCGACGACGAACACGAGCTGCTCGCCGGGGTCTCCGAACACCTCTCGCCAGCCGAGCTGCGCCTTCTGCGGACCGGCCGCGACGCTCGGCTCGGAGGGATCGTCGCCTCCGCGCAGCCGCTCCGCGTTCGAGGCGAGGGCGAAACCCGCCATGGTCGCGCCCAGCGCGACGAGAACGATGATCGCCTTCGGGCTCACGACCCGGGATGCTCGCACATGCTTGCCGGGCGCAGGCCGTCCCGCACGGGCGCGAGCGGATCCGTCGCCGCGGCCGCGCCGCCGGTGCGCGTCGGCTCTGTAGACTCGCCCGCGCCGTGGATCTCTACGAGTACCAGGGGAAGGAGCTCTTCCGGCGGCACGGCATCCCCGTCTCCAGCGGGAGGCTTGTGACGACCCCCGCGGACGCGCGGACGGCCGCGCAGGAGCTCGGCACGCCCGTCGTCGTCAAGGCGCAGGTGCTCACCGGGGGCCGCGGGAAAGCGGGCGGGATCAAGCTCGCGGAGACCGCGCCGGAGGCCGAGGCGCACGCGAAGGACATCCTCGGAATGGACATCCGGGGCCATGTCGTCACGAAGGTCTGGATCGAGAAGGCGTCCGACATCGCGCGCGAGTACTACCTCTCACTCACGTTCGACCGCAGCGAGAAGAAGCCCCTCTACATGTTCACGACCCAGGGTGGGGTGGACATCGAGGAGGTCGCGGCCACGAGCCCGGACGCGCTCGTGCGGCTGCACGTCGACCCGCTCTCCGGCTTCCAGCCGTGGCACGCGCGGAGGCTCGTCTACGGCGGCGGTGTCACCGATCCCGGGGAGCAGAAGCAGATCGCTGCGATCGCGGGGAAGCTCTATGCCGCGTTCGTCGGCTGCGAGGCGATGCTCTGCGAGATCAACCCGCTCATCGTCACGCCGGACGGCGAGGTGCGCGCCCTCGACTCCAAGTTCACGGTGGACGACAACGCGCTGTTCCGGCACTCGGACATCGCGGAGATGCGCGACCTCGGCGCCGCCGACCCGCTGGAGGCGCTGGCGCGCGAGAAGG
>CAZMUG010000037.1:11748-15720 GCA_964569165.1 uncultured Gaiellales bacterium
CTGACGATGTCCACGGTGGACGTCGTGACGTTCGTCGGGGGCCGCCACGCGAACTTCTGCGACCTCGGCGGCGGGGGAGACGCCCAGGGCGTCGTGGACGCGCTCGAGGTGATCACGCGGGACACACAGGTGCGGGCGATCTTCTTCAACATCTTCGGCGGGATCACCCGCTGCGACGAGGTTGCCCGGGGAATCCTGCAGGCGGTGGGCCAGATGGGGATCGAGCAGCCGATCGTCGTCCGTCTCGACGGGACGAACGCGGAGGAAGGGCGGCAGATCCTCGGCGCCTCGGGCCTCGCGAACCTGCACGCGGAGGCGACGATGCTCGACGGGGCCCGGCGCGCGGTGGAGCTGGCGGCCTGATGGCGATCCTCGTCGACACCTCCACGCGGCTCGTCGTCCAGGGGCTCACCGGCTCCGAGGGTCGCTTCCACGGGCTCCGAAACCGGGCCTACGGCACCAACCTCGTCGCGGGAGTGACGCCCGGGAAGGGCGGGCAGGAGGTCGAGGGCGTGCCCGTCTTCGACACCGTCGCGGCCGCCGTGGAGGAGACGGAGGCGAACACGGCGATGATCTTCGTGCCGGCGCCCTTCGCCGCCGACGCGATGTACGAGGCGATCGACGCGGGGATCGGGGTGATCGTGTGCATCACGGAGGGCGTTCCCGCGCACGAGATGCTGCGGATCCACTCCTACATCCGGCCGCGCGGCGTCACCCTCGTCGGCCCGAACTGCCCGGGCGCGCTCTCTCCGGGCAAGGCGAACGTCGGGATCATCCCCGCGGAGATCTTCCGCGAGGGGTCGGTCGGTCTCGTCTCCCGCTCCGGGACGCTGACGTACCAGATCGGCCACGAGCTCACGCAGCTCGGGCTCGGGAGCTCGACCATCGTCGGGATCGGAGGTGACCCGATCGTCGGCACGTCGTTCATCGACGTGCTGGAGCGCTTCGAGGCCGACGCGCAGACCGAGCAGGTCGTGATGGTCGGCGAGATCGGGGGCGACGAGGAGGAGAAGGCCGCGGCGTTCATCGAGGCCGAGCTGTCGAAGCCCGTCGTCGCCTACATCGCCGGTTTCACGGCGCCGCCGGGCAAGACGATGGGCCACGCCGGCGCGATCATCTCGGGCTCGTCCGGGACCGCCGAGGGCAAGAAGGAGGCGCT
The DNA here is from genome assembly GCA_964569165.1 of uncultured Gaiellales bacterium. Taxonomy (GTDB): domain Bacteria; phylum Actinomycetota; class Thermoleophilia; order Gaiellales; family Gaiellaceae; genus GMQP-bins7. Next base: position 12,908 of record CAZMUG010000037.1, read on the forward strand.
CGAGGCGAAGGGCATCCGCGTCGGCACGACGCCGACCGAGACCGCTCAGCTCGTCGCCGAGATCGCGCGCGTCTGAGTGGCGGCCCAGGCGGCCGGTTCGCGTAGGCTCGAGGCCGTGGCCGAGCAGCCGATCTCCTTCGCCCGCGGCGCGCCCGGGCTCTCCCTGATCCCGGCCGACGAGCTCGCAGACTGCGCGCATGCAGTGGCGAAGCGCGAGGGCGCGAAGGTGTTCGCGTACGGCCCCGGCGGCGGGTATGCGCCGCTCAGGGAGTGGATCGCCGAGCGGCACGGCGTCGAGCCGCGCCGCGTCGTCCTCACCGTCGGCGGCCTCCAGGGATTCGCGTTCTTCGTCGCGGAGCAGCTCGCGGCGAGGCCCGGACGCGTGCTCGTCGAGGCGCCGAGCTACGACCGGACGCTCAAGATCCTCGGGCGCCACGGCGCCGAGATCGCGGCGCTCGAGATGGACGGGGAAGGGCTCGTGCCCGCCGCCCTCGAGGCCGAGCTCGACCGGGATCCCCGGCAGCCTTCCTTCCTGTACACGATCCCGACCTTCCAGAACCCGAGTGGGCGGACGCTCTCGCCGGAGCGGCGCCGCCGGATCGTCGAGATCGTGCGCGAGCGGGCGCTCCCCGTCCTCGAGGACGACCCGTACGGCCTCGTCCGGTTCGAGGGCGACCCCGTGCCGAGCCTCTTCGAGCTCGAGGGCGGCTCGCTCGTCACGCACGCGTCCTCGTTCTCGAAGACCGCGGCGCCCGGGCTGCGCACCGGGTACTTCGTGCTACCCGCGAGCGACGCGGGCGGGTTCGAGGAGCGTGCGGTGTCGACCTACATCTCGCCGCCGTTCCTCGTCCAGGCGACGATCGCGGAGTTCGTCGCGCGCGGCTCCTTCGAGCCGAACCTCGCCCGCGTGGTCTCCGAGCTACGCGCACGGCGGGACGCGATGCTCTCCGCGCTCGAGTCCGGGCTCTCGGGACGAGCCTCGTGGAACCGGCCCGAGGGCGGCTACTTCCTCTGGCTCGAGCTCGAGGGAGTCGACACGTCTGCGCTCGCCTCCCGGGCTGAGCGGGAGGCGCACGTCGCGTTCGTTCCCGGCCGCAGCTTCTACCCGCCCGAACCCGGGGACGGACGGTCGAGCGCGCGGCTCGCGTTCAGCTACGAGCCGCCGGAGCGGATCGCCGAGGGCGTCGCGCGCCTCGCCTCGCTCCTCGGCTGAGCGTCAGCCCTGTCGCTTGCGCCGCGCGCGCAGCTCGTCGAACAGGTAGCCGGCGGCGAAGCCGATGCCCACGCAGAGGAGGATGAGCACGAGCAGGGAGATCTGGGCGGAGAAGAAGACGAAGCTGACGTCCACCTGCTTGCGGTTGAAGAGGACGATCAGGATCGCGTAGACGGCGAGCGCCGCGAAGGCGATCAGCTTCCACGGGACGTCGCTCTTCTCGCTCGCGGGCGCGGGCTGCTGGTGCTCCGGTGTCCCCACGCCCGGGATCCTACGCCGCGCGACCGACGGTCACGGGGGCGGGCTGTCGGGGAACGAGCTGCGGCTGCCGCGGCGGCGTGAGCGAGGACTTCATGGCCCTGAACGTCGGGCAGGGCACGTTTCCGGTGAGCGCGCACAGCCCCTCGCGGCGGAAGTAGCAGTCGTCGCAGGTGACGTCTCGTCTCGTCGTGGTCATGTCCTCGGCGGTCGCCCCTCGCTCGACCGAGTCGGGATTCTCGCGGGCCGCGCCGCCGGCCACAAGCCCCTCCCGCGCCGAACTCCCCGCAAATTGCGCGTGTTCTCAGAGGAGGCGAAATGCCTGCACTACCGGCATTTCAGCGGCGACGTTGCCAGCTTTCGAAACGCCTGTTGAAAACTCTCCACAGGGAGGATGCGGAGGCCCTTCGCGTACTCGCGCGCCTCGCGCGCGTTCTCTCCGGCGGGGACCACGAAGATGTCCACATCGGCCTCGCGCGCGCCGATCGTCTTCTGCTTCACGCCCCCGATGGGGACGACGGCGCCGTTCAGGGCGAGCTCTCCCGTCGCCGCGATCCTGCAGCCGTGCGTGACGTCCCGCCCGAGCTGCCGCGCGATCTCGAGCGCGAAGGGGAGACCGGCGGACGGGCCGCCGACGTCGCCGAGGTCGATGTCCACGTCGAGCGGAAGCTCGATCTTCGCGTCCTGGTCGACCGTGATCCCGATGACCGGCTTCGTCGGGTCGGTGGGGTTCGCGACCGTGCGCACGGTGACGTCCGCCGCCTTCCCCGCGCGGCGGATCGTGAGCCGGACGGGATCGCCGGGCTCGTGCTTCCCCACCTCCGCGCGGAGCTGGTCCGGCGTCTTCACCGGCACGCCGTCCACCGCGACGATGACGTCCCCCGGGTCGAGCTCGCGAGCGGCCGGGACGTTGGAGGCGACGCCGATGACGAGCGCACCGCGCGGTGTCGCGACCACGTCGTATCCGAGCGCCTCGAGAGCGACCGCGGACGCGATCTGCTCCGAGCGCTCCATGTCCACGAAGTTCTGGCGGTCTCGCTCCTCCTCGCTCGTGCCCGGTGGCAGCAGCTGGTCGGCCGGAACCGTCGTCGAGCCGTCGGGGCGTGTGAACGGAAGCAGCTGCTCGAGAAGGCGCAGGCGCCGCACGAAGACGTCCACGAAGTAGATGTTCCCCTCGTCCTCGTGCTCGCCGCCCTCGACGGCGACGTGACCCGCCAGCGACTTCGCCGCGTTCGGCGTGAAGATGAAGTCGTCGGCGGGAAGCCACCAGAGGACGAGCGTCACCGCGAGCCCGACCAGGCCGAGGACGACCAGCGTTCCGGCGAACTTCCGCATGCGGCCC
>CAZMUG010000037.1:15820-18774 GCA_964569165.1 uncultured Gaiellales bacterium
GAGCGCTTCAGCAGCTTCCGCTCGTCCGCGGTGAGCCTGAGCTTCACGATGTCCTCGACGCCGCTCGCGCCGAGCTTGGCGGGAACACCCATGTACAGGCCGCGGATGCCGTACTCGCCCTCGAGGTACGCCGTGCACGGGAGCACGCGCTTCTCGTCGAGGCAGATCGAGTCCACCATCTGCGCCGCCGCGGCGCCCGGCGCGTACCAGGCCGACGTGCCGAGGAGGTTGACGATCTCCCCACCGCCGAACTTCGTGCGCTCGACGAGCTTCGCGATCTTCCCCTTCGGCATCAGCTCGGGCAGCGGGACGCCGCCGACCGTGGTGGCGGAGACGACCGGGACCATCTGGTCGCCGTGGCCGCCCAGGACGACCGCCGTCACGTCCTTGACCGACACCTCGAGCTCCCGGGCGATGAACGCCTCGAACCGCGCGGTGTCGAGGATGCCCGCCATGCCGACGACGCGGTGCTTCTCGAAGCGTGACACCGCCTTCGCGACGTGGCACATCGCGTCCAGGGGGTTCGAGACGATGACGAGGACCGCCTTCGGCGACCGTCTCACCGCCTCCTTCGTCACCGCTCCCACGATCGCCTCGTTCGTCGCCACGAGGTCGTCGCGGCTCATGCCGGGAGCGCGCGGCTTCCCGGCCGTGACGACGACGACGTCGGAGCCCGCGGTCTCCTCGTAGCCGTTCGTGCCCGTGATGGTGGGCTCGTAGCCGAGGACCGAGCCCGCCTGGTTCATGTCGAGGGCCTTGCCCTGCGGGAACTTCGGGATGATGTCCACGAGCACGACGTCCGCGTAGTCGCGCCGCGCGATCTCCTGCGCGCACGTCGCGCCGACGTTCCCTGCCCCAATGACGGTGACCTTCCTGCGCATCGCTCTCTCGCTTTCTTCCGACTCTCTCCTGGCGCCGATCGTATCCACGGCCGTAAGGATTTCGGGTCAGGTAGCGTCCCACCCGTGAGCGACACCGCCTTCAAGCCGGGGCTCGAGGGAGTCATCGCGGTCGAGACGGAGATCGCCGAGCCGGATCGCGAGGGAGGAGTCCTTCGCTATCGCGGGATCGACATCGAGGAGCTCGTGGGCCGCTATCCGTACGAGCACGTCTGGGGCCTTCTCGTCGACAACGACCTCGACTCGGTGATGCCGGACCCCGAGCCGTACGAGCCGGCGCGCCTCACGGGCAACGCGCCCTCGGACCTGCAGGCCGAGACGGCGCGGCTCTCGGGCGTGTGGAAGCTCGGCAAGCTCAACGAGATCTCCGACGAGCAGGCGCGCACCGACCTCGGCCGGATCTCGGCCCAGATGATGGGCATCGTGGCGCGCTCGGCGCGACTCGCCGACGGCCATGCGGACCAGGTGCCCGACGGCGTCGTCGCGCAGGGCGGGACGGCCGCGGAGAAGTTCCTCCTCCAGTGGCGCGGCGCGGCCGATCCCCGGGCGGTCAGGGCGATCGACACGTACTGGATCTGCACCTCCGAGCACGGCCTGAACGCCTCGACGTTCACCGCCCGCGTGACGGCTTCGACGGGAGCGGACTGCGGAGCCGCGCTCTCGTCCGCGGTCGGGGCGCTCTCGGGCCCGCTGCACGGCGGCGCGCCGGCCTACGTGAAGCCGATGCTCGAAGAGGTGGCCGCGATGGGCGACCCCGAGAAGTGGGTCCGGGAGACGCTCGACTCGGGCCGGCGCATCATGGGCTTCGGCCACCGCGTCTACAAGGCCGAAGACCCGCGCTCCCGCATCCTCAAGCGCACCGCACGCGAGCTGGGATCGCCGCAGATCGAGGTCGCCGAGCGGCTCGAGGCGGCCGCGCTCGCGGAGCTCGAGCGGCGCCATCCCGAGCGGCCGCTGAAGACGAACGTCGAGTACTACTCGGCGCTCGTCCTCGACGTGGCCGAGGTCCCGCCCCCGCTCGCGCCGGCGATGTTCGCCTGCTCCCGTGTCGCCGGCTGGTCGGCGCACATTCTCGAGCAGAAGCGGACCGGACGGCTCTTCCGGCCCTCCGCGCGCTACGTCGGCCCGGCGCCGCACTCTCTCCAGCCGGCGTGACGCTGGCCGAGGCTGCCGCCGAGGCGGAGGCCCTGGCCGAGGCCGGAGACGAGCGCGCGCTCGCGGCGCTGCGGGGCGAGTGGGACGAGGAGATCGAGGCCTCGGTCCGCGACCAGGACTACCGCATCCGCGCGCACGGCTACCGCGCGATCGCCCAGTTCCGCTTCCGCCAGAAGCTCGAGCTCCTGCGGCGCGGGCTCGACGACGAGAGCCCGGCCGCGCGCGGGTCCGCGCTCATCTCCCTCGAGAGCCTCTCGCGCGACCACCCCGGCGACGTCAACCGGTTCCGCCCGCTCCTGCACGAGCTCGCCGCCCGCGACCCCAACTCGACCGTGCGCAGGCTGGCGGTCTTCTGCCTGCGGAACGGGACGCCGAACCGCGACACGATCCAGCTCCTCGACGGCATCGCCGAGTCCGACGAGGCGGATGCCGAGGTCCGGAAGGCGGCCCGCGGCGTGTCCGCCCAGCTCCTGAAGAAGTCCCGGGCGAAGTAGTCTCGGCGCCATGAGCGAGCAGCCCGTCGTCGGGATCGTCATGGGATCGCGCTCCGACTGGGAGACGATGCGCCACGCGGCCGAGACGCTCGACGGGCTCGGCGTCCCCTACGAGCAGGAGGTCGTCTCCGCGCACCGGACCCCCGACAAGCTCTACGCCTACGCGGAGGCGGCGGAGGCGCGGGGGCTGCAGGTGATCGTCGCCGGCGCGGGCGGCGCCGCGCACCTGCCCGGGATGCTCGCGGCGAAGACGATCCTCCCGGTGCTCGGCGTTCCCGTGGAGTCGAGGGCCCTGCAGGGCCTGGACTCGCTGCTCTCCATCGTGCAGATGCCCGCCGGCGTGCCGGTGGCGACGCTCGCGATCGGGAGAGCCGGGGCCGTGAACGCCGCCCTGCTCGCCGCGGCC
>CAZMUG010000038.1:0-4897 GCA_964569165.1 uncultured Gaiellales bacterium
GGGGTAGGTCTCCTCGTGCTCGATCGGGTTCTGCGTGGCGAAGACCGCGAAGGGCGCCGGCAGCACGTGGCGCACGCCGTCGACGGTCGCGGCGCCCTCCTGCATCGCCTCGAGCAGCGCGGCCTGCGTCTTCGGCGGCGTGCGGTTGATCTCGTCGGCGAGGAGGATGTTGGTGAAGATCGGCCCCGGCCGGAACTCGAAGTCGGCGTCCCGCTGGTTCCAGATCGAGGAGCCGGTGACGTCCGACGGCATCAGGTCGGGCGTGAACTGGATCCGCGCGAAGCGCATGCTCAGCACCTGCGCGAACGAGCGCGCCGCGAGCTTCTTCGCGAGGCCCGGGAAGTCCTCGAGCAGCACGTGCCCGTTCGCGAGGAAGCCGAGGAGGACGAGCTCGAGCTCGTCGCGCTTGCCGACGACCGCCTTGCCCACCTCGTCGAGCACGGCCTGCGCGAGCTCGGAGACGCGCTCGAGCTCCATCAGGCTCGCTCCTGCGAGTCGATCACGCGAACGAGCTCGGCAGGGGAGATCCCCCGGGCGAGCCGGTCCTCCGGCGAGGCCCGGTCCGCCCGCACGATCTCCCAGGTCTCCTCGCCGAGGATCCGACGCGCCTCCTCGGGGTCGCCGTCGAGCGAGACGCGGTGGCGCGAGAGGAGGAGGCCTGCGGCGATCGCCCGCAGGCGCGGAGCGAGGCGGTGGTGGAGGTCGAACGCGCCCGCGACGCCGAGCGCGAGCTCGTCCTCCATCCGTGCCAGCAGCGGCGGGGGCCTGCGCGCCCGCGAGGCCGGCTCGGGCTTCGGATGCAGCGGCGGCACCGGAGGGTAGGCGCGCCGCAGCGCGAGCAGGCACAACCCCAGCCCGAGGGCGCAGACCACGAGCGCGTAGCTGCGAACGGCGAGCGGAACCCGTCCCGGGACGAACGCCAGGACGAAGAGGAGCGCGAGCGTCGCGAGCGCGAGCACCTTCAGCGCCCCGCGGAGGTCGCGCCTCACGCGGCCGTCTCCGGGACGGCGGAGCCCGGCGCCGCGCGGTCGTGCTCCGTGCGTTCCGGCCGGAGCTCGTCACGCAGCTCCTCGAGAGCGCTGATCGCCTCCTCCTTCATCTCGGCGTCGACCTCGTGCCGGGAGAACCTCGCCCACTCGAAGAGGTCCGTCAAGCGCCGCGCCGCGCTCTCGGAGACCGCGAGCGAGTGGAGGAACCGCGCGAGGTACTCCTCCTCGGTCTCCGCCTCGCGCCGCGGAAGGCCATGCCAGGCGAGCGCTCGCTCGAGCCGGGCGTAGGCGGCGATGACGGCTCGCCTCGGATCTGGCTCCGAGCGGAGGTCGTCGAGCGTCTCCTCGAGCACGTGCGCGACGTCCTCCGCCAGCGAGTCCCGCTCGCGCACCCGGCGCCTGGCGCGGCGCTCGGACACGACGTAGGCGGTGACCGCCACCGCCACGAGGACGAGGACCACGACGATCGGGATCCAGGCGAGCCGGGGCTCGTACTGGGTCGCGCCCGGGTCTTCGGGTGCCGAGCCGGGCGGCGGCGCGGTCTCCGTGGGGACGACGTCGCTCACGGCGGGATCCGAGGAGCGGAACTCCCAGCGCCCGAGGCGCCAGTAGGCGAAGGCCGTGAAGGCGAACGTGAAGAGGATCCAGCCCACGAGGGAGGACCGCCGGTAACGGCCGGAGGCGATCTCGCGGCTGATCTCCTTCCGCTGCATGAGCCCGTACGCGACGAGCACTGCGCCTGCCACGACGGCGAGCAGGCCGAGGCTGAAGAACGTGTCGAGCAGCGTGGCGGCCGGCGGCCGGACGCGGTCCGTCCCCGTGGACGTGGACCCGGTCGCCGCGATGGCGACGACCGCGAGCAGGGCGAGCACGCCGAGGGCGGGGACGAGTGCGCGGCCGGCGTTACCGCGCACGTCGCCTCCGGGTTACGCGGTCGGCGCCGGCAGCGGTGCAGCCGCTCCGGCCTTGCTCTCCCAGTAGCGGTTGAGGGCGCCCTGGATCTTGATGAACCAGACGAACGCTCCGATGATCGGGAGGAGCAGCCAGAGGCCGGTCCAGCCGGAGAACGGCGCCTCCCGTCCGTCCTGCCGGTACATCTTCCCGACCTCCGAGGGGACGAGGAACCAGGTCACCATCGAGACCACGATGTAGATCACGAGACCGAGGACCCCCCCGACGCCCTGGTTGGAGTGCTCCTTGACCTCCTCCTGGGTCTTGAAGACCCAGTACAGCGAGTAGATCCCGAACGTGATGATCGTGATCAGGATCGCGAAGCCGATCCCGCGCGGGTGGCCCAGAGGGCCCGTGTTGCCGGGTTGTGTGCTCATGGCCCGGCATTCTGCCCGCTGCGGCCGACGGAGCTACCCTCCGCGCCGTGAACGCCGACCGTCCGCCGATCGAGGAGCGCTGGCCGAGGCCGTCGGTTCTGGGCGTCGTCAACGTCACGCCCGACAGTTTCTCCGACGGGGGCGCGTACCTGGTGCCGGGGGACGCCGTCGCGCGCGCGAGGCAGCTCGTCGCGGAGGGGGCCGCGATCGTCGACATCGGCGGTGAGTCCACCCGTCCCGGCGCGGCGCCGGTCGCGGCCGAGGAGGAGCTCGCGCGGGTCGAGCCGGTGCTGGAGGCGCTCGGCGACGTCGTCGTCTCGATCGACACGGCCAAGGCGGTGGTCGCGCGGCGGGCGCTCGAGCTCGGCGCCGAGCTCGTGAACGACGTGACCGCGCTGCGCGGCGACCCGGACCTGGCGGGAGTCGTCGCCGGCCACGGTTCGTATGTCTGCCTCATGCACATGCAGGGGGAGCCGCGGACGATGCAGGCCGCTCCTCGGTATGACGACGTGGTGTCGGAGGTGGTTGGATTCCTCGAGGGGCGGATCGCGTTCGCGGTCTCCGAGGGGATTGCCGAGGAACGGATCTGCGTGGACCCCGGGATCGGCTTCGGCAAGACGCCGGACCAGAACCTCGAGCTCGTGCGGAGGCTGGGAGAGCTGGCCTCGCTCGGGAGACCGGTGCTGATCGGCCTCTCCCGCAAGAGCACGCTCGGGAAGGTCCTGGGCGACCCGTCTGCGACCACGGGGACGATGGCCGCGTCCGTGGGCGCCGCCGTCTCCGCGTTCGAGCACGGCGCCTGGATGATCCGCGCGCACGACGTCCGCGAGACGGTGGAAGCGCTCGCGGTCGCCGCCGCCGTCGAGCGTGGGAAGATCGGGCCATGACCATCGAGCTCTACGGCCTCGTCGTCTTCGGGCACCACGGCTACCTGGAAGAGGAGCGGCGGCTCGGCCAGCGGTTCCTCGTCGACCTCCGCGTGGACGTGGTCGGCGACGCGCCCGAGACCGACGACATCGACGACACCGTGGACTACCGCCGGCTGGCCGCGCTCGTGCGCGAGGTGTTCGCCGGTCCGGAGCGGCTGCTGCTCGAGGGGCTGGCGGGAGCGATCGCGGACGGGATCCTCGAGCGGTTCCCCTCGGTGCAGCGCGCCCGCGTGCGCGTGCGCAAGCCCGACGTCGTGCTCGACCCGCCCGTCGAGTACGCCGCGCTCGTCGTCGAGCGCACGCGCGCCTAGATGCCGCGCGCGTACGTCGGCCTCGGCGCCAACCTCGGAGACCGCGAGGCGACGCTTCGTCGCGCGCTCCAGCTCCTCGACGACACGCCGGGAGTGGACGTCGTCGCCGTCTCGACGCTGCGCGAGACCGATCCCGTGGGCGTCCTCGACCAGCCCCGCTTCCTCAACGGCGCGGCGGCGGTGGAGACGACCCTGTCGCCTCGCGAGCTTCTCGAGGCCCTGCTCGACGTCGAGCGCCGCCTCGGGCGCGTGCGCGACGCGCAGCGCTGGGGCCCGCGCGTCGTCGATCTCGACCTGCTCGCGTACGACGACCTCGTCGTGGACGAGCCGGGGCTCCGCCTCCCGCACCCGCGAGTGCACGGGCGCCGGTTCGCGCTCGAGCCGCTGGCAGAGCTCGAGCCAGGGCTCGAGCTTCCGGGACGCGGGCGGGTGAGCGTGCTCCTCGCGGAGCTAGACTGAGCGAGATGTCGCACCTCGACGAGCTCGACGAGTACGAGGCCGAGCTCGAGCTCTCGCTCAAGCGCGAGTACTCGGCCGTCTTCTCGCTCTTCCGCTACTGCGTGCTCACACAGGACGCGACGTACCTCTGCAACAAGCTCGATCTCGAGGCGCTCCCGCAGGCGAGCTACCCGTTCTTCCACCTCCGTATGGAAGACGTGTGGGTCTGGGACAAGAACCGGCCCAGCCGCATCATCCCGCGGGCCGAGGTCTACACGTCGGGCGACGTCACGGTCGAGGAGCTGCGGGGAGAGGGCGAGGAGCCACGTCTCACCGCAGAGGCGCTCGCCGAGCGAATCGGGCAGCCCTTCCCGGGCGACGAGGACGCGCTGTAGATCAGATGCAGTGAGGTGCTTCAGCCCCTCACTGCTTCCACAGTGCGCTTCAGCGTCTCACCGCTTCCCTTTCCTCTTCCTCTCGCGCTCGGCGAGCCACTGCGCGAAGCGCCCCTGCGGCGAGCTGAGGTAGTCGCTGAGGCCGGCGTCGAAGCCGGCAACCTCGTCGCCCAGCAGGAACAGGCGGTACTCGAGCAGCCGCGACGGCTCGCACTCGTGCCCGTCCGCGTCCGCGACGTGGACGGAGGCGCCGCACTCGACGCACGGCATGTGGTGGGAGGCGAAAAAGGTGGACATGCCGCTCGGCGGCGACACGTATTCGCCGCCGTGCGGAGAGACCCTTCTCGGCGCAGGCCGGCAATCCGCAGGAGCGGATTCCCGGCCGCGCGGAGATCCCTGAAGGCACCCGCTCCGCGGGCGCCGCGCCGCTGTCCGGCCGTGCTCGGGCGAGTGCCTACGCGTGCGCCGGCTCGGAGACGGCGCCGAGCTGGACGAGCAGTCCGAGGC
>CAZMUG010000038.1:4907-18676 GCA_964569165.1 uncultured Gaiellales bacterium
TCCGAGGCGGTCCCAGCTCGTCCACTCCTCCACGACGAGGTCGCCCTCGATCCGCGAGATCGTCATCCCGCCGACGGTCACCTGCTTCCCGGTGGGTGCGAGGCCGTCGAGCTCGCCGGTCTGCGTGCCGCGGAAGGTCCAGCGAGACGTGACCGCGTCGCCCTCGGCGAGCTGGTCGTCGACGGTGACCCGCCCGTCGGGAAACGCCTGGACGAGTCGCTCCAGATGCGCGCGAAGCCCGCCCTGGCCGGGGTGCGACTCGGCCTCGGCGAGGTCGTGCCCGATGTACGTGGGAGAGACGTGCCGGTCGAGGACGTGCCAGTTGTCCTTCCACGGCTCCTCGAGGACCCACCGCGCGAGAAGCCTCGCATCCGTGGTCGCGCGCCCGGTTCGGCGACGGTTGCGAATGGCGATCCCCGCCGCCGCTCCGCCGGCCGCGACCCCCGCGGCGACGAGCGCGGCCGCCAGCCCGATCCGGCCACTGCTCTCCGACACGGGACCCGACTCTACTCCGGATCGAGGACGGCGTGACCGGCGAGCGCCGCTCTGATTCACTAGCGCCGTGCTCCTGGCAGTCGACGTCGGCAACACGCAGACCGCGCTCGCCCTCTTCGCGGGCGAGGAGCTCACCGATCACTGGCGGCTCGCGACCGAGCACTCCTCGACGGCGGACGAGCTCGGCGTCGTTCTCGGGGGCCTCCTCGACTTCGACGACGTGGACGGGATCTGCCTCTCCTCCACGGTTCCCGTCCTCCTGCGGGAGTGGGGGACGCTCGCCCAGAAGTGGGCACACGCGCCGCTGCTCGCCGTCGGGCCGGGAGTCAAGACGGGGCTCCCGATCCGCTACGACGACCCGCGGGAGGTCGGGCCCGACCGGATCGCGAACTCGGTCGCGGCCAAGGCGCGCCACGGCGCCCCCGTGATCGTCGTGGACTTCGGGACGTCCACGAACTTCGACGTCGTCTCCGCGGACGGCGAGTACGTCGGCGGCGTCATCGCGCCCGGTATCGAGATCTCGATGGACGCGCTCTTCGCCCGCGCTGCCCGTCTCGTCAAGGTGGACTACGCACCACCGCCCACGGTCATCGGCAAGACGACGGTCGCCGGTCTCCAGTCCGGGCTCGTGTACGGGTTCGCCGGCCAGGTGGACGGCATCGTGGCGCGGGTTCGGGAGGAGCTCGGCTCGGACGCCCGCGCGATCGCGACCGGAGGCCTCGCCGACCTCGTCGCGCCGCACTCGCGCACGATCGAGTCGGTCGATCCCTTCCTCACGCTGCACGGGCTCCGGATCGTGTGGGAGCTGAACGCGTGATCCCGGACGGGCCGGCGGTCGGCGTCTTCGTCCTCGCCGCGCTCGCGCTCCTCGTCGTTCCGGGCCCCGCCGTGCTCTACGTCGTCGCCCGCTCGATCAGCGAGGGGAGGCGTGCCGGGATCGCCTCCGTGCTCGGGATCCACGTCGGGACGCTCGTCCACATCGCCGCGGCCACCCTCGGGCTGTCCGCGCTCATCGCATCGTCCGCGATCGCGTTCACGGCGGTGAAGATCGCGGGTGCAGTGTATCTCGTCGGCCTCGGCCTCTGGACGCTCGTCTCGCGGACCGCGGAGCGGGACGTCGCCCTCGGCGGCGAGCGAAACCTGCGACGGGCCTTCGCGCAGGGGATCGTCGTCAACGTGCTCAACCCGAAGACCGCGCTCTTCTTCCTCGCCTTCCTCCCGCAGTTCGTCGACTCCGACGCGTCGCATCCGGCGCTCCAGATCGCCTTCCTCGGCGTCCTGTTCGCGCTGCTCGGGCTCCTCACCGACTCGACCTGGGCGCTGGCCGCCGGGACCGCGGGCGGAGTCCTGCGCCGCTCACGCCGCTTCGCACGGGCGCAGCGGTACGTGACGGGGACCGTCTACGTCGGCCTCGGCGTGACGACCGCGTTCGCGGGGTCGGTCGAGGCCTGATCGCCGTCCCGGGAGGGCGCAGCGGAACGCTGTCGGCTTAGTACGGTGGCGTCTCCGGGCGTGCCCGGATGTGTCCGCGCGCGGCCGGGGAGACCGTGTCGGCAGTGAGCGCGAGCTTTCGTCGCAGACTGCCCGGGGAGCTGTTGACAGGCGCCTTGCTGCTCGCGCTCGCGGCGCTCGCCGGGGTGCTCGGCGGGGTGCTGCTGCATCTCCTCTCGATCGATGCGCCCGCGCACCTGCTCTGGGCCGCGACGACCGCTCTCCTGCTCGTCCCGCTCAGCCTGTCCGTCGCTCGCTCGCTGCTGCGCCGGGACGTCGGAGTGGACGCGATCGCGCTCGTGTCGATGGTCGGCGCGCTCGCTCTCGGCGAGTACCTCGCGGGCGCGGTCATCGCTCTCATGCTCGCGGGCGGCAATGCGCTCGAGGAGCGAGCGAACGGCCGTGCCCGGCGCGAGCTGGCGTCGCTGGTCGAGCGGGTGCCGCGCACCGCGCTGGTGAGCTCTGGTAGGGGCTTCGCGGAGGTTCCGATCGACGAGGTCGGGGCGGGATCGGTCGTGCTCGTTCGCGTCGGCGAGGTCGTTCCGGTGGACGGGGTCGTGGAGACCGACGAGGCCGTGGTCGACGAGTCCGCCCTCACCGGCGAGCCTCTTCCCGTGACGATCCAGAGAGGAGGGCAGGTCCGAAGCGGAGTCGTTTGTGCGGGCGCTGCGTTCGAGCTGACGGCCTTGCGGCCTGCGTCCGAGGGCGCGTATGCCGCTCTCGTGCGGCTCGTCGAGCAGGCCGAGGCCCAGCGCGCGCCGTTCGTGCGGATCGCGGATCGGTACGCGGCCTTCTTCCTCCCCGCGACGGCGATCGTCGCCGGGATCGCGTGGGGCCTGTCCGGCGACCCGGTGCGGGCGCTCGCGGTGTTCGTCGTGGCGACCCCGTGCCCGCTCATCCTCGCGGCCCCGATCGCGCTCATGTCGGGCATGTCGCGGGCGGCTCGGGCCGGGGTCGTCGTCAAGGAGGGAGGGGCGCTCGAGCGACTGGGTGCGGCGCGGACGGTGCTGCTCGACAAGACGGGAACGATCACGCTGGGGCATCCGGAGCTCGAGCGCGTCATCCCGCTCGACGCGTCCCCTCCGGACGAGACGCTGCGCCTCGCGGCCTCGCTCGACCGGCTGTCGGTGCACCCGCTCGGGGCGGTGCTCGTGGAGGGCGCGGAGCGGCGAGGCCTGTCCCTCTCCCGTCCACGCGAGGTGCACGAGTCGTTCGGCCACGGCATCGCGGGGGTCGTGGACGGCCGTAGCGTGCTCGTCGGGAGCGAGAGCTGGCTCCGCCTCCACGGGCTCGAGCCCCCGCTGCCCGACGGCGTCGACGACGGGGCGGCGAAGGTCCTCGTCGGGATCGACGGGGAGACGGCCGGGATCCTCCTGCTCGACGACAGGATTCGCGACGATGCGCGCGAGCTCGTTCCACGTCTGCGCGCTGCGGGGATACGACACGTCGCGATCGTCAGCGGCGACAAGGCCTCGGTCGTCGATCGGGTCGGCGCCGAGCTCGGAGTCGACCGCGTCTACGCCGACCAGACGCCGGAGGAGAAGGTCGAGGTCGTTCGCGCGCTGCGGGCGAGCCCGCAGCTGCGGAACGTGGTCATGGTCGGAGACGGCGTCAACGACGCGCCCGCGCTCGCGCTCGCCGACGTCGGGGTGGCGCTCGGCACGATCGGGGCGACCGTCTCGTCGGACACGGCAGACGTCGTCATCCTCCTCGAGCGCGTCGATCGCGTCGCCGACGCGGTTGCCATCTCGCGGCGCTCGCTCCGCATCGCCCGCCAGAGTGTCGTGCTCGGCATCGGGGCGTCGCTCGTCGCGATGGGATTCGCGGCTCTCGGCTTCCTCGCTCCCGTCGCGGGCGCGTTCCTGCAGGAGGCGATCGACGTGGCGGTGATCCTGAACGCGCTGCGAGCCCTGCGGGGCTGACGCGACCGCTCGGGCCGTCTAGCCGCCGCCGTAGATCGAGACGGGGAGCTCGAGTGTCCGCTCCACGCCGAGCGGAACCTCCGCCTCGAGCCGTTCGACGAGCTCGAGCGCCCCTGGCGCTGCGGCGAGCAGGCGTCTCTCGACCTCCTCCGTCGAATCGAGCAGGAGAAGCTCCTGCTTGAACGGCTTCGGGAACCGCCCACGGCCGAGGTACCAGGCGTAGAACTTCTTCAGGAACCCGTTCGCGCGCCGCTCTCCGAGCTCCCGTACGGTCTCGCGGACGAACAGGACGAGCTCGGCCGCGACCTCCTCTCGCGTGGGCTCGCGCGCGTCGCCGTCCACGATCTCGCGCAGCGCCCACGGGTTGCCCTGTGCGCCGCGCCCCACCATGACCGCCTCGGCGCCGGTCGTCGCGAGCACCGCCTGCGCCCGCGCCCGCGACGTGATGTCGCCGGACGCGACCACGGGCACGTCCACGAGCGAGACGAGCTCGGCCGTCAGCGAGTGGTCGGCCGTCCCCGTGTACATCTGCCGGGCCGAGCGGGGATGCAGGGTCAGCGACGCGGCTCCCGCCTCCACGAGCCTCGGTCCGAGGTCGAGCGCCGCGCGCGAACCGTCCGGCACGCCGCGGCGGAGCTTCACCGTGACCGGGATGCCGACCGCGTCCGCGATCGCCGCGACGATCGCGCACGCCCGGTCGCCGTCCTCGAGCAGGTGCGCTCCGGCGCCGGTGCGCGTGACCTTCTTCACGGGGCAACCGAAGTTGACGTCGACGATGTCGGCGCCGACGTCCTCGACCATGCGGGCGGCGTCGGCCATCGCGCGCGGCTCCGACCCGAAGAGCTGGATGGCGAGCGGGTGCTCGTCGGCGGCCACGCGCAGGTAGCCGAGCGTCTTCTCGTTCCGGTGCTCGATGCCCGCGCAGCTCACCATCTCGGAGCAGACGAGCCCTGCGCCGTAGCGCCTGCCCTGGCGCCTGAAGGCCTGGACGCTGACGCCCGCCATCGGAGCGAGGACGAGGCGGGTCGGCACTTCCACGGGGCCGATCTGCCACGGCTCTCTGAGGTCGATCACGTCACGAATCGTACGCGTGGGCTGTTGACGCTCGGGCAACGGCGCCGCTACCATTCCCGGCCGTTGTCGGGGCCGGCCGTGGCCCCGCACTCTCGTCTCTGGAGGCGTTTCGTGAAGGACGTGATCCTCACTCCCGAGGGCTACAAGCAGCTGAAGGCGGAGCTCGACGTGCTCTGCGGGGAGAAGCGTCGTGAGATCGCGGACCGCATCGCCGCGGCGCGCGAGTTCGGCGAGATCGCCGAGAACGCGGAGTACGACGACGCGAAGAACGAGCAGATGATGCTCGAGCACCGTATCTCGCAGCTCGAGGAGCGCCTCGCGAACGCGCAGGTGATCGACAAGAGGAAGGTGGACACGAGCGTCGTCTCGATCGGCGCGGTCGTGCGCCTGCGCGACGTCGATGCCAAGCAGAGCGTCGAGTACTTCATCGTCGGCTCCGCGGAAGCGAACCCGGCGGAGCAGAAGCTCTCGAACGAGTCGCCGGTCGGCAAGGCGATCATGGGGCGGAAGAAGGGCGAGACCGTCGAGGTCGTCACGCCGCGCGGTTCCAAGGTGAAATTCAAGATCCTGGAGATCAAGGCCGCCTAGCAGTAGGCGCCAGCGCGGCCTCGATCTCCTCTCGTCCCCGCTCGACGTCAGCTCGCCGGTGCGTCTCCGACGCGCGTCCACGGGACGCTGTTGAAGACCTCGTTGATCTTCTGGTCCTCGTCCGAGTCGTACGGAGGCAGCGCCTCCTGGTCGCTCCAGGTGACGGTGTCTCCGTCGACCGAGTAGGTCATGGCCCAGTCGCCGAAGCACCCGCTCACCCACTTGAACGTCACCCGATTGTCGTCGGCCTCCTCGTACGTGCCGCTGCACGAGCCGCTCGTGTTGTCGGCCGTCTTCCAGCTGTCGACGAACTCGCCGCCGTCGAGCGTCGTCGTGTGCGTGCCGCTCTCGTTCTTCGCCTGATCGGCCGCGATGCCGTTGTCCAGCATGTACTGCTCGGTGAGCTCGTACTCGTAGACGCCGTCCTGGAGCGGCTCCGACGCCTCGTCCGAGCCTCCTCCGCACCCCGCTGCGACAAGTGCGAGGAGTGTGGTCGCAAGGACGATTGCCCTGATCATGCGAGCCTCCTTGGGATCGATGGAGCCCGAGCGTGTCGCGGAGCGCTTTTCGCCGCCTGTCCGGGCGCTTTCAACTTGCTGACAGCCGTGTTACGTTCGCGCCCTGCCCAGCGGTCTCGACTTCAGGATCCTCGGCCCGCTCCAGGTCCGCGAGGAGGGGCGCGAGATCCCCCTGGGTGGGGCCAAGCCGAGGGGCCTCATTGCGCTGCTGCTGCTGGAAATGCCAGGCACCGTCTCGAGCGACCGGCTGATCGAGGAGCTCTGGGCCGACGAGCGTCCCGCCGACGTCCAGACGGCGCTCCAGCAGCACGTCTCGCGTCTGCGCCGGCAGCTCGCGCCTCACGAGGTGCTCGTCACCCGCCCTCCGGGCTACGCGCTCGAGCTCGAGGGTGCGCGCTTCGATCTCCACGAGTTCGAGCACCTGTGCGAGCAAGGGCGCGAGCACCGCGCGGCGGGTCGTCTACGGGAGGCTGCCGAGACCTTTTGCGCGGCGCTCGCGCTCTGGTCGGGAAAGCCGCTCGCGGACCTCGAGGGCGAGACCTTCGCGGACGAGGCGAGCGCGCGGCTCGAGGAGGTGCGGCTCGAGGCGCTCGAGGCGCGGATCGATGCCGATCTGGCGTCGGGGCAGGACGGGGAGCTCGTCGTCGAGCTCCAGGACCTCGTTCGACGCAACCCGCTGCGCGAGCGTCTCCGAGGCCAGCTCATGCTCGCGCTCTATCGCTCCGGCAGACAGGCAGAAGCGCTCTCCGTCTACTCGGACACACGCAGGACGCTGGTCGAGGAGCTCGGCCTCGAGCCCGGCGCAGACCTCCAGCGGCTCCAGCACTCGATCCTGGCTCACGACGAGGCGCTTCTGCTGGAGCGGGCGGCGCCTGTCCGCCCGCGGACACGGATGAAGCTGGTCGTTGCCCTCGTGGTGGCCGCGCTCGTGGTGGTGGGAGCCGTCGGCGCAGTCGTCGCGCTTGCGCGGGACGGGTCCGCGGGCGAGGCTACGGCGCCGCCTGCGCCCGGCGAGGGCCACCTCGTCGCCGTCGACGCCGCGACCGGTGAGGTCATACGGCGGATACCCGCCGGCCGGACCCCGAGCGCGGTCGCCGTGCACTCCGGATCCGTGTGGGTCGTCGATGCGGACGCGCAGACCGTGCACCGGATCACCGAGGGCTCGCGGGTCGTCGAGACCTTCTCCACCGGCGCCACGCCCCTCGACGTCGCGGCGGACGGCGACGCGGCCTGGATCGCGAACGGACGGCCTCGAGGCGACGCGCAGTTCGTCGGCCCGGTTCCCGCGAGCCTCGCCCGGTACGACGCGACGACCGGGACGGAGCGGGCCGAGGTCGAGCTTCCGCGCGGGAAGGGCGGCGCGTCGAACCTCGTCGAGAACCACGTCGCCCTCACGCCGGACGCCGTCTGGGCGATCACCTCCGACTTCGCGATCGTCCGCGTGGAGCGCTCGAGCGGCGCGGTCACGGCGGTCTCGCGGGCGCTGCCGGCCGCGGCGATCGCGTCCGGGCCCACTGGGGTCTGGGCGCTCGGAGTCGACGGCTCGGTCGCGCTTCTGGACGAACGCACCGCAAAGCCCGTGGTGAGGACGACGATCCCCGCGTCGGTGGGCTCGATCGCGGTCGGCCCGGACGCCGTCTGGGTGACGTCTCCGGCGGAGGGGACCCTCTGGCGGGTCGGAGGGGGAAGGACGCCTACGGTCGGAGCGATCGACCTCGAACGCGGCGTCGACGACCTCGCAGTCTCGGACGATGCCGTCTGGGTGGCGAACCCGCTCGCGGGGACGCTGCTCGAGGTCGACCCGGCCGAGGGCACGGTGGTGAGGACGATCGACCTGAACGGCATCCCGCGCTCGCTCGCCGTCGGCGGCACCTCGATCTGGGCGGCGGTCGTCGCGGATCCGACGGCGTCGACGGACGCCGTTCGCGGGGTGCGGTCGTTCCCGTCCGCGGCGTGCGAGCGAGTGGTTGCCGGAAAGGTGCCCGCGGACGTCCTCGTGGTGTCCGACCTTCCGCTCCAGGGCGGTGTGCGCGTGCGGACCCAGCAGATGGCGGACGCGATCGCGTTCGTGCTCCGGGAGCATGGCTACCGCGCCGGGCCGTTCCGGGTCGCGTACCAGTCGTGCGACGACTCCGTCGCGCGCACCGGGCTCTTCGACGAGGCGAAGTGCGCGGCCAATGCTCGCGCATACGGGGGGAACGCCGACGTCGTGGGCGTTATCGGGACGTTCAACTCACCGTGTGCCGTGGCCGCGCTGCCCGAGCTCAACCGCGCGCCGGGCGGGCCGCTCTCGATGGTCTCGCCGTTCAACTCCTTCGTCGGCCTCACGCGAGCAGGTCCTGGCGTCGATCCGTCGCTGCCGGCGCTCCTCTATCCGACCGGGCAGCGCAACTACGCGCGCGTGTATCCGACCGACGATCTCCAGGGCGCGGCGCTCGCGGTGTTCGCAAGGGACCGGGGCCACGAGCGCGTCTACGTGCTCGACGACGGCGAACCGGGCTACGGCGGACTGCAGGCGACGGGGTTCGAGGCCGCTGCGCAGCGTCTCGGGCTGGAGATCGTCGCGAGGGAGTCGTGGGACCCGCTCGCGCGCGGGTACGGGAAGCTCGCCGAGAAGGTCGCGCGCTCGGGTGCGACTGCGGTGTTCGTCGGCGGTCTGCTCGACACGAACGCGGCGCGGGTGGTCATGGACCTGCGCGCCCGTCTCGATCCGTCCGTCGACCTGCTGGCCCCCGACGGGCTGACACCGCTCCCGCTCCTCGTCGAGCAATCCGGCGCGGCGGCCTCCGGGATGTACGTCAGCCTCGCCGGCGTCGTCACAGGGCACCTTCCTCCGGAGGGCGCCGCCTTCGTCGAGCGGTTCGGGAAGACACAGGCCGGTGCGGACGTCGAGCCCTCGGCGGTGTACGCCGCTCAGGCGACGGAGGTGCTCCTCGATGCGATCTCCCGTTCCGACGGCACCCGGGCCGGCGTGCTCCGCGAGCTCTCCCGGACGCGGGTCGAGAACGGGTTGCTGGGGTCGTTCGGCTTCGACCGGAACGGGGACATCACCGAGAGCCCGGTGACGATTCTTCGCGTCACGTCGAAGGGGACCGGGAACACCGTGCTCGGCGTCGAGGGAGGCGTCGTCGCCCGGGTCGTTCGACCGTCCGCGAAGCTCGTCGCCCCGGACGAGTAGAACGAGGGGCCGACCGTCGGCCGACCCGTCGCTCGCCTGGCAGCAACCCGTTCGATCCCTGGCCGGGCAACTAGACTCGCCCGCGATGGCGACGCCCAAGCGCTTCCCCGACCGGGATGCAGTCAGCGATGTTCGCGCGGCGACCGAGGCGCTCGAGGCCGGTTCCGAGCTTGACGAGCGGCGGCGCCTCGCCGGCCGGGTGATGGCGCGGCGCGAGATGGGCAGGCTCGTCTTCTGCGACCTCGTCGATCGCTCCGGGCGCATCCAGCTCATGTGCGACACGGGGCGTATCGGCGACGTCGACGTGCATCTCGGAGACGTCGTCGGCGTCGCCGGCAGGCCGGCCAAGTCGCGCCGCGGGGAGCCGTCGCTGCTCGTGGACGAGCTGATCGTCCTCGCCCGCAACACGAGCCCGCTCCCCGACACCTTTCACGGCCTCACCGATCAGGAGACGCGCTACCGCAAGCGCTACCTCGACCTGCTGATGAACGAGGACGCGCGCGAGCTCTTCCTGCTCCGCGCGCAGGTCGTCACCGCCGTCCGGCGCTTCCTCGACGAGGACGGCTTCGTGGAGGTCGAGACGCCGATCCTCCAGCCTCGGTACGGCGGCGCGTTCGCGAGGCCGTTCGTCACGCATTCGAACGAGCTGGACACCGATCTCTACCTCCGCATCGCCACGGAGCTCTACCTCAAGCGGCTGGTCGTCGGCGGGCTCGAGCGCGTCTACGAGATCGGCAAGGACTTCCGCAACGAGAGCGTCTCGTACAAGCACCAGCCCGAGTTCACGATGCTCGAGTGGTACGAGGCGTATGCCGACTACCGGGACACGATGGCGCGGATCGAGACGCTCGTGGAGCGGGTCGCGACCGAGACTCTCGGCACGGCGTCGGTCGAGTTCAAGGGCACCGCGATCGACCTGAAGGCGCCGTGGGCGCGGGTCCGGTTCACGGACTCGTTGGCAGCCCACGGCCTCTGGCTGCGCGACGAGGTCGAGCTCCGGGCGGCGCTCGAGGCGAAGGGCGTGGACACGGGTGCAGACAGGGACTGGCCGCAGCTCGTCGATCACGCCTTCTCCCACTTCGTCGAGCCGGCGCTCGTGCAGCCGACCATCGTCCACGACTATCCGATCGAGCTCTCGCCGTTCGCGCGCTCGACGGACGACGACCCGCTGCTGACCGAGCGGTTCGAGTACTTCGCGGGCGGGATGGAGCTCGGCAACGCGTTCACCGAGATCAACGACGCCGCCGAGCAGGCCGCGCGGTTCGACATGCAGTCCGAGCACGTCGAGGGCGAGCGCGGCGACCCCGACTACGTCGAGGCGCTCTCGTACGGGATGCCGCCGACGGGCGGGCTCGGCCTGGGCATCGACCGCCTCGTCATGCTGCTCTCGGGCCGCGAGACGATTCGCGACGTGATCCTGTTCCCGGCGCTGCGGCAGCAGTAGCTACGGGCGCTGCCCGGACGAGTCCGGCAGCGGGACGATCCCGATGCCCTCGGCGCGCGCCACGGCGGCGACGGCGGGATCGGAGGTGGCGACGCTGTCGGCTGGCTCTGCAGTGGCGAGCAGGACGCAGTCGGCCAGCGATAGCTCGCACGTGTTGCGTCGGTAGTGTCGGGCGCGGATGAGCGCCCCGCGCCACGCAATGCCCTCGTCGAGAGCGACGACACGGATGTGGCCCACGAGCTGCCCGAGGTGCTCCGACGTGTCGCTGGGTGACCAGCCGTAGAGTCGCATCAGGCGCTCGGATACTTCGAGGAGATTGGCCGTGGCCATCCCGATCGGCTCGGACCGCATCAGCGCCTCGACCTCGTCTCCCGCCTCCTCGCGTCTGGCAAGCGCAAGAAGGGCGTAGGCATCAAGCAGGATCACGAGTGCGTCCCGCGTTCCAGCGCTCCCACTTCGCCTCCTCGATCCGCCGCTCTTCCTCCCGAGCCAGCCGGCGGGCCTCCTCACTCGTGGGGCCACGCCCCGCCAGGCTGCCGCGGAAAGCCGCGATCGGATCGTCGGGAATGGGGCTCACGACGATATGGCTGCCGTTGTCCACGATCACGACGCGTCGGGCGTTCCAACGGTGGCGAATCGCGGCCGGAACGGACATCTGGCCCGATTTCGTGATCGTGGCGTGGTGCACTGAGAACACGGTACGTCTCAATGTACCGCGCCGCAATCGTCTTGAGAAGACCCGTCCCTACAAGCTACGCGCGCGTCGCTACCACCGGCGCCTCGGCGCTCCAGGGGAAGTCGATCCAGCGATCCGTGCGCCGCCACACGTACTCGCACTTCACGATCGACGGCGACTTCTCGTACAGCACCGCGCAGCGCACCTCGGCGACCTTCCCGGCGCAGAAGTCCTTGACCAGCCGGAGCGTCTCGCCCGTGTCGGCGACGTCGTCGGCGATCAGCATCCGCTCGGCCTGGAGATCGACGAGCTCGGGGACCGGCGGAAGGATCATCGGCACCTCGAGCCGCTCGTCCACGCCCGTGTAGAACTCGACGTTCATCGTCCAGGTGTTCTTGACGTCCAGGGCGTAGCCGAGCGCGGCGCCGACGAGCAGGCCGCCGCGGGCGACGGAGAGCACGACGTCGGGCTCGTACCCGTCGTCCGCGACCTGCCGCGCGAGCGCGCGCGCCGCCAGGCCGAACTCCGCCCAGGACAGCCGCTCGCGCTCCTCGCTCACCGGGCGTCGATCGTACCGCGCCGGGTCAGCCGGCGACCTCGGCGCGAGCCTGCTCGAACGCGAGGACGCCCGAGAGGATGTCCTCGAGCGTGCGGTCCGGCTGCCAGCCGATCGCCGCATGGATCTTCGCGGTCGAGGGGCTGCGGTGGAGCATGTCCTCGATCCCGATCCCGTAGACGTCCTCGTAGGAGACGTAGTCGATCCCCGAGTCGGAGCCGGTCAGCTCGAGGATCCGCTCGGCGAGGCCCTGGATCGAGATGCGCTCCTCGGAGCCGACGTTGTAGATCTCTCCGGAGGCGCCGCCGTCCATCAGCCCGGACAGGGCGCGGATCGTGTCCGAGACGTGGCAGAAGCACCGTGTCTGCTCGCCCGTCCCGTGGATCTCGAGCGGCTCGCCTGTCAGCGCGCGCTGCACGAACGTGGGAATGACCATGCCGTAGCGGCCGCTCTGCCGCGGGCCGACGGTGTTGAAGAGCCTGACGATGACGCAGTCGAGGCCGTGCTCCTGGTGGTGTGCGAGCGCGAGGAACTCGTCCATCGCCTTCGAGTCCGCGTAGGCCCAGCGCTTCTGTGTCGTCGGGCCGTAGATCCGGCGGTCGGTCTCCACGAGCGGGCGTTCCTCGCGGTGGTCGCCGTACACCTCGGAGGTCGAGGCGACGAGGACCCGCTTCCCGAAGCGGTAGCAGTGCTCGAGCACGATCTCGGTCCCGCGCAGGTTCGTCACGAGCGTCTGGACGGGCTGCTCCACGATCAGGCGCACGCCGACCGCCGCCGCTAGGTGGTAGACGACGTCGCACTTGTAGACGAGCTCGTTCACGGCCGACCAGTGCAGGACCGAGTCCACGACGAGGTGGAAGCCGTCCCGGTCGCGCAGGTGCTCCACGTTGTCGAGGGAGCCCGTGGAGAGGTCGTCGAGCACCCACACCTCGTGGCCCTGGTCGAGCAGGAGCTCCGACAGGTGCGAGCCGATGAAGCCCGCTCCGCCCGTGATCAGCGCCTTGCCCGCCACCGGCGGGGAAGGGTACCGGCCCCGTCGGGCGAACCGGGCGTGTGAGACGTGCCACGAGGCAGGTCGGCTACGATCAGTCTCACACCTTCGGCCGGGGGGAGGCGGTAGCTTCGTTCCCGGATCACGAGCGAAAGGAGCGTCGAAGGAGTTGTTCGAGCGATTCACCGAGCGGGCGAGGCAGGTCGTCGTCCTGGCTCAGGACGAGGCGCGTGCCTTGAAGCACAACTACATCGGCACCGAGCACATCCTGCTCGGGCTGCTCCGCGAGGAGGAGGGGCTCGCCGCCCGCGTGCTCGAGTCGCTCGACATCACGGTGGAGGAGGTGCGCGCCCAGGTCGCGCGCATCGTCGGCCAGGGTGACGAGGTCACCACCGGCCAGATCCCGTTCACCCCGCGCGCGAAGAAGGTGCTGGAGCTGGCGCTGCGCGAGGCGCTGCAGCTCGGCCACAACTACATCGGCACCGAGCACATCCTGCTCGGGCTCGTGCGCGAGAACGAGGGGGTCGCGGCGCGAATCCTCCTCGACTTCGACGCGGATGCGGAAAAGATCCGCAACGAGATCATCCGCATGCTCTCCGGCCCCGGCCGCCGCCAGGCGGGCGCGGGGAGCGCTCCTTCCGGCGAGAAGACGAAGAGCTCGAAGCTCCTCGACCAGTTCGGGCGCAACCTGACGAAGGCCGCCGTCGAGGGCAAGCTCGACCCCGTCGTCGGGCGCCAGACCGAGATCGAGCGCGTCATGCAGATCCTCTCGCGCCGCCAGAAGAACAACCCGGTGCTGATCGGCGAGCCCGGCGTCGGCAAGACCGCCGTCGTCG
>CAZMUG010000039.1:0-1445 GCA_964569165.1 uncultured Gaiellales bacterium
CGTGATCGAGCACAACCTCGACGTGATCAAGCAGGCGGACTGGATCGTCGACCTCGGCCCCGAGGGCGGCGACGAGGGCGGCGAGGTCATCGCGACGGGGACGCCCGAGGACGTCGCCGAGGTCGCGGAGTCGGCCACCGGGCAGTTCCTGCGGGAGATCCTGGCCGAGCGCGCGGCCGTGGCGGCGGCCTAGGAGGGAAGGCGTCATGGTCGCTCCCGGGGCCGAGGCGGTGCGAGAGCTGCTCGTCAAGTCGTGGCTGACGCACGACGCGATGTGGTTCCGGCACTGCGTCGAGGAGTGCGGCATCGAGCGGACGAACCGCGTCAACAAGGCAGCAGTCCGGTCGATGGCAGAGATCGAGATCCGGCGGCTGGTCGAGACGCTCGGGGTCGGCGAGATCACGACGATGGGCGGGCTCCGCGAGCTGCTCGAGACGGCCTGGCGGATCATCGGCGCGGACTTCATGGAGTTCCGGATGAGCAGCCCCGCGCCCGGTCTGATCCGCTGGGACGTCCCACGCTGCTTCGCGTTCGAGGGTGTCACACGGCTCGGTGTCGCGGACCGCTACGAGTGCGCGATCTTCACGCGCGTGGAGGCCTGGCTCGACGCTCTCGGCGTCTCCTACACGGTCACGCCCGAGGTGCGGGGCTGCCTGCTGCAGGAGGGGAAGGAGTGCTACCGGGAGTACGCGTTCGAGCTTCCCGAGGGCTGAGCGGCTTCAGCTCGCCAGCAGGCCCGGGGTGCGCTCGGAGCCCTCGAGCCCGTAGACGCGGCCTTTCCCGACGAAGAGCGCCCACCTGCCGGCGACGACGAGCGGTGAGTAGTGGCCGTCGGGGAACCGCCACTCGAGCTCCCCGGTGCGGGCGTCGAAGACGTAGGTCTCGCGCGCCGTCGTCGCGATGTAGACGCGGCCGTTCGTGACGGTGGGCGAGCCCAGGACCTTCCCCTCCAGGTCCTGGGACCAGGCCTCGCTCCCATCGCGGGCGGCGAGCGCGCGGAAGGTGCCGTCGAGCGTCCCCACGTAGACGGTCTCGTGCCAGACCGCGGCGGAGCCGTAGACCGGGCTGCCGAGGCGGCGGCTCCAGCGGTGGGCGCCGGTGCGCACGTCGAAGGCGGAGAAGACCCCGTCGATCGTCCCCAGGTACGCCTGCTCGTAGGCGACCGCGGGCGTCGCGTAGTAGCCGCCCTCGGACCACGCGCGCCGCTTGACGAGGCTCTTCACGCCGAGGAGCAGCCGCGCCTCCGAGTCGTCGGAGAACGCGCTCGCCTTCCAGCGCAGCCGGCCGGTGCGCGAGTCGAAGGCGTACAGGTAGCGGTCGTAGGCCGACACGAGGAGCGTGCGCCCGACGAGCGCGGGGCTGGACGCGATCTTGGTCGGTAGTCGATAGCTCCACGCGATCCGCCTCGGGTCGCTCAGCCGCATGGCGTAGACCGTCGAGTCGCT
>CAZMUG010000039.1:1545-18377 GCA_964569165.1 uncultured Gaiellales bacterium
GGTACGCTCACGCTCGTGGCGTCCGAGGCCGTCGAGCAGGACCGGCAGCTCTCGCCGGAGCGCGCCTGGTGGCTGCGCGTCCCCGGCGTCCTCGTCGGCCCTCGACCCGTGTTCTTCGCGCTCCGCGAGGACGACCCCGACGACGTCGCCGCACGCTCGGAGCCGCTGCTCCTCGTTCTCTGGCTCGCGGGCGCCGCGGCCGTTCTCGCGACGCCCACCGCCGCCGTCCTGCTCGACGACCAGGACTACGACGCGGCCCTGCTCGCGATCTGGGCGTTCGTCGCGGGCGGGCTCTACGGCGCCGTCGGGTACTTCGTGCTCGGCTTCGTCCTCTACTTCGGGCTGCGGCTCCTCGGGAGCCTCGGCGACTTCCGCCGCGCGCGGCACGTCGTCGGGCTCTCGCTCGTGCCCATGGCGCTCTCGCTGCTCGTCCTGCTCCCCGCCAGGCTCGCGCTCTACGGAGGGGACACGTTCCGCGAGGGCGGCTCGGACGAGGGGGCGGGGGAGACGGCCCTGCTCGGGCTCCAGCTGGCGTTCGCCGCCTGGTCGCTCGGGCTGCTCGTGCTCGGCGTCAGGGTCGTGCACGGGTGGACGTGGGCGCGCACGCTCGGCGCGCTCGCAGCGGCGCTTGCGTTGCTAGCGGCGATCGTGGGCCTGTTCGCGCTGGTCTGAGACCGCCGCCTCGAACAGCTCGAGCTCCTCCGCGGGCATCGCGTACGTGTGCTGCTCCTCGGGGAAGCGGCGCTCGCGGACGTCCGCCGCGTAGGCCGCGAGAGCGTCGCGGATCGTGTCGCCGACCTCGGCGTAGCGCTTCACGAAGCGGGCCGCGCGACCCTGGTAGAGGCCGAGCACGTCATGCCAGACGAGGACCTGTCCGTCGCAGTCGGCCCCCGCACCGATCCCGATCGTCGGGATCGAGAGCTCCTCCGTGATCCTCCGCGCCACCGGCGCCGGCACGGCCTCGAGCACGAGCGAGAAGCAGCCGGCGGCCTCGAGCGCGCGTGCGTCGTCGAGCAGGCGGACGGCCTTCTCGGCCGTGCGGCCCTGCGCCTTGAACCCGCCGAGCACGGTCGCCGACTGGGGCGTGAGCCCGATGTGGCCCTGGACGGCGATCCCCGCGCCGACGAGCGCCCGGACGCGGGACAGCGTGGGGCCGGCGCCCTCGAGCTTCACGGCGTCGGCGCCCGCCTCCTTGACGAAGCGGATCGCGTTGCGCAGCGCGTCCTCGTCGGAGACCTGGAACGACCCGAACGGCAGGTCGGCGATGACGAGCGGCCGCCGTGCGCCGCGCGTCACGGCGCGGGTCAGGATCAGCATCTCCTCCATCGTGGCCGGGACCGTCGAGTCGTGGCCGAGGACGGTCATCGCCGCCGAGTCGCCGACGAGGACGAGGTCGGCGCCGGCCTCGTCGGCCAGCCGTCCTCCGGGGGCGTCGTACGCGGTGACCATGACGATCGGCTGGCGGCGCGCCTTCATCTCGGCGAGCTCGGTCAACGGGAGCTTTCCGGGGGCCGGTGTCGCCGGCGCGGGTGCCTGCGGGCGGATGCTCATGGGCTGGTCCCTCCTTCGAGGACGACGTTGTCGATGAGACGGGTCGAGCCGACACGGATCGCGCCGGCGAGGACGGGCGGGTCGAAGGGAGCGACCTCGACGTAGTCCACCTCGAGCCCCTCGGTCCCGCGGAGGATCGCGAGGGCCTCGTCGCGGTCGCGAGTCCGCAGCGCGCGGGGCAGAGCGTGCGCTCGCGCGCGCTCCTCCGGGGACAGGAGCGCGTTGCGCGACGAGAGCGCGAGGCCGTCCGCGTCCCGCACGGTCGGCAGGACCCGGAGCTCGACCTCGAGGGCGAGGTCGCGGATCAGCGCGCCGATCACGGCGGCCTGCTGCGCGTCCTTCTGCCCGAAGTACGCGCGATCAGGCCGCGTGATCTCGAAGAGCTTGAGGACGATGGTGGCGACGCCGCGGAAGTGGCCCGGACGGAACTCCCCTTCGAGGATCGATCCCAGGCTGGTCACCTCCACCCAGGTCTGGAAGCCAGGCGGGTACATCTCGTCCGCCGCCGGCGCGAACACGAGGTCGACGCCGGCGTCCTCGGCGAACGCGAGGTCGCGCGCCTCGTCCTGGGGGTAGCCGTCGAGGTCGGCCGCCTCGCCGAACTGCGCGGGGTTCACGAACAGGCTCATCACGACGGTGTCGTTCTCGGCGCGGGCGGCGTCGAGGAGCGACCGGTGGCCCTCGTGCAGCGCCCCCATCGTCGGCACGAGGCCGATCGACCCCGCGCGGGCCGGGGCGAGCGCGCGGCGGGTCTCCGCGATCGTCCGCTCGACCCTCACGCGGGCACCTCGCTCGGGTCGCGGCCCGCGACGCGAGCCGTCTCGGCCGCCAGGGCGAGGTAGAGCTCCTCGAGCTCGGGCCGCTCCGCTCGGATGACGGCCAGGTGCCGCTCGACCGTCTCCCAGTCGCCGCGCGCGATCGGCCCGGTGAGCTGGAAGCCGTTCTCCATGACGCCGCGGATGAGCGGGTCGAGCGCCTCCGGGGGCGCACCGGCGGCCACGAGCAGCGACCGACCCGCCTCACGCAGCGTGACGAGGAAGTTCGACGCGACCGAGGCGCCTGCGTGGTACGCGGCGCGGCTCGCGTCGTCGAGCTCGAAGGCGCGCAGGCCGAGAACTTCGGCGAGCTCGAATCCGAGCGCGCGCGCCTCCTCCGTCTCCGCGGAAACGGCGCCCCAGACGCCGTCGAGCTGGGCTGCGCGCCCGTCTCGCCGCGGGAAGGTCTGCAGCGGATGCAGGCCGAACCGCCGGGTGTGCGGGTCGAGCGCGGCGAGCGGCGTGGCACCGCTCATGTGGGCGATCCAGGGGCCGAGCGGGGGCGCGGCCGCGACCTCTGCGATTGCGCGGTCGGGGACGCACAGGAGCACGAGCTCGGGCTCGGCGGCGTCCAGCTGCACGCCGCGCTCGGCGAGCCGTGCGCTCACCGCCGAGCCGACGCGGCCGCCCGCGCCCACGATGCGAATCCTCTCGATCATCCTCTGGCTCCAGTTCCCCGACGGGATACCGGGCAGGGGAAGTCTGCCCTCGCGGGCTACCGCTGCGCAAGCCGCGACTCGAGGAGCTCCTGCACGCGGGGCCACTCGTCGTCGGTCACGCTGTACCAGGCGGAGTCCCGGTTCTCGCCGCCCCGCACGAGCATGTGCTTGCGGTGGACTCCCTCGAACGTCGCCCCGAGCGCCTCGAGCGCGCCCCGCGAGCGCTCGTTCGAGGCATCGGTCTTGAGCTCGACCCGCCTGCAGCCCCAGGCCTCGAACGCGTGTCGCAGCTGGAGCAGCTTGGCTTCGATGTTCGCGCCCGTGCCCCAGGCGGACGGATGCAGCCACGTCCACCCGATCTCGACCGAGCCGTGCTCGGGCCGGAGCGCGAGGTACCTCGTCGAGCCGACGACCTGCTCGCCGCGGAAGGTCACGAGGGGGAGCTCCGTCCCGGCCTCCGCGGCCCCGAGCGCCTGCGCCATCCAGCTCTCCCACTCCTCTCGGGTCGCGGGCTGCACGATGTTCAGCCAGCGCCAGGTCCTCGGGTCGCGCGAGGCGAGCCAGAGGCCCTCCTCGTGCCCGGGCGTCAGGGGCTCGAGCCGCACGACGCGGCCTGCGAGCACCGGGACCGTCCACCGCTCCATCGCGGACGACAGTACACTCGTGGCGTGCCGATCTACGAGTACGCGTGCATGGAGTGCGAGTCGCACTTCGAGGAGCTCGTCCGCTCCAGCGAGCAGGCCGTCATCTGCCCCGAGTGCGGGGCGGGCAAGGTGCTCAAGCAGCTCTCGACGTTCGCCGTCCACGGCGCGGCCGCGAAGCCGAGCTTCAGCGGGCCGTCCGGTGGCGGTGGTGGTTGCTGCGGCGGCTCCTGCGGCTGCGGGCACTGAGCGCCGGTGCGGCGCTGAAGCACCCCACCACGGCGCGCGCCCCCTACAGCGACCCCACCAGCGCCGCCGCGGTGAGCATCACCGCCACCCCGGCGCCCGCGAGGACGGCCACGAGCACGAGCGCGCGCGCGGGCGTGTCGGGCGGGCCCGCGAGCCGCTCGATCCCGGCGCGCAGCGCCGCGGACTTCACGATCGCGACGCCGAATAGGAACGCGCCCACGACCGCCGAGAAGAGGAGCAGGTTCGACGCGCGCACGGAGAGGTCGAACCACTCGACCGCGAACGGGAGGACGCTCGCCGCTCCGCCGAGCAGTGAGACGACCGCGATCGTGCGGAGCCGGCGGGGCATGGGGCAAGCCTGACGCATCCGCAGCGCGGCGTACACTTCCCCCTCCATGGCCGATGCCGTCGAGCGCGCCGCGGCGCTCCGCGAGTACTCCGAGCTCGTCGCCACGTGCACGAAGTGCGCGCTCCACCAGGGGCGCACGCAGGTGGTCTTCGGCTCCGGGAGCCCCGATGCGGACCTGCTGTTCGTGGGCGAGGCTCCGGGGTTCCACGAGGACCAGCAGGGCGTGCCCTTCGTCGGGCAGGCGGGGAAGCTCCTCGACCGGCTGCTCGCGGGAATCGGCCTCACGCGCGCGGACGTCTTCGTCGCGAACGTGCTCAAGTGCCGTCCCCCCGGGAACCGTGACCCGCTCCCCGACGAGATAGCGGCCTGCGAGCCGCACCTCTTCCGGCAGATCGAGCTCATCGAGCCGAGGCTCGTCGCCACCCTCGGGAACTTCGCCACGAAGCTCCTGTCGGGGCGCCCGACGGGGATCACCCGCGTGCACGGGCATCCGCAGGAGGTCACGCTCGGCGCGCGGACGGTGACGCTGTATCCCATCTACCACCCGGCGGCGGCGCTCTACACACCGTCCATGCTGAAGGTGCTCGAGGAGGACTTCGCGCGAATCCCCGCCCTGCTCGAGCGAGCGCCCGAACCGCCCGCAGCGGAGACCGAGGCGCCGTTCGTCCCGGCCGCGCCCGACCCCGAATCGGTCCAGCTCGGCCTGTTCTGACATGCACGTCATGGTCGTCACCGCCTCGGCCGAGGAGACCGAGGGCCTCGCCGCGCGGCTCTCGGGACGGCTGGCTGCCGGCGACGTCGTCACCGTCTCGGGCGAGCTCGGCTCGGGAAAGACGACCTTCGTGCGCGGAGCCTGCCGTGCGCTCGGGGTCACGGCTCCCGTGACGAGCCCCACGTTCACGATCGGCCACCGCTACGAGGGGCGCCAGTCGATCTCGCACCTCGACCTGTACCGCTTCGACTCCGTGTCGCCGGCGGAGTGGGGCGACCTCGAGCCGTACTTCGACGCCGCCGTCGTCTTCGTCGAGTGGCCGGAGGCGGGCGCCGCGGTGCTGCCCACGCCGCGGGTGAGGGTCTCTCTCGCCCACGCCGGTGGCGACATGCGCCGGGTCGAGCTCGACTCGGCGGACGAGGAGCTGCTGGAGGGAGTCGCGTGACGGGCCGCCTCGTCCTCGCGTTCGACACCGCCACGGACGTGGCGACGTGCGCGCTCCTCGACCGCACGAGCGTGCTCGGCGAGCGGACGTCCCTCGCGCGCACGCTCCTCGTGGAGGTGGACGCCCTGCTCGCGGAGGCCGGCGCCGGGCCGCAGGACCTCCGCGGGCTCGTCGTCGGCACCGGCCCGGGCAGCTTCACGAGCACCCGGATCGGGCTCGCGCTCGCGCGCGGGCTCGGCCTCGGCCTCGGCATTCCCGCGGCCGGCGTCTCCACGCTCGACGCGCTCGCGGCGGCGGGGCCCGGCGGCTTTCCGGTGCACGACGCACGCCGCCGCGAGGTCTTCGTGCGCGGCCCGAGGGCAGTCGCGCCCGACGACCTCCGGCTCGAGCCGGGCACCGTGTGCGTCGGGAGCGGGGCCGTCCGCTACCGCGCGACGCTCGAGCGGCTCGGCGCCGAGGTGCCGCCCGACGACGACGAGATCCACGTCCCGCATGCGCGGCTCCATGCGTCGCTGGCCGGCGAGCCGGGAGACCCCGACGCTCTCGAGCCGATCTACGTGCGCGCGCCCGATGCAGAGGCGGGCGGTCCGTGAAGGTGGAGCTCCGACGGCTCGGCGCCGGGGACCTCGACGCGGTCGAGGAGATCGAGCGCGCGTCTTACCCCACGCCCTGGTCGCGGGCGATGTTCGTCGCCGAGCTGCGGAAGCCGAGCTCGCTCGCGCTCGGCGCGTTCACCGGGGAGGACACGCTCGTCGGCTACGCGTTCGTCTCCCGCTACGTGGACGCCTGGCACGTGATGAACGTGGCCGTGGTGCCGGCGCACCGCCGCCGGGGGGTCGCGCGGGCGCTGCTCGAACACGTCTTCGAGGTGACGGCGGTGGAGCCGCGCCGCGGGTACACGCTCGAGGTCAGGGTCTCCAACGCCGGTGCGATCCGCCTCTACGAGCGGCTCGGCTTCGAGTCGAGAGGGATCAGGCGCGCGTACTACACCGACAACCGCGAGGACGCGCTGATCATGTGGAAGGAGCCCTCCCGTCCGGAGGCCTCGGCGTGATCCTCGGGATCGAGACGTCGTGTGACGAGACGGCAGCGGCCGTCGTCTCGGCCGAGGGCCGGGTGCTCTCGTCGATCGTCTCCTCGCAGGCCGAGCTGCACGCGCGCTTCGGGGGCGTCGTCCCCGAGATCGCGTCGCGCAGGCATCTCGAGCTCGTGGGCCCCGTCGTGCGCACCGCGCTCGACGAGGCCGGGACCGCGCTGGACGGGATCGACCGCGTCGCGGTGACGCAGGGGCCGGGCCTCGTCGGGGCGCTGCTCGTCGGGATCTCGGCCGCGAAGGCGCTCGCCTGGTCGCGGCGGCTCCCGCTCGTCCCCGTCGACCACCTCGAGGGTCACGTCGCGTCGCTGTACCTCGGCGCCGAGCCGCTCGAGCCGCCGTTCCTCTGTCTCCTCGCGAGCGGTGGGCACACGCTCCTGCTCGCCGTCCGGGAGCACGGACGGTCGGAGCGCCTCGGGACGACGCTCGACGACGCCGCGGGTGAGGCGTTCGACAAGGGAGCCCGGCTTCTCGGGCTCGGCTATCCCGGCGGGGCGGCGATCGACCGCGAGGCGAAGACGGGCGACCCGCACGCGTTCGCGTTCCCGGTCGCACGCGTGCCCGGGCTCGACTTCTCGTTCTCGGGGGTCAAGACCGCGCTGCTCTATGCGGTCCGGGATCTCCCGGCGGACGAGCTCGCATCGCGGCGGGCCGATCTCGCCGCGGCCTACCAGGCGGCGATCGTGGCCGCGCTCGTTCGCCGGCTCGAGGAGGCCGTCGAAGCCGTCGGGCTCGATCGCGTCGCCGTGGTGGGCGGTGTGGCGGCGAACTCCGAGCTGCGCGCGGCGCTCCCGGACGCCTGCTTCGCACCGCTCGCGCTCTGCACGGACAACGCCGCGATGATCGCGTCCGCAGCCAGGTACGCCGAGGCCGTGCCCTGTCCCCGCTACCTTGACCTCGATGCCTACGCGTCCAGCTCGTAGCGGAGCCGTGCTCGCGGTCGTCGCGGCCACGGCGACGATCGCCCTCGGGGCGGCGGGCGCCCGCGCGCAGCAGCCGTCGGGCGCCGCTCTCGACGAGGCCGGCTGGCAGGGGGTCCTCGGGACGCGGCCGACGGTCTCGACCGCGCAGCGGTTCGTCGTCCTGCTCCGCGCGCCGTCCCTCGCGGCGCGCGTTCGCGCCGCCGGAGGCTTCGCGACCGAGGCGGAGATGCGCGGCTGGACGGACGCGATCGTCCGCCAGCAGGAGCAGTTCCTCGCGCGCATGGCGGCCTCCGGCGCGCGGATGAGCGTCGAGTATCGCTACGCGCGCGTCGTGAACGGCTTCTCGGCCAGGCTCGACGGCACCTCGCTCGAGCTGCTCGAGCGCGACCGCGAGGTCTCGGGCGTCTACCCCGTCCGCATCGCGTACCCGGCCGGAAGCGGCGAGGACGAGGGCGTGCTGCCGGCCTCCCTCGCCGACCTCGAGATCGCCGGCCTCGACGGAAGGGGCGTGACCGTCGCGCTGCTCGACACCGGCGTCGACCCCTCGCACCCGTATCTCCGCGGAAGCGTCCTTCCCGGCGCAGACGTGATCAACCCGGGGAGCGGCGGCATCGCGCAGCCTCACCCGACGATCCCGGGGCGCCCCGAGCGCCACGGCACGGAGCTCGCCGGGATCATCACGGGCTCGGACGGGCCGGAAGGGCTGCACGGCGTCGCGCCCGCGTCGCTCATCCGCCCCGTGCGCGTCGCCGGCTGGCAGCCGAACGCCGAGGGCGGCTACAGCATCTACTCGCGGACCGACCAGATCCTCGCGGGCCTCGAGATCGCGGTCGATCCCAACACCGACGGGGACACCCTCGACGCCGCGCGCATCGCGCTCGTCGGCGTGGTGGAGCCCTATGCGGCGTTTCCCGACGGCCCGCTCGAGAAGGCGATCGCCGGGGCCGCGGCGCTCGACGTGCTCACGGTCGTCCCCGCCGGCAACGACGGGAGCGCCGGGCCCGCGTACGGGAGCGTCTCCGGCCCCGGAGGCGCGCCCGACGCCGTGACCGTGGCCGCCGCGGACGGCCGCCTCGCCGTCCCGACCGTTCGCGTCCACGTGCGGGCGGGGCTCGACGTGCTCTACGAGGGAACGGTCCCGCTCGGAGGGGCTCCGTCCGGAACCGTGTCTGCGCCCGCGTTCTTCGTCGGCCGGGCGACCGCAGCGAGGGGCATACCCGGCCTCTTCACGCCCGCGGGTCTCAGCACGGTCGCCGGACGGGCAGTCCTGCTCCCGCGCCCCGCGCTCTCGGGCGACTCGGTCGAGGATGCGGCGTCCGCCGGCGCCCTCGCCGTCCTCGTGGACGGCCCGCTGCCGGCCGGAGCATTCAGCCTGGACGTCCCTCCCGGCGTCCCCGTCGTCGGGCTCCCCGCAGGCGTGGCCGGCGCCATCCGGGCCGTCCTGGAGCAGGGGGCTCCGGTGACCGTCTCGATCGGCGGCGCCGAACTGGCCGAGCGAGGGGAGGCCGGCTCGATCGCCGCGTTCTCGTCGCGCGGGCTCGTGTTCGACGGCAGCCTGAAGCCTGGCCTCGCGGCTCCCGGCGTCTCCGTCCCCACCTCCGAGCCGGGGCGCGGCGACGACGGCGACGTCCGCTTCGGGACGATCAGCGGGACGAGCGCCTCCGCAGCCGTCACGGCAGGTGTCGCGGCGCTTCTCGCCCAGGGGCGCCCGGGCCTGACCGCCGCGGGGCTCCACGGCCTCCTCGTCGGCTCGGCCAAGCGCTCGGACCTCGACCCCGCGTCCTCCGGCGCCGGCCTCGTCGACCTGCGTGCAGCCGTTCAGCAGGAGGTGTACGCCGACCCGGCCGTGCTCTCCTTCGGCGCCGACACCGGCGCCGCGGAGATCGAGCGGACGCTGCGTGTCCGGAACGTCTCGACGCGGGCGGTGACGGCGACCATTGGACAGGCGGCGCTCGCGCCGAAGGGAGTGGTGCTCACGATCGACCCACCGCAGGTCCGGCTGCGGCCGGGCGGCAGCGCGACCGTGACCGTCCTCGCGGACACGAGCGACCTGTCGCCGGAGGCGGGCATGGCAACCGGCGAGATCGTGCTCCGCGTCCCCGGGTCACCCGAGGTGCACGCGCCGTGGGCCGTCGCCGTGCCGCTCGAGACGGAGCTCGTCTCCGGGCTCTCGGTGAGGCAGACCGGCCCGCGCACCTCCGAGGAGACGCCTGCCGTCCTCACGCTCGTCGCGGGGGCGATCGGGGGCGAGGCAGACCCCCAGGTGCGTCCCGTGAGCCTGCTCGAGATCGAGCTCTGGCGGGGCCGCGAGCGGCTCGGCCTCCTCGCCCGGCGCCGGGAGCTCCTGCCCGGCCGGTACACGTTCGCGCTCACGGGCAGGGCGCCCGACGGGTCCCGGCTGCGGCGCGGCGAGTACGCGCTGCGCGTCGTCGCGGTGCCGGGGGATGGCACGCCGAAGCAGTCGGCGAAGGTCGCGTACCCGGTTCGCTGAGCCGGACCGACGCGCCTGGAAGCGTCCGGCCCGTCGTCCTCCGGTCGCTCCTATACTCGCGGCGTCCAGCCGACGAGGAGGCGCACTCGCATGTCAGCAACGCCCGCCGAAACCCACCTCAGGGAGAACCCGTACGAGCTCGCGCAGTCGCAGCTCGCGCGGGTCGGCGAGATCTTCGCGCTGGACCCGAACCTGATCCGCGTCCTGTCGGAGTGCAAGAAGGCCGTCGAGGTGTCCATCCCGGTGGCGCTGGACGACGGCTCGATCGGCGTGTTCCAGGGCTTCCGCGTGACGCACAACATCGCGCGCGGCCCGTCGAAGGGCGGCATCCGCTACCACCCTGCCGTCACCCTCGACGAGGTCAAGGCGCTCGCGATGTGGATGACGTGGAAGTGCGCGCTGATGGGGCTGCCCTTTGGCGGCGCGAAGGGCGGCGTGGTCTGCAACCCGAAGACGCTCTCCGAGGGCGAGCTCGAGCGGCTCACCCGCCGGTACACGAGCGAGATCATCAACGACATCGGCCCCGAGCGGGACATCCCGGCCCCGGACGTCGGGACCGACGGCCGTGTGATGGCGTGGATCTTCGACACGTACTCGATGAACAAGGGGCACTCGGTGCTCGGCGTCGTGACGGGCAAGCCGCTCGCGATCGGCGGCTCGCTCGGACGGGAGGAGGCGACGGCCCGTGGGTCGCTCTACTGCATCCAGTCACTCGCCGGCAAGCAGGGGCGCCGGCTCGGCGACTACGTGGTCGCGATCCAGGGCCTCGGCTACGTGGGAGCGAACCTCGCGCGGCTCCTCCATCTGGAGGGGGCGAAGGTGGTCGCCGTGTCCGACTCTCAGGGAGGCGCCTACAACCCGAACGGCATCGACGTGCCCGCCGCGCTCGCGCACAAGTCCGAGCACGGGACCATCGTCGGGCTCGGCAACGCGGATGCCGTGACCAACGCGGAGCTCGTCGAGCTGCCGTGCGACATCCTCGCTCCCTGCGCTCTCGAGCAGGTCGTCCACGAGCAGAACGCCGATCGGGTCAAGGCGAGCGTGATCTGCGAGGGGGCCAACGGGCCGGTCACGCCCGCGGCCGACGCGATTCTCGAGGACCGGGGCGTGCTCGTCGTGCCCGACGTCCTCGCGAACGCCGGCGGGGTGGTCGTCTCGTACTTCGAGTGGGTGCAGGGGCTGCAGGAGTACTTCTGGCGGGAGGACGAGGTCAACGCGAAGCTGCACGACATCGTCGCTCGCGCGTTCGAGGAGGCATGGCACGTGCGCGACTCGCGCGAGACGAGCCTTCGGATGGCGTCATACGGGATCGCGGTGCAGCGCGTCGCCGAGGCGACGACGACGAGAGGGCTCTACCCGTAGGGCGCGTGACGCTCTACCACGCCCGGGACTGCGGGCTCTGCGAGCGCGCTCTCGAGGTCGTGAGCGGCGTCCGGGCGGAGCTCGGCTTCGACCTCGAGCTCGTGGACATCGGAGGCGACCCGGTGCTCGAGGCTGCCTACCGGGAGCTCCTCCCGGTCGTCGAGATCGACGGCGAGCGCGCCTTCACGTACTTCGTGGACGCCGACGCGCTCCGGAGCCGCCTCGCGGCCGGCGGCTGACGGTTCTCCCGGCGACGGCCGCGGAGCCGCTGGCAGAATCGTGACACTTTGTCACGAGCTGTCGAAGGGGGGAGATCGTGAGCGAGCGCCTGACCGTCGGCGTCGCGGCCCGGCTGAGCCGGTACCTGCAAGTGCTCGTGCAGGCGAGGAAGATGGGCAAGGACCGCATCTCCTCGCAGGAGATCGCCGAGTACACGAACATCAACGCGACCCAGATCCGCCGCGACCTCTCGACGTTCGGGAAGTTCGGGAAGCGTGGGGTCGGGTACAGGACCGACGCGCTCCTCGAGGAGATCCGCCAGATTCTGCGGACGCAGGGCCAGCACAACATCGCGCTCGTCGGCGCGGGGCGGCTCGGGAGCGCGATCACCGGGTCGCCGATCTTCGCCGAGCACGGCATCACGATCGCAGCGGTCTTCGACAACGACCCCGAGAAGATCGGGCAGCGGATCGGGGATCTCGCCGTGCACTCGGTGGACGACATCGAGCCCATCTGCCGTGACCGCAACATCATCGTCGGCGTCATCGCGGTGCCTGCCGCAAGCGCGCAGGACGCCGCCGACGCGCTGATCGGGTCCGGCGTGAAGATCATCTTCAACTACTCCGAGGCCCTGCTCGACGTGCCGGCGGACGTCAACGTGCACACGTCCAATCCCGCCGTCGACCTGCTCTACGCGCTCTACTTCCACCTGACGTAGCCCGAGCTTCCACCTCGAGCAGCGACCGCTCCCGGTGCCGGGTGGCCCCGCAGCTCCTCGTCCACCCCGTCCGTCGATCACATCACGGCCGTGCGGGAGCAGGATCGCGCAGGATGTCGTCATGAGGATCCTGATCTGGCACGGGTACCTGCTCGGCGGCACCGGCTCGAACGTCTACACGCGCCAGCTCGCGCGCGAGTGGTCTCGCGAGGGGCACGAGGTGACCGTCCTCTGCCAGGAGCCCCATCCCGAGCGCTACGACCTCGGCGGGGCGGCGGTCGTGCGGCCAGACGTGGGCGGGCTGCTGCCCGTCTTCGTGCTCGATCGCTACGAGGGCTATCGGGTCGAGCTGCTCCAGGACTGCACGCGCGCGGAGCTCGAGGGCTGGGTCGAGGCGAACGCCGCCGCGCTGCGCGAGCTGCTCCCCGCCGACCTCGTCCTCTGTAACCACGTCCTACTGGGGGGCGCGGTGGGAGCGGCGACGGGCGTGTTGTACGCGGTCAAGGCGCACGGGTCGGAGCTCGAGTACTCGATGCGAGGGCGGCCGGAGCTCGAGGCGTGGGGGAGAGAGGTGCTCGCGGGCGCGAGCGCTGTCTTCGTCGGCTCGGCGCACATCCGCGAGGTGGTCGAGGAGGTGTGCGGCCACGTCGATCGCGTGTACGAGGTGCCGCCCGGTGTGGACGTCGACGAGTGGCGCCCCCGGCCGCGTGCCGAGGCGCTCGCCGGCCTGGTCGAGGAGGCTCGGCGCGACCCGCCGAACCCGGGAAGCGCGAACGAGCGGCTGCCCGACGA
The DNA here is from genome assembly GCA_964569165.1 of uncultured Gaiellales bacterium. Classification (GTDB taxonomy): domain Bacteria; phylum Actinomycetota; class Thermoleophilia; order Gaiellales; family Gaiellaceae; genus GMQP-bins7. The sequence continues at coordinate 14,565 of CAZMUG010000039.1, forward strand.
GGGGAACGCCGAGCGTCTGGCCGCCTTCCTCGCCGGCGATGCCCCGACGGTCGTCTACTTCGGGAAGCTGCTCCGCAACAAGGGGGTGCAGGTGCTCCTGGAGGCCCTCCAGGGGCCCCAGGCCGATTCTGTGGACGCGCGCGTGGTGATCGTGGGCTTCGGCGACTACCGCGCCGAGCTCGAGCGGCTGGCCGACCCGCACCGCACCCTCTTCACGGGTCCGCTCGAGCACCGCCACCTCGTCCATCTCCTCGCGGTCGCCGACGTGTGCGTCGTTCCGTCGATCTTCCCGGAGGCATTCGGGATGGTCGCCGCCGAGGCCGCCGCCGCCGGCTGCCCGCCCCTCGTCGCCCGGCACTCGGGTCTCGCCGAGGTCGCGGAGGGCCTCGAAGCGGAGTACCCGCCCGACCTGCGCCACCTGGCTGCGTTCGCGACCGGGGACGTGGAGGAGCTTCGAGCCAAGCTCGCCGAACTGACCTCGCTCTCGCCCTCGCGTCGCGCCGAGATCTCCGCGTCGGCGCGCCGGGCTGCGGTTACGAGATGGAGCTGGAAGAGCGTCGCCGACCGGCTCCTCGAGCTCGGTGTCTGACACCGGGGGCCTGCAAACCCGCATTGCTACGTGGGGTGGTGTCAGACACCGCCAACACTTCAACTACTGTAGTGCCCCGATGGGCGACGAGCAGCGGATCTCGGCGGACGAGCTGATCACCCGGGCACGCGAGCAGTTCGAGTCCGCGACGGACTTCACGGTCGCGGTCGAGGAGGAGCTCGCGCTGCTCGACCCCGAGACGCTCGACCTCACGAACCGCTTCGAGGAGGTGCAGGCAGCCGCGCAGGGCACCGCCCTCCACGATCACCTCGTCGGCGAGCTGATCGCGTCCGAGGTCGAGATCAGGACTGGGCGCCAGGCCTCGTTCGCCGACGTGCCGGCGGCGCTCGCGGAGCGGCGCGCTCAGCTCCGGGCGCTCGTGGAGCCACTCGGGATCCTGCTCGGAGGCACCGGCACGCATCCGTGGGCGGACTGGAAGCAGCAGCGCATCATCGACACGCCTCACTACCGCCGCAACGACGAGCTGCTCCGCTACGTCGTGTGGCGGAACAACACCTTCGGCCTGCACGTGCACGTCGCCATCCGCGGCGCCGACCGGGCGATCGCGGTCACCGCGGCGATGCGGAACTTCCTGCCCGAGCTCCTCGCGCTCTCCGCGAGCTCGCCGTTCGTCGAGGGCGTGAACACGGGGCTCCACTCCGCGCGGACGCAGATCTTCACGCGCTTCTTCCCGCGCTGCGGGGTTCCCGACGCGTTCGCCTCGTGGGCGGAGTTCGAGAGCTTCGTGCGCTTCCTCTACGACACGGGCTCCGTGACCGAGCACACGCAGCTCTGGTGGAGCGTCCGCCCGCACCTGGCGTTCCCGACCGTGGAGATCCGGGTCTGCGACGGGCAGCCGGAGCTCCCCGAGGCACAGTCCCTCGCCGCGCTCGCCGCGTCCCTCGTGGCCCGGGTGGCCAGGGCCCGCGACGAGGGCGAGCCCGTCGAGCCGCTCCCGCACCGGCTCATCGAGGAGAACTTCTGGCGCGCCATCCGCCACGGCCTCTCCGGCGAGCTGCTCGACTTCGAGCGCGGCGAGCCGATTCCGGCGCGCCAGCGGCTCGAGGAGCTGGTCGAGTGGGTGCTCCCCGTCGCCGAGGAGATCGGCGCGGCGCCGTACCTCGCCGTGCCGGAGCGCAATGCGGCCGAGCGGCAGATCGACCGCTTCGAGGAGGGCGCGTCGCTCGAGGAGATCTACGCCGAGCAGGTCCGGGCTGCGGAGACGATCGGTGGCTGACGAGGGCATCCCCACCGAGGAGGAGCTCCGTGAGGCGCTCGGCCGGATCGGCGTCGCCGACGTCCTCCTGAGCTCGGCCTCGACGGTCGCGTCGATCGGCTTCCAGCGCGTGTCCGGGGAGGCGCGCGACCTCGGCCAGGCGCGGCTCGCGATCGAGGCGCTGCGCGCGCTCGAGCCCGTCCTGCGCGAGGGCGGCGTGGACGAGGCGGTCGTGCGCGACCTCGAGCAGGCGAGGGCGAACCTCCAGCTCGCGTACGCGAGCGCCGTCGGTGAGGCCGCGGCGGGCTCGCCCGAGGCCTGAGGTAGTGCGGGCGCGGCAGCCTGCTTGTGATACATAATCCGCCGCGCCGAGGCGACTCGGCGCTTCAGTTTGTGACGGGCTAGCTAGCGCCGTAGAAACCGGATCGCTCGTGCGGCGGGCTTCTCGGCGGAGAACCAGGAGAACCGGAGGATCATGGACTTCTTCGTTGACCAGGCTGTCGGGTTCGCGCTCGCGTGCGCGGCCGTGGCGGTGCTGTACGGGCTCTACCTGACCTGGTGGCTCTTGAAGCAGCCGGCGGGCAACGAGCGGATGCAGGAGATCGCGGGCGCGGTGCAGGAGGGCGCCGCCGCGTACCTGCGCAAGCAGTACACGACGATCGCCGTCGTGGCCGTGGCGCCGTTCCTCCTGCTCGGCTTCTACGAGAAGCTGGGCTGGGGCACCGCGTTCGGCTTCCTGATCGGGGCCGTGCTCTCCGCGGCCGCGGGCTTCATCGGGATGAACGTCGCGGTGAGGTCGAACTCGCGCACCGCCGAAGCGGCGCGCCAGGGGCTCCAGCCCGCGTTCAAGGTCGCCTTCCGCGCCGGCTCGGTGACGGGGCTCCTCGTCGTGGGGCTCGGCCGCCTCGGCGTCGCCGGGGACTACTGGGTGCTCACCGGCCTCCTCGACCACACGGCGGAGTCCGCGGTCGACGACCTCGTCGGCCTCGCGTTCGGCGGCTCGCTCATCTCCGTGTTCGCGCGTCTCGGCGGCGGCATCTACACGAAGGCGGCGGACGTCGGCGCCGACCTCGTCGGGAAGATCGAGGCCGGCATCCCCGAGGACGACCCGCGGAACCCGGCCGTGATCGCGGACAACGTCGGCGACAACGTCGGCGACTGCGCGGGCATGGCGGCGGACCTGTTCGAGACGTACGCGGTCACCGCCGTCGCCGTGATGCTGCTCGGGATCCACTTCGAGGGCACGGACCTCTGGCTGTACCCGCTCGCGCTCGGCGGCATCTCGATCCTCGCGTCGGTCATCGGCACGTTCTTCACGCGCGTCGGAAGCGGCGAGAACGCGATCATCAACGCGCTCTACCGCAGCGTCATCGTCGCGACCGTGCTCTCCGCGCTCGGGTTCATCCCGGTGACGCAGGCGTACGACGGTGGCGAGTTCTCGTTCTGGGAGCTGTACGGCCCGGCCCTCATCGGCCTCGCGGTGACCTTCCTGCTCGTCGCCATCACCGAGTACTACACCGGTACGCGCTGGCACCCGGTGAAGCTGATCGCGAAGGCCTCGCAGACGGGGCACGCGACCAACATCATCGCCGGGCTCGCCGTCAGCATGCAGGCGACGGCGCTGCCCGTGATCGTCATCGCGTCCGGGGTCGTCGGCGCGTTCTATGCCGCCGGAGAGAACCTGTACGGGATCGGCGTCGCGGTCATGGCGCAGCTCTCGATGGCGGGGCTCATCGTCGCGCTCGACGCCTACGGGCCGGTGACCGACAACGCGGGCGGCATCGCCGAGATGGCCGACCTGCCCGAGGACGTCCGCAACGTCACCGACCCGCTCGACGCGGTCGGCAACACGACGAAGGCGGTCACCAAGGGCTACGCGATCGGCTCGGCCGTGCTCGCGGCGCTCGTCCTCTTCGCGGCCTTCCGCGTCGAGGCCGAGGCCGAGGCCGGCGTCGACCTGATCCCGTTCGACATCAGCCAGCCGAAGGTCCTGATCGGGCTGCTCATC
>CAZMUG010000040.1:0-1825 GCA_964569165.1 uncultured Gaiellales bacterium
GTCGCGAGGATCGGCGGTGACGAGTTCGTCGTCGTCTCGATCGGGACCGGAACCGACGAGGACGCGGCCATGCTCGTGGGGCGCCTTCGCCACGCGCTCCGCAGGCCGTTCCTCGTGGACGATGCGTCCGTCGAGATCGACGGCAGCATCGGCTGGGCCGTCTTTCCGGACGACGGCGCCACCTGCGACGAGCTCCTCGCCCGGGCGGACGGCCGCATGTACGCGACCAAGCGGGACGCAGCCGACGACGCCGTGCTCATCCGCCGAGGCATCGACGCAGGGATCGTCCGTGACTTCGAGTCGGCGCTCGAGCGCCGGGAGGTCCTCGTCCTCTACCAACCCATCGTCGACCTGCGCACGGGGGTCACGAGCAGCGCGGAGGCGCTCGTCAGGCGCGTGCTGGCCGACGACGAGCTCGTCCCACCGGCGGAGTTCGTCCCGCACGTCGAGCGGACACCCGTCGTGCGCGAGCTCACGTTTCTCGTGGTCGAGGAGGCGCTGCAGGCGGCCGAGCTCTGGCGGCGTGCGGGGCACGAGCTCGGAGTCGCGGTCAACGTCCCCTACCGCCTGCTCGACGACCCGCAGTTCTCCGACGGTCTCGCCGGTCTTCTTCGAGGAGTCGACCTCGGGACGACACCGCTCACGCTCGACGTCATCCCCGCCGGCCCCGGCGCGGGAGGCGGGCTCGACGACAGGGTGCTGGAGCGATTCCACTCCCTGGGAATCCGGCTCTCCCTCGATGACGCCGGTCGGGCCGCCTCGTTCGCCGCGCTTCGGGTCCTGCCGCTCGACGAGCTCAAGATCGACGCGACCTTCGTGCACGGCCTCGGGCGGAGCGCTGCCGACGCCGCCCTCGTCGCGGGAATGATCGACATCGGGCACGCGCTCGGGCTCGAGGTCGTGGCCGAGGGGGTCGAGACGCGCAAGGCGTGGCAGACCCTCGCGGACTGGGGCTGCGACTACGCCCAGGGCTTCTACGTCGCGGAGCCGCGGCCGGCCGCGGAGCTCACGGAGTGGCTCGCTTCGCGCTGGCCCGCGGTGGCGCTGCAGGTCAGCGGCCCCGGCCGCCCGGCTTCCAGAGAGGCTCGTCCCGGCCGGCGAGCGCGTTCGCCGCGCGCGAGAGGATGAAAAGCAGGTCCGAGAGCCGGTTCAGGTAGACGAGCGCGAGGGGGCTCACGGCGACGGCCTTCGAGGCGGCCAGCGCCTCGCGCTCGGCACGCCGGCAGAGAGCTCGCCCGACGTGGAGCCGCGCGGCGGCCTCGGTCCCGCCGGGCAGGACGAAGCTCCGGAGCTCGGGAAGCTCGGCGTTGAACGCGTCGCAGTCGCGCTCCAGCGCGTCCACCTGCTCCTGGGTCACGCGCAGCCGCCCCTCGCGCTCGACGGCGACCGCGAGGTCGGCGCCGAGGTCGAAGAGCTCGTTCTGCACGCGGAGGAGCACGTCCCGGATCGGCTCCGGGCAGTCACCGGCGACGATCATGCCGATCGCGGCATTGAGCTCGTCGACCGTGCCATAGGCGGCGATCCGGGGATCCAGCTTCGAGACGCGCGTGCCGTCGCCGAGCGACGTCTCGCCGGCGTCACCCCCGCGCGTGTAGATCCTCGTCAGCCGAACCGGCTCGTCGCGCTTGCGGGACACGGCCTAGATCGAGCCCCCCGGCTCGCCACGACCCTGCCGGCCGAGGATCTCGCGCGCGATGACGAGCCGCTGGATCTCGCTCGTCCCCTCGTAGATCTCCGTCACCTTCGCATCCCGGTAGTAGCGCTCCAGCGGGAACTCCCTCGTGTACCCGTAGCCGCCCAGGATCTGGATGGCCTCCGCCGTCTG
>CAZMUG010000040.1:1835-17841 GCA_964569165.1 uncultured Gaiellales bacterium
CGTTCGCCGCGCACCGCACCGCGCGTGAAACCGTAGCCGGCCACGCGTGCCGCGCGCCCCTCGGCTTCCAGATGTCGGCCGAAGGGGTCGTCGAGATTGAGTACGACACTGTCGAGGCCCGGCCATGCGAAGAGCTTCGCCTTCGCGCCCTCGGTCGAGTGGGGACGGCCCTCCTGTTTGAGCCAGGCCGCCCGGTACGTGAGCAGGCGCGCAGCGTCGATCTCGGTCGCCATGTCCGCAAGCTTCCACTGGATCGCCTGGAAGTCGCCGATCCTGCGCCCGAACTGCTCACGCTCCTTCGCGTACGCGCTCGCCACGTCGAACGCCGCCTGCGCGATGCCGAGCGCCTGGGCGGCGATCCCGATCCGCCCACCGTCGAGCGTGGCCATGGCCACGCGGAAGCCCCGCCCCTCCTCGTGGAGGAGCCGGTCGCGCCCCGCCCGCGCACCGTCGAGCACGAGGTCGGACGTCGTCGAGGAGTTGAGGCCGAGCTTCTCCTCCTCGCGGGTCACCCGCACGTGCTCCGCATCGAGCAGGAAGCAGGAGACGCCTCGCGCACCGGAGGTTCCCGGGTCGGTTCGCGCGAAGACGACGAACGTGCCCGCCCGCGACCCGTTCGTGATCCACTGCTTCGAGCCGTGCAGCACCCACTCGTCCCCGTCCCGCTCCGCGGTCGTACGGAGGGACGCCGCGTCCGATCCGGACCCGGGCTCCGTCAGCGCGAATGCTCCGATCACGTCGCCGCGGGCGAGCGGCGGGACGAAACGGGATCTCTGCTCCTCGGTGCCGAACGCGAGGATCGGGAGCGTGGCGGCGCTCGTATGCACCGCGACCGTCACGCCAACCCCGGCGTCGCCGCGTGAGAGCTCCTCGAGCACGAGGACGTACGAGAGGAAGTCGGCACCTGCGCCGCCGTACGCCTCCGGAACGCACACGCCCATCAACCCCACCTCCGAGAGCTTCGGGTACAGGTCGTCCGGAAAGCGGTGCTCCCGGTCCCAGGCGGCCGCGTCGGGGGCGATCTCGCTCTCGGCGAGCTCCCGCGCGAGGGCCTGGATCGCCCGCTGCTCGGAGGTGAGCTCGAAGTGCATCGCGCCGGACTATAGGTCGCCGTGCCGTGGCCGCAGGCGGCGGTACGTCCGCGCTGCACGACGCCTCGTGACCGTGCGCAGGCCGCGCGGAGTCAGCAGATGCCGGGCGCGGCCCGGCGAGAGCTCCGCACACAGGACGGCCGACGCGGCGGGGCCGCGCTCGCCGTAGCGAACCCCCTCGGCCCGGAACGACGTCGTCGCCCGCCACCCCTCTGCGCCGAGCTCGTAGAGCTCCACGTCCTCGAGGAACCACCCCGCCCGGGCGAAGAGCGTCGTCCATCCGCGCTCGTCGTCCTGCCGGAACCAGCCGTGGTCGCCGGGCTCCCCCAGCGGGACGGTGACCAGAAGCCCTCCCTCGCCGCGTACCACGCGCCGCAGCTCGCGGAGCGCGTCCAGGGGCGCGCCGGCGTCACGATCCGCCTCCACCCCGTACACGGTGTTGTCCGCTCCGACGTGCTCCAGCGTGGACACGAGGAGCACCTGGTCGAAGGTGCCGTCCTCGAAGGGAAGCCTCCGGACGTCCGCCTCGACCGCCTCCATCCCTTCGACGTCACGCGCTCCCAGATCGACCCCGACGAGCTCCACGCCCGAGCGCAGGAGCGCGCCCAGCCACGCCGTCTCTGCGAACGCGTACCCGACCTCGAGCACGCGGCCACTCGCCCGCAGCCGCGAGAGCACCCAGGGCATCTCGATCACGCGCTCGTCCGTGCCTGCCGGGGCCCTGAGCCAGGCGAGCCGCTCGCCGCGGAGGCGAGCCCCGAGCCCGAGCGCGACGGCATCGTCGAGCTCGCGCACACGGCGCGCTTCGGCGCTCGTCGCGAGCTCGTGGCACAGCGTCGCGCGGGAGAGCGTTCCCTCGGCGAGCTTCGCGAGGGCACGGTCACGGGCCTCGGCATCGGGCGGGCGCCTGAGAACGAGCCGGAACGCCGAAGCGACGAAGTCCTCGTCAGTGCCCCCGTGCGCCGCGAGCTCGGCCGCGAGCCGCTCGTCCATCACTCGTAGCTGTAGAAGCCGCGTCCGACCTTGCGGCCGAGGCGACCCGCGGCGACGTACTGGCGGAGGAGCGGGCAGGGCGCGTACTTCGGGTCGCCGAGCCCCTCGTGCAGCACCTCCATGATCGAGACGCACGTGTCGAGCCCGATGAGGTCGGCGAGCGCGAGCGGGCCCTGCGGGTGCGCGAACCCGAGCTTCGCGATCGTGTCGATCGCCTCGGGCTCGGCGACGCCCTCCATCAGCGCGTAGGCGGCCTCGTTCAGGAACGGCATGAGGATCCGGTTCGAGACGAAGCCGGGAAAGTCGCGCGCCTCGGCCGGGACCTTGCCGAGGTCGCCGGCGAGCGAGACGATCGCGGCCGCAGTCTCGTCGGAGGTCTGGACCGCGCGGATCACCTCGACGAGCTTCAGCACCGGCACCGGGTTGAAGAAGTGCATGCCGACGACGCGCTCGGGGCGCGAGGTCACGGCCGCGAGCGACGTGATCGGGATCGAGGACGTGTTCGAGGCGAGGACGGCCTCGGGCCCGAGCGCCTCGTCCGCCGCGCGGAAGATCGCCTTCTTGACGGCGGCGTCCTCGACGACGGCCTCGATCATGAGGTCGGCGTCCAGGATCCCGTCGGCCCGTCGCACGCGTGCGAGCACCTCCGCGGGGTCGGCGCCGCCCTTCTCGGCGAGCCTCGCGAGGCTCTTCTCCATGGCCGCGAGCGCACGCTCGAACGCGCCCGGGACCTCGTCGTGGAGGAAGACGGAGCGCCCCGAGGCCGCGACGACCTGGGCGATCCCGCCCCCCATCTGCCCCGCGCCCACGACCAGGACCCGCTCGAACGTCACGCGCGGAGTATCCCCACTACGGGCCGGGCGCGCCCGGGAGGTCTGGCCGCACGCCCCTGCGACGGCGCCGGAACGCCCACAGGAGGACGAGCGCGAGCAGGACCAGCCCCACGCCGACCTTGATGAACGTCCCGCGGGGCTCGCCGCCCTCGACGACGAGCGCGGCGGCGGAGACGACGCTGCACTGCGTCGCGAGCCACGTCCCGTCCGGCGCTTCCGTGAGGAGGAGCCCGATCGGCTCGTCGCGGGGAATGCTCACGTCGCAGTCGGTGCCCGAGGGCGTCCGGATCTCGATCGTGCCCCCGACGCCGCCCTTCACCCGCTGCTCCACCTCGAACGTGAGCAGCTTCACCGGGCCCCCTCTCACCACCGCGTCCCGCTCTGCGAGCACGCGGCCCGCGACCGCGGCGTCCGACTCGTCGAGGCGCTCGCGCAGCGGGGCGTTCACGCACGCGCAGGCAGCAGCCTCGCCGGCCGCCGCGAGCGCCAGCCCGAGCGCCGCGACGACGACCAGGCCGCGCGCCAGGACTAGGCCTCGACGAGGATGGCGTCGCCCTGCCCGCCGCCCGAGCAGATGGCGGCGAGGCCGCGCCCTCCGCCCTGCCGGCGGAGCTCGTGCACCATCGTGGTCACGATGCGGGCCCCCGAGGCGCCGATCGGGTGCCCGAGGGCGACCGCGCCACCGTTGACGTTCACGATCGCCTCGTCCACGCCGAGCATTCGCGTCGAGTTCTTGGCCACGGACGCGAACGCCTCGTTGATCTCCACCCGCATGACGTCCCCCGTCGTGAGCCCCGCCTTGGCGAGCGCCTGCTGCCCGGCCAGCGCCGGCGTCCGCGCGAGGTACGGGTAGTCGTCGGCGACGTAGCCGTGCGCGAGGATCCGCGCGAGCGGCTCGAGGCCGCGGCGGGACGCGTACTCCTCGGAGCAGACGACGACGCACGACGCGCCGTCGTTCACGCTCGGGGCGTTCCCGGCCGTCGTCGTCCCCTCGGGGTCGAAGACCGGCTGCAGGGAGGCGAGCTTCTCCAGCGTCGTGTCGCGGCGGATGCCCTCGTCCGCGACGACGTCTCCGACCGGCACGATCTCGTCGGCGAAGCGGCCCGCGTCCTGCGCCTCGGCTGCCCGCACGTGCGAGCGGAGCGCCCACTCGTCCTGCTCCTCGCGCGTTATCCCGAGCTCGCGGGAGACGTGAGACGCCTGCTCGACCATGTGCCGCCCGTCGAAGGTGGAGACGAGGCCGTCGAACACCATGTGATCCACGATCTCGTCGTTGCCGAGCCGGTACCCGAAGCGGGCCTTCGTGAGCAGGTAGGGCGCGTTCGACATCGACTCCATCCCTCCCGTGACGACGACCTCGTGCTCGCCCGCGCGGATCATGAGGTCCGCGATCTCGAGGGCGCGGATCGACGAGGCGCACACCTTGTTGATCGTGTCGGCGGGAACCTCCTTCGGGATCCCCGCGCCGATCGCCGCCTGTCGCGCCGGGGCCTGACCCACCCCGGCCTGGAGGACCTGGCCCATGATCACGTACTCGACGGCGCTCGCGTCGAGACCGGCGCGCTCCAGCGCAGCGCGGATCACGACCGCGCCGAGCTCCGTCGAGCGATAGCCCGAGAGCCCGCCGCCCAGGCGCCCGAACGGCGTTCGCACGGCCGACACGATGACCGTCTGCGTCACCGGCGCAGCGTAGCTTCTGACGCCTGGCAGACTCGCCGGGATGCGCGTCCTCGTCGTCGACAACCACGACTCGTTCACCTACAACCTCGTCCACCTGCTCGAGGAGCTGGACGCGGAGGTCGTCGTCCGGCAGAGCGACGCGGTCACGGTGAGGGATGCCCGCGCGCTCCGTCCCGACCGGCTCCTCGTGTCACCGGGCCCGGGCAGGCCGGCGGACGCCGGCCGCTCGGTCGAGCTCGTGCTCGCGCTCGGCGCGTCGGTCCCGACGCTCGGCGTGTGCCTCGGCCACCAGGTGATCGTCGAGGGCTTCGGCGGAGAGATCGACCGCGCGCGCTCGCTCGTCCACGGGAAGGCATCCCGCATCCGTCACGACGGCCGCGGGATCTTCGAGGGGCTTCCGGCCGAGATCGAGGTCGGCCGCTACCACTCGCTCGCAGCGCGGCGCGTCCCGGACGTGCTCGAGACGACCGCGCGCGCGCCCGACGGCGAGGTCATGGCCGTGCGGCACCGCTCGCTCCCCGTCGAGGGCGTGCAGTTCCATCCGGAGAGCATCCTCACGCCGCACGGGCCGGCGCTGCTCCGCAACTTCCTCGACACCCGCCGGCCTGGGCCGTAGGATGCCGTCGCCGTGGCCGTCACGGTCGAGGGTTTGCCGTCAGTCGTCCTCGACGAAGCCGATCGCATCGTCGGGTGCAACTCGGCTGCGCGCCCGTGGTTCGAGCACAACCTGGGAGAGAGCGTCTACTCCTGCTTCCCGGGGTCGGAGCGGCTGTTCCGCCCCTACTACGGCCGGGCGCGGAGGACCGGGTGCCCGGTCGAGTTCGCGCAGTACTTCGACGGGCGCGTCGTGCACCTGCACGTGACGCCCTCGGGGACGGGGCTCGAGGTGACCTGGAAGACGCTCGCCATCCTCGACCCCACGACGTTGGAGCGGCTGCTGGCGAGCCTCGACGTCGCGATCGGGCGACTCGACGACGAGCTCCGGGCGCTCGAGAGCGCGCGGGCGGAGCCTGCGCTACGCCTCGTGAGAGGCGAGGGATGACGCGCACGAGCTCCTCCTACGCCATCGATGCGGACGACCGCATCACACCGGTGACCGGACCGCTGCACGGATGGCTGGGCGTCTATGTCGGCCACTCGTTCTGGGACGTCTCGCCGCACGCCCGCGAGCTGTTCCAGCCGTACCTCGAGACGGCGCGGGAGACGGGCGCGGAGGTCGAGTTCACCGCTCTCTACCTGGGCTACGTGGCGCATCGGCGGATCGTCCCGAGCGGCCGCGCGCTCACCGTCCACGTGACGCCCGTGGGCGGGCTGGATGCTAGGACGCTTGCGACTCTGAGCGGGAGCCTGCAAGCGATCGAGGGCGCGTTAGCCCCTCGAGGGCCCGGGCAACCCGATCCACGAGCGCACGGGTTTCTGCGAGCTCTTCCCTGAGCGCGGCGAGCTCGACCGCGTGCGCGGAGGATGCGTCCGGGGCGCGGACGAGGTCGCTGACGGTCGTGCCGGTGAACTCCGCGATCCGGCGCAGGCGCGGCAGCGAGGGTGACGTCACGCCACGCTCCCAGCGAGAGACGGTGATCGCCTCGACCCCGAGCTCCGCGGCGAGCTGCTTCTGGGTCAGCCCGGCGCCGCGCCGGGCGGCGCGCAGGCGGCTTCCCACATCTTCGGACGTACCGGACCCCAACCTAGCCCGAGTTCCTACCACACCTGTCGCGCCGCTGCGCCGGGCCCGTCAGCGTCCGGCGAGCCGGACCCGCCGGCCGCAGCGCTCGCAGCGCTGGTAGCGCTCGGTGAGGAAGAACGGGCGCTTCCGCCTCGGCAGCCGGTGCCCGAGCACCCGGCAGCGCAGGGTCATCCCGCGGGCCCGACCCGGACGAGCATCTTTCCGGTGTTCTCGCCCCGGAACAGGCCGACGAACGCCGCAGGCGCGCTCTCGATCCCCTCGACGACGGTCTCGCGATAGCGGAGCCGGCCGTCGGCCACCCACCCCGCCGCCTGCTCGTGGAACTCGCGGAACCGGTCGTAGTGGTCGCTGACGATGAAGCCCTGAACGCGGAGCCGCTTCGTGACGACCATGAACATGTTCCGGGGGCCGGGAGGGGCATCCGTCTCGTTGTAGTTCGCGATCGAGCCGCACGCGACGACGCGCCCGTAGTCGCGCAGCGCGCCGATGGCCGCCTCCAGCGTCTCCCCGCCGACGTTGTCGAAGTACACGTCGATGCCGTCCGGCGCGAGCTCGCGCAGGGCCTGACGGGCGCGCTGCTCCCGGTGGGAGAAGACCGCGTCGAAACCGAGCTCGCGCGCCCACGCGACCTTGTCCGGCGTTCCCGCGCTCCCGATCACCCGGCACCCGGCGATCTTCGCCAGCTGGCCGGCCGCGCTCCCCACGGAGCCGGCCGCACCGGAGACGAACACGGTCTCGCCCTCGCGCACGGCACCGATCTCGAACAGCCCGTACCAGGCCGTGAACCCGGTCAGCCCGAGAACGCCGAGAGCCGTCGTCACCGGAGCGAGCGACGGGTCGAGCTTCCGCACGCCGCTCCCGTCGAGGAGTGACCACTCCCTCCAGCCGAGGCCGTGCAGCACCCAGTCGCCCTCCGCGAACCCCGGGTTCCGCGACGACTCGACCTGTCCGACCGCGCCTCCCCACATCGGCTCGCCGACGACGTACGACGCTGCGTACGAGCGCGCCTCGTTCATGCGCGCGCGCATGTACGGGTCGACCGACAGGTACGCGTTCCGGACGAGAAGCTCCCCCTCGGAGGGCTCCGGGACGGCCACCTCGGCGAGCTCGAAGTCGGACTCGACCGGGACGCCGCGGGGGCGCGCGGCGAGCCGCACCTCTCGACCAACACGCTCCACGCGGGCGATGATATGCGCGTGGACTCGCTCAAAGGCCAGCTCCTCGTCGCCGGCCCGGGGCTCCTCGACCCCAACTTCTGGCGGACCGTCGTCCTCGTCGGCGAGCACTCCGAGGAAGGGGCGCTCGGCGTCGTGCTCAACCGTGCCTCCGAGACGTCCGTCCTGGACGCGGTGCCCGAGCTCGCCGAGCTCGCCGAGGACATGGGCGCGGTCCACGTCGGCGGCCCCGTGCAGCCCTCCGCGATCGTGGTCGTGGCGGACTTCGCGGAACCGGAGCACGCGGCGACGCTCGTGCTCGACTCGGTCGGCTTCCTGCCGAGTGAGGTCGACCCGGACGCTCTCGGCGAGCTGCGCCGGGCCAGGGTCTTCGTGGGCTACGCGGGCTGGGGCCCGGGGCAGCTCGACGACGAGCTGGAGGAGGGCTCCTGGATCGTCGAGCCCGCCCTCCCGGAGGACGTGTTCACGGACGAGCCCGCCGCGCTCTGGAGCGAGGTGCTCCGGCGCAAGGGTGGCCCCTACGGCGTGCTGGCCGCCATGCCGCCCGATCCCTCCTCCAACTGACCGCGGCCCTAGCAGGGAACGCGCCGGCACGCTAGCGGGAAAGTACGGAAACCGTCTGCGGGCGGGCGCCGATGCGCGCCCGGAGCCCTGTCTCCAGGCTGTCCGGGATGCCCGACGTCTCACGCCGCGAGCTTCTCAAGCGTGCACTCGTCCTCGGCTCCGGCGCGGCGGCGGCCGACCTCTTCCTGCCGGCGCAGTTCCTCTCCAGCGCGTCGGCCCAGTCCGACGTCGAGGCACTGCGAATCGAGAACCCGCTCGCGGTGATGCCGGACCGAAGCTGGGAGCAGATCTACCGCGACCAGTTCTCGGAGGACAGCTCGTTCGTCTTCACCTGCGCGCCGAACGACACGCACAACTGCCTCCTCGAGGCGCACGTCAAGAACGGCGTCATCGTCCGGATCTCCCCCACGTACGGGTACGGGAAGGCGAAGGACCTGTACGGCAACCAGGCGTCGCACCGCTGGGACCCGCGCATCTGCCAGAAGGGCCTGATCCTCGGCCGGCGCATCTACGGCGACCGGCGGGTCAAGGAGCCCATGATCCGCAAGGGGTTCAAGGAGTGGGCGGACGCCGGGTTCCCGCGCACGGGGGACGGCACGCCGAAGTCGGACACGACGAAGCGCGGGTACGACGAGTGGCTCGCGATCCCGTGGGACGAGGCGCTCTCGATCGCCGCGGCCGCGCTGAAGAACATCGCGGAGACGTACAACGGGCAGGAGGGCTCGGAGAAGCTCCTCGAGCAGGGGTACGAGCCGGCGATGGTCGAGGCGATGCACGGGTCCGGCGTGCAGACGATCAAGATGCGCGGCGGGATGCCGCTGCTCGGCATCGGGCGCGTGTTCGGCTTCTACCGCTTCGCGAACATGCTCGCCCTGCTCGACCGCAAGCTCCGTCCGGACGTGCCGCCCGAGGAGGTCGTCGGCAGCCGCGCGTTCGACAACTACGCCTGGCACACGGACCTCCCGCCGGGCCACCCGATGGTGACGGGCAGCCAGACCGTGGACTTCGACCTCTTCTCGGCCGAGCACTCGAAGCTCCTCGTCCTGATCGGGATGAACTGGATCTGCACGAAGATGCCGGACGCCCACTGGATCGGCGACGCCCGCCTCAAGGGCACCCGCGTCATCGTGGTCTCGGCCGACTACATGCCGACGGCGAACAAGGCGGACGAGGTCGTGATGATCCGCCCGGGGACCGACACCGCGTTCTTCCTCGGCGTGGCCCGTGAGCTGATCGCGAAGAACCTCTACGACCGGGAGGCCACGGTCCAGCGCACCGACCTCCCGCTTCTCGTCCGCCTCGACACGGGCGAGCGGCTGAGCGCGCAGGACGTCTTCCAGGGCTACCGGCAGGCGAGGCTCGAGAACTACGTCGTCGAGAAGACGGCCGAGGAGCTCGCCGCGCCACCGCCCCCGCCGTTCACCGTCGGCAAGCAGGTGCTGCCCACCGACCTGCGCGACGAGTGGGGCGACTTCGTCTACTGGGACCGCCGCAGTGGTGGGCCGGTGGCGGCGTCCCGCGACGAGGTGGGCGCCCGCTTCACCGGCGACCCGGCGCTCAACGGCACCTTCGACGTGAAGCTCGCCGACGGCTCTACCGTCAAGGCGCGGACCGCGTTCAGCCTCCTCAAGGAGTACCTGGACGAGAACTTCGACCTGCAGACCACGTCGGAGCTCTGCAACGTCGACCCGCAGGCGGTCACGAGCCTCGCCCGGCAGCTGGCCGAGAACAGGGGCAACGCGCTCCTGGCGGCGGGGATGGGCCCCAACCACTACTTCAACGCCGACCTCTTCGGCCGCGTCCACTTCCTGGTCGCGGCGCTGACGGACAACGTCGGCCACTTCTCCGGGAACGTCGGCAGCTTCGCGGGCAACTACCGAGGCTCGCTGTTCCAGGCGATGCCGCAGTGGATCCTCGAGGACCCCTTCGACGTCGAGACCGACCTCACGCTCCCGGCCCGGGTCAAGAAGTACTACAAGGCCGAGTCGGCGCACTACTGGAACTACGGCGAGCGCCCGCTCGTGACGCCGAGCGAGACCATCACCGGGGCGTCCCACATGCCGACGCCGACGAAGCTCATCTGGTTCGGCAACTCGAACTCGCTGCTCGGGAACGCGAAGTGGTCGTTCGACGTGATCAAGAACACGCTGCCGAAGCAGGACGCCGTGTTCTGCAACGAGTGGCACTGGACGAGCTCGTGCGAGTACTCGGACCTCGTCTTCCCGGCCGACTCGTGGGCCGAGTTCAAGCTCCCCGACATGACCGCGAGCTGCACGAACCCCTTCCTCCTCGCCTTCCCGAAGACGCCGATCGAGCGGATCCACGACACGCGCTCGGACTACGAGATCCTCGCCGGCGTCGCGGTGGCGCTCGGCGAGCTCGTGGACGAGCCGCGCATGCGGGACTACTGGAAGGGCGTGCTCGACGGCGATCCCTCCCCGTACCTGCAGCGCGTGCTCTCGGGCTCGAACGCGACGCGGGGAATCCTGTTCGACGAGCTGCACGCGAGCTCGCAGAAGGGCGTCCCGCTGCTCATGAACCCGCGCACCTACCCGCGCCACGCGGGCTGGGAGCAGCGCCAGGAGGACAAGCCCTGGTACACGCCGACGGGCCGGCTCGAGTTCTACCGCCCTGAGCCCGAGTGGCAGGCCTCCGGGGAGTCGCTGCCCGTCTGGCGGGAGCCGGTGGACGCGACCTTCTACGAGCCGAACGCGATCCTCGCGAACCGGGCGCACCCGTCGATCCGGCCGAGAAGGCCAGAGGACTACGGCGTGCCCGAGTCGCAGGTGGACGTGGAGACGCGCCAGTACCGGAACGTCGTCAGGACGTGGCAGGAGCTGAAGCTGACGAAGCACCCGCTCACCGAGCGCGACCCTGAGTACCGCTTCATCTTCCAGACGCCGAAGTACCGCTGGGGCGCCCACTCCACGGCCGTGGACTCCGACTGGATCGCGATGCTCTTCGGGCCCTTCGGCGACCCTTACCGGCGTGACTCGCGGACGCCGTGGACGGGCGAGGCGTACGCGGAGGTCAACCCGCTGGACGCGAGCGAGCTCGGAGTCAGGGACGGCGACTACATCTGGCTGGACGCCGACCCCGAGGACCGCCCCTACCGGGGCGCGTCGAGCGACGACGACTTCTACGAGGTCGCGCGAGTGATGCTGCGCGTCCGCATCTACTCCGGCATGCCGCGGGGCGTGATCCGGACGTGGTTCAACATGTACGCCGCGACCCCCGGCACCGTCGCCGCGCAGAAGGACAACCCGGGAGGCCCGGCGCAGAACCCCGACACGAGGTACGTCGCGCTCTTCCGGCACGGCAGCCACCAGTCCGGCACGCGCGCCCTCCTCCGTCCCACGCAGATGACGGAGTCGATGAGCCGCAAGGCGTACTTCGGGCAGACGATCGGGAAGGGCTTCGAGGCGGACGTGCACTCGCCGTCCGGCGCTCCGAAGGAGGGCTTCGTCAAGGTCGAGAAGGCCGAGGAGGGTGGAGACGAGGGCGTCGGGGAGTGGAGGCCGCTCGCGCTCGGGCTCCGGCCCGACCGGCCCTCGGAGGCGATGCAGGCGTACCTCGCGGGCGAGTTCGTAACGGGGAAGAAGGGCGGCTAGGAGATGGCGAAGGTCTCCAACTGGCAGCTCGGGCGGGACATGGAGTACCCGTACGTGGCCGACCGCCCGAAGCGGCAGTTCACGATGATCATGGACACGAACAAGTGCATCGCCTGCCAGAGCTGCACGATCGCGTGCAAGAGCACGTGGACCTGGGGCAAGGGCCAGGAGTACATGCTCTGGAACAACATCGAGACGAAGCCGTTCGGCTTCTACCCGATGGGCTGGGACGTCAACGTGCTCTCGCTGCTGGGGCCGCAGACGTGGTCGGACGGCGTCTACGACGGGCAGACGATCTTCGAGGCGGCGCCGGAGGGAGAGCGCGTCCTCGGCTGGACCCCCGAGGAGGAGGACTGGTCACATCCGAACATCGGCGAGGACGAGCCGACGGGGAACGCCGACGACACCGCGTACATCCCCGACAACCCGCACGCGCTGATGTGGATGTACTACCTCCAGCGGATCTGCAACCACTGCACGTACCCCGCCTGCGTCGCCGCCTGCCCGCGCGAGGCGATCTACAAGCGCCCCGAGGACGGCATCGTCCTCGTCGACCAGACGCGCTGCCGCGGATACCAGGAGTGCCTCACCGCGTGCCCGTACAAGAAGACGATGTTCAACCTGGAGACGCGAGTCTCGGAGAAGTGCATCGGCTGCTACCCGAAGATCGAGGAGGGCCTCCAGACGCAGTGCACGACCGCCTGCATCGGACGATTGCGCCTCACCAACTTCCTGTCCGCTCCGGACGAAGCCGATCCGCGGAAGCCCGCCGACTACCTGGTGCACATCCGGAGGCTCGCGCTGCCCCTGTACCCGCAGCTCGGGCTCGAGCCGAACGTCTACTACATCCCGCCGGTCCACGTCCCCACGACGTACCTGACGCAGATGTTCGGCCCGGGGGTGGAAGAGGCGATCGAGGCGTACCGGAACGCGAAGGACGACCCCGAGCTCCTCGGCCTGCTCATGCTCTTCGGCTCGACCGAGCGGATCATGGACACCTGGGACGTGAAGGACGGGGTCGCCCGCGCGTACGACCAGGCGGGCGAGGAGATCGTGGCGGTGCCCCTCCGCGAGCCGACGTTCGTGCGCCCGTTCGAGTTCGCGACCGAGATCGCAGGAGAGCCGGCGACCGGCTTCCGGCACAACACGTGAGGACGTGATGGCAGACCACCCGACGATCACGCGCAGGGACGCTCTTCTCTACGGAGGCGCCGCGGTCGGCGGCCTCGTGGCCGGCGGCGCGGCGGTCGTGGCCGTCGCCGAGGCGGTCGGCGACAAGCAGACGCCGGTCCCGGGAGCACCGATCGTGGCGACGTACGTGGACGGCGAGCTTCCTGCGGAGGATCCCGGCTCCGGTGCGTGGGGGGACGCGGAGCCGACGCTCGTTCCGCTCGTCGCGCAGCAGATCGCGCAGCCGTACCTGGAGGAGGCGCGCGTGCACGAGCTGGACGCACGCGCGCTCCACAACGGCGTCGAGGTCGCGCTGCTCCTGGAATGGGAGGACGAGAGGATCGACGACCTCGACGGGATCCGGCGCTACCACGACGCAGTGGCGGTGCAGCTCCCGGTCACGAGCGGCAGCACCCCTCCCGCGCTGACGATGGGCGCCCCGGGCGTCCCCGTCCACATCCTCCAGTGGCGGGCGACCTGGCAGCGAGACCTCGACTCGGGCGGCAACACCGGCGTCGACCAGATCTATCCCGAGGTCGTGCACGACATCATGCCCGACGACATCCTCCCACCCGAGGTCGCGCAGCTGTACTGGGTCGGGCGCGAGGCCGGGAACCCGCTCTCGCAGAACATCCGCTCGACGCCGGTCGAGGAGGTGGTGGCCGAGGGCTTCGGCTCGGTCACGCACCTGCCGAACCAGAGCGCTCGCGGGCACGGGGTGAACGAGGACGGGCGCTGGCGAGTCGTCGTCGCCATCCCCTCGGCGAGGGCAGGAGTCGGCGAGGCGCTCGCACCCGGTACCTCCTGGCCCGTCTCGTTCGCCGTGTGGCTCGGGTCGGAGGAGAACCGGGGAGCGCGGAAGCAGATCGGCGACTGGCAGACGCTGGTGCTCGAGGCGCAGGAGTGACGACGGCGACTCCGAGCGGCGTCAGGCTCGCCGCGCTCTGGCGGCTCCTCTCGCTCGGCTTCACCTCACCGCGGGAGGAGACCGTGGCCGAGGTCGAGGTCCTGGCCGACGCGCTCGTGGAGGCGGGCGCGCCCGGAGACGTCGAGGACGTGCTCGACGCGGTGCGCTCCGTCACGGCCGGAGAGCTCTCGGGCCAGTACTCGGTGCTCTTCCGCGGCACCGTCCGCGTTCCGCCGTACGAGGGGAGCTACGAGGCCGACCCGATCAGGCAGGGACGGCAGATGGCGGACGCCGCGGCGTTCTACCGCGCATTCGGCGCCGAGGCGCACGGGCCGACGGCCGAGCGGCCCGACTTCGCCGGCTGCGAGCTCGAGTTCCTCTCCTTCCTCGAGCTCCGGCGGCTCGCAGCGGTGGAGGCGGCCGAGGACGGCGCCGATCTCGTCGCCGAGATCGGGGATGCGTTCCTGGCCGAGCACGCGGGCCGGTGGCTCCCCACGTTCTTCGCGGAGGTCGAGCAGGAGGCCGTGGAGGCTCCCTTCTACCGCGCGCTGGCCGTGCTCGGCGCACGGGTGCTCGACGAGGAGCTGGCGAGCCGGGGGATCACCCCCTCTCCGCTTCCTCGCCGCCGCACGCGCTCGGCGGTCGAGCGCGACTCGTTCGAGTGCGGCGCGGGAGCGCCCCCGTAGCCCCGTCGAGCCACGTCACGACGCGCAACCTGGCTCCGGTGGTCTCGCACGCCGCCCGGGAGGAGCGCGGCGCGCCGTCCGGCCCCCGCATCCGGGGCGTGCCTCTCCGCCACGGCGCACGTTGTGCCTTGTAACGTGACGCCGGAGGGCCGTTCGAGATGAGGATCGCGTACCTCGTGGACGTCCACGGGCGGTTCGACGCCGTTCCCGAGGCGATCTCGGCGATCGGCGCCGTCGACGCCCTCGTCGTCGGCGGCGACCTCACGAACGCCGGCGCCCCGGACGAGGTCGCGCGAGCGGTCGAGTCGTGGCGGCCGCTCGCGCCCGCCGTGCTCGCCGTCGCCGGCAACATGGACTCGCCTGCGATCGACGCCAGGCTCGTCGAGCTCGGTGTCTCGCTCCACGGCCGGGGAGTCGTCCTGGGCGAGGGCATCGGGCTGCACGGCGTCTCGGCGAGCGGCCCGACACCGCTCGACACGCCCCACGAGGTCTCCGAAGACGAGCTCGGGAGACAGGCGCTGGCGGGACACGCACAGGTCGCGGGCTGCCGCGTCCGCATCTTCTGCCCGCACTCGCCGCCCCACGGCACGGCGTGTGACCGCCTCCGTTCCGGAGCACACGTCGGGAGCCGCTCGCTGCGGGCGTTCGTGGAGGACGCGCAGCCCGACCTCGTCCTCTGCGGGCACATCCACGAGTCCCGCGGGGAGGACGCGATCGGACGCGCGCGGATCGCCAACCCCGGCCCTGCCTTCGCGGGCCGCTACGCCGTCGTGGACGTCGGCGAGACCGTCTCCGTCACGCTCCAGTAGCCCGTCTGCGAGGCTTCGCCGGTGCCGTCGCTCACCTCGGTCTCCCGCTCCGCGATTCTCCGCGCCGCCGAGAGCAAGCGCCTGCAGCGCCTCGTCCAGCGGCACGGCAAGCGCTTCGGCGCGCGGCGCTTCGTCGCGGGCGAGACGCTCGACGACTGCGTCGCCGTCCTTCGGACGCTGAACGACGCGGGCCTGCACGCGAACACGACGCTCCTCGGCGAGGCGATCCCGGACGAGCAGGGAGCCGCAGTCGTCACCGCCGCCTACGAGCGCATCCTCGAGCGGCTCGTCACCGAGAGGCTGCGCGCCAACGTCGCCCTGAAGCTCACGCACCTCGGACTCGACGTCGACGAGGAGGTCGCGTACGCGAACGTCGAGCGCCTCGTAGTGCGGGCGCGCGAGCTCGGGACGTTCGTCCGCATCGACATGGAGCAGTCGGCGCTCGTGGACGCGACGCTCGAGATCTTCGAGCGGCTGCGCGGCGCGGGGTACGACAACGTCGGCACGGTGCTCCAGTCCTACCTCTACCGCACGCCGAAGGACCTCGAGCGTCTCCTCCCGCTCTCCCCCAACCTGCGCATCGTGAAGGGCGCCTACCTCGAGCCCGCGGACATCGCCTACCCCGACAAGGCGGACGTCGACCGCGCGTACGTCGAGCTCGTCGAGCGCTGCCTCCGCGCGGGCGCCTACGTCGCCGTCGCCACCCACGACGAGGCGATCATCCGGCGCGTGCAGGACTTCGCCAGGCAGGAGGGCATCGCCCGCGACCGCTTCGAGCTCCAGATGCTGTACGGCGTCCGCCC
>CAZMUG010000041.1:0-12067 GCA_964569165.1 uncultured Gaiellales bacterium
CCTTCCCGTCGCCGAGAATGGCCACGGGCGACGTGCGGAAACGGAGCCGGATGGCGCGTGGCTTTCCTTCCGCGTCGCGTGCCGCGAGGTCGCGGAGGATGTCGACGTTGCGCTTGACGACGTTCGACGCGTCGGCGAGCTCGGCCTCGCTGGCCGGGTCGAGCTCGAGCTCCGCGGGGTCGAGCAACGCATCGGCGCCGGCGAGCTCGCCCAGCTCGCCGAGCTCGGTGGACGTCCACGCAGCCTGCACGGGGCCCCGGCGCCCGACGACCAGGAGCTCGCGGAGCCCCGAGCCGACGATCGCGTCGATCGCGGCGTCGGTCGTGTCCGTCGGCGCGAGCTCCTCGTGCGTCAGCGCAAGCATCCGCGCGACGTCGAGCGCGACGTTCCCGTTGCCGATCACCACCGCGCGCTCGTGCGAGAGGTCGAGCTCGAGGCCCTGGAAGTCGGGGTGGCCGTTGTACCAGGCGACGAGCTCGGTGGCGGGCCAGGAGCCAGGGAGGTCCTCTCCCGGGATCCCCAGCCGACGGTCCGTCTGCGAGCCGACGGCGTAGACCACGGCGTCGTACAGCTCGGCGAGCTCGGCCGCGCTCACGTCACGCCCGACCTCGACGTTGCCGAGGAACCGGAAGCCCGGCCGCGCGGCGATCTTCTCGAACGCCCGCGAGACGGTCTTGAGCTGCGGGTGGTCGGGCGCGACCCCGAGCCGGACGAGGCCCCAGGGTGTGGGGAGGCGCTCGATCAGGTCGACCTGTGCGGGAGGATCCTCGCTCCCCAGGAGATGTGCCGCCGCGTAGAAGGCCGCCGGCCCCGACCCGACGACTGCGACGCGCAGCGGGTGCGAGGTCATGGGCCGATCCTAAGGGGATGAGGAGCAGGTGCGCCGCTGAAGCGACGCACCGGGCTGGCGGCGGGATCGAGAGCGGGTGAGGTGCTGAAGCACCTCACCGGGCCCGCTCAGTGAGAGCAGCCGGAGCCGCAGCCGCCCAGGTGCGTTCCCTCGGGCAGCTCCTCGTCTTCCTCCACCTGGAAGGAGTGGCCACAGCCACACGACGAGACGGCGTTCGGGTTGTCGATCTTGAACCCGGACTCGGAGATCGTGTTCAGAAAGTCGATCGTGGCGCCCTGCAGGTACGGCGCGCTGTACGGGTCGACGACGACGGGGATGCCCTCCAGCGAGAGCTCGAGATCCCCCTCGGCGGGCGCGGCGTCGAAGCCGAGGCCGTACTGGAACCCCGAGCAGCCACCACCCTGGATCGCGACCCGGAGGACGAGGGTCCCGCCGTCCGGCTCCTCCGCCATCAGCTCCCGGATCTTGGCCGCTGCGCCGGGAGTCAGCGTGATGAGGGTGTCGGTGGGGTGCTCGATGGTTGCCATGCGCGAATCCTAGCGGACGGGTCAGTGTGCTCCGGCACACGTTCGTGACACTCGTATCGGTGATTCAGCGCGGGATCTCCAGTCCCTTCGTGCGGAGCGGAAGGGCGGTGGTAGGTTTCGGCGGCTGAGCGTCTCCGAGGTCTACGTCGGGGGAAACCCGTGCTTTCGAACTGGCTGCCCTTCCTCTTCTACGCGATCTTCGCAGCGGCGATCCCGGCGACCATGATCGCCGCGTCCTTCCTCGTCCCGAGGAAGCCCGTCGCGCGCACGCGCCAGAAGATGCTGCCGTTCGAGTCGGGCGTCGCGACCGAGGCGCCGAGCCGCGAGCGCCGCTTCACGGTCAGCTTCTACCTCACCGCGATCCTGTTCATCCTCTTCGACATCGAGATCGTCTTCCTCTACCCGCTCGCCGTGCAGCTCGACGCGCTCGGCTGGTTCGGCCTCGCCGAGCTCGCGGGCTTCGTCGCGATCCTCGGCGTCGCATACGTCTACGTCTGGCGCAAGGGAGCGCTGAACTGGCATTGAGACCCGAGCGCGAGCTCCCGGTCGTCAGCGACCGCCCACTCGCGAAGGCGGGGCTCCAGTCGGAGCGGGTCCTCTGGCCCGACCGCGGGCCCGGCGTCTTCGAGCGGGAGGTGGAGGAGATCGAGGACGCCCTCCTCATCACCACGGTCCAGAAGGCGATCGCCTGGGCGCAGTCGAGCTCGGTCTGGCCGGACACGTTCGGCCTCGCCTGCTGCGCGATCGAGATGATGTCGATCGTCTCCTCCCGCTACGACATCGCCCGCTTCGGGATGGAGCGCTTCAGCTCCTCGCCCCGGCAGGCGGACCTGCTCATCGTCTCCGGCCGCGTGACGCACAAGATGGCGCCGGCGCTGCGCCAGGTCTACGACCAGATGCTCGAGCCGAAGTGGGTGATCGCGATGGGCGCGTGCGCGAGCTCCGGGGGGATGTTCGCCAACTACTCGATCCTCCAGGGCGTGGACAAGATCGTCCCGGTGGACATCCACGTCCCGGGCTGCCCGCCCCGGCCGGAGGCGCTCGTCGAGGGCATCGTGCGCCTGCACGAGAAGATCCGCGCGGGGGTCCCGCCGGCGTACGAGATCCGCGGGGTGGCCGAGTGACGTACGCCGGCGTTCCCGGCCTCGTCGAGACGCGCGAGGCGCTCGGCGAGGTGACCCTCGTCGTCGACCCTGCCCGTCTCGTCGAGGCGTGCGCGTACCTCCGCGACGAGCACGGGTTCAACGTCCTGAGCGACATCGCCGCCGCCGACTACCTCGGCTGGGGCGAGCCCGGCGTCGCCGGCTACATCGGCACGGCGGACGGCCGCGACCTGAACGCGCCCGGCTCGCAGGGGCTCGCGCGGGTCCCGGATCCCAAGCCGAAGCGGTTCTCCGTCTCCTACCACCTGCTCCGCGTGAACGACGATCCCGCCCGGCTCCGGGTTCAGGTCTGGCTGGACGAGGGCGACGCCCTCCCGACGGTCATCGCCGTCTGGCCGGCGGCCGACTGGTACGAGCGCGAGCAGTGGGACCTCATGGGCATCGCGTTCGAGGGCCACCCGTACCTCGAGCGCCTGCTCATGCCCGAGGACTGGGAGGGGCACCCGCTCCGCAAGGACTATCCGATCGGCGGCGAGCCCGTCCGCTTCTCCGGCGAGGACTGAGCCGCGCCGTGTCCGTCCTGCCGTCCACGCGCATCTACGAGGGGACGCGGATCCCGAGCCCGGTGCCGACGATTCTCGCGGTCGATCCGGAGAGGCACCGCCTCGAGGACATCCTCACCGTCAACTTCGGGCCCAACCACCCTTCCACGCACGGGGTGCTCCGGCTGGTCGTCGACCTCGACGGCGAGACGGTGGCGGGCATCCGGCCCATCATCGGCTACCTCCACACCGGCTTCGAGAAGAACATGGAGCAGAAG
The DNA here is from genome assembly GCA_964569165.1 of uncultured Gaiellales bacterium. Classification (GTDB taxonomy): domain Bacteria; phylum Actinomycetota; class Thermoleophilia; order Gaiellales; family Gaiellaceae; genus GMQP-bins7. The sequence continues at coordinate 3,301 of CAZMUG010000041.1, forward strand.
TCGTGGTGGAAGTCCGTGACCTACGCGCCGCGCATCGACTACGTCTCCTTCCACGCGAACGAGCTCGTGTACGTCCTCGCCATCGAGAAGCTGCTGGGGATCGAGGTCCCGCGGCGGGCGACCTGGGCGCGGATGGCGCTCGCCGAGCTGAACCGGATCCACTCGCACCTCGTCTGGCTCGGGACGTCGGCGCTCGAGATCGGCGCGATCTCGCTCTTCTGGTACGCCTTCGACGACCGCGACCAGGTGCTCGACCTGTTCGAGCTGGTCGGCGGGACGCGGATGCACACGCGGTACACGCAGGTCGGGGGGGTCGCCGAGGACGTGCCGCCCGGCTTCACGGCCGAGGCGAGGACGTTCTGCGACTCGATGCCGAAGTCGGTGGACGAGTACGAGGCGATCCTCGACCGCAACGCCATCTGGCTCGAGCGGACGAAGGGGATCGGCCTTCTCTCGGCCGACGACGCGCTGGCGCTCGCGCAGTCCGGCCCCGTGCTCCGCGCGTCGGGGATCGACTGGGACCTGCGGAAGGCGATGCCCTACCTCGCGTACGACGAGGTCGAGTTCGACGTGCCCGTGTACCCGAACGGCGACGTGTACGACCGGTACAAGGTCCACATGGACGAGATGCGCGAGTCGGTGCGCATCGTCCGCCAGTGCCTCGACCGCCTCGACGCGACGGAGGGCGAGCCGTGGATCGCCGACGACCGCAAGGTCGTCCTGCCGCCGCGGCACGAGCTCCACACGTCGATGGAGTCGCTCATCCACCACTTCAAGATCGTCACCGAGGGGTTCACCGTCCCGGAGGGAGAGGTGTACGTCGTGATCGAGTCGCCGCGCGGCGAGGCGGGGTGCTACCTCGTCTCCGACGGGGGCCCCAGGCCGTGGCGCGTGAAGTTCCGCCCGCCGAGCCTCGCGGCCCTGCAGGCGACGGCGACGACGGTCCAGGGCGTCCTCGTCGCCGACCTCGTCGCCGTCGCGGCGTCCCTCGACCCCGTGATGGGGGACGTGGACCGATGACCGTCGCAGCCGAGATCCAGAAGCTGCGCAAGCGCTACCCGGACTCGACGTCCGCGGTGCTCCCGGCGCTCCGCCTCGCCCAGGAGGAGCACGGCGGGTGGCTTCCGCCCGAGGCGCTGCGCGAGGTGGCGGAAGCGCTCGACCTCACGCCCGCGTACTGCGCGTCGATCGCCTCCTTCTACGACCAGCTCCGACTCGAGCCCATGGGGCGCACGGTGGTCGAGGTCTGCACCAACGTCTCCTGCGCGCTCGCCGGCGCGCAGCAGGTGGTCGAGGCGTTCGAGCAGGAGCTCGGGATCGACGCGGGCACGACGTCGGCGGACGGCGCGTTCACGCTCGGCACCGTCGAGTGCCTCGGCGGGTGCGGCTGGGCCACGGTCGTCGCGGTGGACAACCGCCACCGCCTGCGCGTGAGCGCCGAGGACGTCCCCGGCATCGTCGAGGAGATCCGTGGCCGCTAGCCCGCAGATCGTCTTCGCCGGGACCGACGGCGGCGAGCTGACGCGAATCGAGGACTACCGCGCCGCCGGAGGCTTCTCCGCGCTCGCCAAGGCGCGCGCGATGGCTCCCGACGAGGTCATCGCGGAGCTCGAGGGCTCCGGCCTGCGCGGCCGCGGGGGCGCCTTCTTCCCCACCGGCCGTAAGTGGGCGTTCGTGCCCAAGCCGGACCAGCTCGACAAGCCGCACTACCTGGTCGTGAACGCCGACGAGTCGGAGCCCGGAACCTTCAAGGACCGCGAGATCATGCTCCGCGTCCCGTTCCGCTTCCTCGAGGGGTGCCTGATCGCGGCCCACGCGATCCAGTCGCAGCACGTGTTCGTCTACATCCGCGGCGAGTACGAGCGGGAGTTCGGGGTGCTGCGGGACTCGCTCGAGGCGATGCGCAAGGCTGATCTGCTCGGCGACGTCACCATCGTGATCCACCGCGGCGCCGGCGCCTACATCTGCGGCGAGGAGACCGCGCTCCTCGAGTCGCTCGAGGGCAAGCGCGGCCAGCCGCGCACGAAGCCCCCCTTCCCCGCCATCGCCGGCCTGTACGCCGCGCCGACCGCGGTCAACAACGTCGAGTCGATCACGACTGCGACCTCCGTGCTCGAGCTCGGCGCGGACGAGTACGCGAAGCTGGGCGTCCAGAACTCGACGGGAACGCGCGTCTTCTCGCTCTCCGGCGACGTCGTGAACCCCGGGAACTACGAGCTCCCGCACGGGATCTCGCTGCGCGAGCTCGTGTACGACGTCGGAGGAGGCGTCCCGAACGGCCGCGAGCTGAAGGCGATCATCCCGGGCGGCTCGTCCACGCCGATCCTCACGGCCGACGAGGTGGACACGAGGCTCGACTTCGACTCCCTCGTCGCCGCCGGCTCGGGCATCGGCTCCGCTGGCGTCATCGTCATCGACGACCGCTGCTGCATGGTGCAGCTCGGGATCCGCGTGGCGCGCTTCTACGAGCACGAGTCGTGCGGGAAGTGCACACCGTGCCGCGTGGGGACGCGCTGGCTCCCCCAGATCCTCGAGAAGATCGAGGACGGGCGGGCCTCGCAACCCGATCTCGACCTCCTCCTCTCGGTCTGCGACCGGATCCTCGGCAAGTGCCTGTGCCCGCTCGGCGACTCGGACGCGATCGTGGTCGCGAGCTACGTCGCCAAGTTCCGCGACGAGTTCCAGGCGCACATCGACGAGGGCGGCTGCCCGTTCCACGGCACGTCGTCGCTGGAGGGGATCCTCGCGCCGTCGGCGCTGCACGCCGGCCACTCGCACGAGGTGACGCATGCCTGACCTCGTCACCGCCACCATCGACGACCGGCAGGTCGAGGTCCCCAAGGGCACGGGGATCGTCGAGGCCGCGCAGGCCGCCGGCATCGAGATCCCGGTGTTCTGCTACGAGCCGCGCCTCGGAGCTCCGGTCGGGGCGTGCCGCATGTGCCTGGTCGAGATCGAGGGGATGCCGAAGCTGCAGGCGGCGTGCACCCTGACCGTCGCGGACGGCATGGTCGTGCACACGGCCGCGACGTCCGAGAAGGCGGCCGACGGGCAGTCGGCGACGCTCGAGTTCATCCTCGTGAACCACCCGCTCGACTGCCCCGTCTGCGACAAGGGCGGCGAGTGCCCGCTCCAGGACCTCACCTTCCGCTACGGGCCCGGGAACACGAGGATGACGTTCGCCAAGCTGACCGTGGACAAGCCGATCCCGGTGTCTCCCCTCATCGCGCTCGACCGGGAGCGCTGCATCCTCTGCTACCGCTGCACGCGGTTCTCGGAGGACGTCGCCGAGGACGGCCTCCTGATCGCGCGCAACCGCGGTGCGAGGTCGGAGATCGCCACCTTCGAGGACGAGCCGTACCGGTCGCCGTTCTCGGGCAACGTGATCGAGCTCTGCCCGGTCGGCGCGCTCACCTCCACGCTCTACCGCTTCGAGGCGCGGCCCTGGGACATCCAGGACGTGCCGACCGTGTGCACGGCCTGCCCGGTGGGCTGCAACGTCTCGGCGACCATCCGCGAGGGCAGGGTGACGCGCGTCCTCTCGCGGAACCACCCGGAGATCGATCGTGGCTGGCTCTGCGACAAGGGACGCTTCTCGTACCCGTACCTCCGCGCGCCGGACCGTGTCACCACGCCGCTTCGCCGCGCGCGGGACGGCCTCGGCGAGATCTCGTGGGACGAGGCGCTCGACGCGGCCGAGGCCATGCTGCGCGAGTCCGAGGGCTCGATCGTGACGGCGCTCTCCGGAACGGAGACGAACGAGATCGCATACGCCCTCGGACGCATGCTGCGCCGCGGTCTGGGAGCGCACTCGGCGGTCCTGCCGGAGGCGACGTCCGACGCGCTCGACGCGTTCCGCATGCCCCTGTCCGGGATCGGAGACGCCGAGATCGTCGTCGTCCTGGGCGACGACCCCGTGGTCGAGCGGGCTCCGATCGTCGATCTCTGGATCAAGGAGGCCCGCAGAAAGGGTGCCGAGATCGTCGTCTGCTCGCCCGAGGGCGGGAAGCAGGTCGAGCCCGGCGGCGCCGCCGGGACGTGCCGCGAGCTCGCAAGCCGGCGCAGCGCGCTCGGCCGGCGGCTGCGGGACGCGGACCGTGCAGCTCTGATCTGGTCCGGCCCGGGTGGAGGAGGCGGGGCGCGGCTCGCGGAGCTGGCCCACGAGCTCGGCTTCGCGGACCGGGAGGGATGCGGCGCCTTCCAGCTACCGGGAGCCACGAACGCGGCCGGCGTGGCGGCAGCCTGGGCGGCGGCGTCCGACGCGGAGGAGTCGAACCCCGAGCCCATCGGGCTGCTGGTCGTGTCCGGGGACGAGGCGGCCTCCGACCCGAGCGTCCGGGCGCTCGCAGAGCAGGCGCAGCACGTGCTCGTCGTCACGATGTTCCACGGGCTCGCCGCCGGCTGGGCCGACCTGATCCTCCCGGCGACCGCCGGGCTCGAGCGGGACGGGACGACCACGAACCTCGAGGGCCGGGTCCAGCGCCTGCGCCGCGCCGTGCCGCCGCCCTGCCCCGACGAGCTCGCCTGGATCTCGAAGCTCGCAGGCCGCTTCGAGGTCGAGGTGCCGCCGCACGCGGCGGGTGTCTTCGCCGAGCTGGCGCAGCACCTCTTTCGCGACCTCTCGCTCGAGGATCTCGGTGCGCACGCGCCGCTTCCTGCCCGGCATGCGTACTCCGCGCCCGCCGCCGCGACCTCGTCCGGGGCCGCGCAGCTCTCGACGTTCGAGGACGAGCACTTCGTGGGCGCGCTCCGGCTCCACCGCTACCGGCCGCTGTTCTCCGGCCCCGCCGTCGAGCGCGTCCCCGAGCTTCACTTCCAGCGGCCGGAGGCAGAGGTCGAGCTCTCGACGGCGGACGCGGAGCGGCGCGGGATCTCGGCGGGAGACGCCGTGCTCGTCCGCTCGAACGGCACCTCCGTCGAGCTGCGCGCGCGGCTCAACCGACGGCTCGTGGAGGGCGTCGCGCGCGTCGCCGAGGAGCACGCGGGCGACCTCCATGCGGCGGTCGAGGTGGTGAAGGCGCGGTGAGCACCCCGTCCGTCGACTGGTGGGTCAGCCTCATCCAGGCGTTCGTGATCATCAACCTGGTGATGGTCACGTTCGCCTACCTCACCCTCGCGGAGCGCAAGGTGATGGGGCGGATGCAGCTTCGCTACGGGCCCAACCGCGCCGGCCCGTACGGCCTCCTCCAGCCGATCGCCGACCTCCTCAAGCTCCTGAACAAGGAGAGCTTCCAGCCGAGCGCCGCCATCGACTGGCTCTACGTCCTCGGGCCGTTCCTCGCTGCGTTCACCGCCCTCACGACGTTCTCGGTCATCCCCTTCGGGCCTGGCTGGGAGGTCGGCGGCGTCTACATCCCCGGACAGGTCGCGGACATCGACATCGCCCTGATCCTGATCTTCGCGATCGGCTCGATCGGCATCTACGGCTTCATCATCGGAGGCTGGTCGTCCGACTCGAAGTACGCCCTGCTCGGCTCGATGCGGACCTGCGCCCAGCTCGTCTCGTACGAGGTCGCGCTCGCGATCTCGGTGCTCGGGGTCGTGATCATGGCCAAGTCGCTGTCGCTCACGGCGATCGTCGAGGCGCAGGCGGACAGCCTCTGGTACGCGGTCCCGCAGTTCGTCGGGCTCGTCGTCTTCCTCCTCGCGGGCACCGCCGAGACGGCCCGCGCGCCGTTCGACCTCCCCGAGGCAGAGCAGGAGCTCGTCGCCGGGTACCACACGGAGTACGGCGGGATGCGGTTCGGCCTCTACTCGATGTCCGAGTACATCAACCTGATCACGCTCTCGGCCCTCGCCGTCACGCTCTTCCTCGGCGGCTGGCACGGCCCCGGCTGGGACGGCGCGTCCTGGGCCGGGCCGCTGTGGTTCGTCGGGAAGCTCGCGCTCATCCTCTTCGTCTTCATCTGGATGCGGACGACGCTCCCGCGCCTGCGCTACGACCAGCTCATGCGCTTCGGCTGGAAGATCCTCCTCCCCGTGGCGACGGTCAACGCCGTCGTGACGGCCGTGCTGGTGGTGGCGTACTGATGGCCCAGCCGTTCTCGACGCTCAAGGGCTTCGGCGTGACGTTCCGCCAGATCTTCCGGAAGCCGATCACGCAGCAGTACCCGGAGTACAAGCGCCCGGTGTACCCCCGCTTCCGCGGACGGCACCGGCTGCATCGGCACGAGAACGGGCTCGAGAAGTGCGTGGGCTGCTCGCTCTGCGCCGCCGCGTGCCCGGCGGACTGCATCCGCGTGATCGCCGCCGAGAACACCGCGACGAACCGCGTCTCCGCCGGCGAGCGGTACGCGCGCATCTACGAGATCAACCTGAGCCGCTGCATCTTCTGCGGCTACTGCGAGCTCGCCTGCCCCTTCGACGCGATCACGCTCGGGAACGAGTTCGAGCTCGCCGAGTACTCGCGCGACGACCTGATCTACACGAAGGACCTGCTCCTCGCCGAGCCGATCAAGCGGGTCCCGGTCGCGGACCCGGGCCTCTACGACACGCCCGAGCCGGCGCACAAGACGAGGAGCTAGAGCAGATGCAGCGAGCCGACATCGACAGCGCGGTCGTGCAGCGACCGCCCGCAGGGATCCTGCGCAGCTGACATGGGGAACGTCATCGTCTGGGTGATCTGGTTCCTGGCGGCCGGCGCGTGCCTCGGGACCGGAGTCGCCGTCGTGAGCCTGACGAACCCCTTCTACTCGGCGCTCGCGCTCATCGGGAACCTCGCCTCGCTCGCGGTGCTCTTCCTCCTGCTCTCGGCGGAGTTCCTCGCCGCCGCGCAGGTCCTCGTCTACGCGGGCGCGGTGATGGTGATGTTCCTCTTCGTCGTCGCGTACCTCGGCGGCCGCGCTGATGCGCCCTGGGCGGGAGGCCCGCCGCTGCTCCGGGCCGCAGCGGTCGTCGCAGCGGCTGCGCTCCTCGTCGAGGTCGTCGTCGTGCTCGGGCTCGCGTGGGGCGACGAGCTGACGAGCCCGGCCGACGTCTCGGGCTCCTTCGGCAGCCCGGCGGAGATCGGCGAGGTCTTCCTGACCGACCACCTGCTCGTGTTCGAGATCACGTCGATCGTGCTGCTCGTGGCGGCCGTCGGCGGCGTCGTGCTCGGCACGACGCGCGAGAAGGAGGAGGGCGAGTAGTGGACGGCCCCGAGGTCGGCTGGTACCTGATCGTCGCAGCGGTCCTGTTCGGGATCGGCGCGCTCGGCGTCATGCTCAGGCGCAGCCCGCTCGTCGTCCTGCTGTCGCTCGAGATCATGCTCAACGCGGCGAACCTGACCTTCGTCGCGTTCGCGCGCCAGCACGGGGACCTGGACGGCCAGGTGTTCGCCCTCGCGGTGATGGCGGTCGCCGCCTCCGAGGTCGCGATCGGCCTCGGCCTCATCGTCGCGATGGCGCGCCGCCGTGTCCCCCTCGACGTCGACCAGGCGAGCGTCCTCCGCGGATGATGGCCGGGGCGTGGACCTGCCTGCTCTCGCCGCTCGCCGGCGCGGTCGCGATCACGCTCGCGGGCGGGCGCATCTCCCGCCGGACCGCGGGCTGGATCTCGACGCTGACGACGTTCCTCGCCTTCGGCGGGGCGCTCGTCGCGTTCGTCGGACTGTGGGGGGCCGATCCAGCCGACCGCGAGCAGGTCTCGACCGCGTACACGTGGCTCGCGGCCGGCGACCTCGAGGTGCAGCTCCAGATCCTGCTCGACACGCTCTCGAGCACGATGATGCTCGTCGTCTCCGGGGTCAGCGCCCTGATCGTCTGGTACTCGATGGGCTACATGGCCGGCGACGACGAGGAGCGCCGGTACTTCGCGTACATGTCGCTCTTCGTCTTCTCGATGCTCCTGCTCGTGCAGGCGGGGAACTTCCTGCTCCTGCTCGTCGGCTGGGGGCTCGTGGGGCTCGCGTCGTACCTCCTGATCGGGTTCTGGCACAGGCGGCCGGAGGCCGTCGCGGCCGCGAAGAAGGCGTTCGTGATGAACGCGATCGGCGACGCGACCATGGCCCTCGCGCTCGTGCTCCTGATCTGGGAGACGGGGACCCTCGAGTACCTCGGCGTCTTCGAGGACGTGGGGTCGCTCGGCTCCACGACCGTCAACCTCGTCGCGCTCGGCCTCCTCGGCGGCGCGGTCGCGAAGTCCGCCCAGATCCCGCTGCACACGTGGCTCCCGGACGCGATGGAGGGGCCGACTCCCGTCTCCGCGCTGATCCACGCCGCGACGATGGTGACCGCCGGCGTCTACCTGCTCGTCCGGGCGAGCCCGGTGTTCGAGGCCGCTCCCGACGTGCAGCACCTGGCCGCGATCCTGGGAGCGCTCACGCTCCTCGTCGCGGGCGTCATCGCGCTCGTGCAGTGGGACATCAAGCGCGTCATCGCGTACTCGACGATGTCCCAGATCGGCTACATGTTCCTCGCCGCGGGGATCGGGGCCTACGGCTACGCGATCTTCCACCTCATGACGCACGCCTTCTTCAAGGCGCTGCTCTTCATGTCCGCGGGGCTCGTCATCCACCACCTCGGCGGCGAGCAGGACATCCGGAGGATGGGCGGGCTGCACCGGCTGCTGCCCAGAACGCACGTTGCGTTCGCCGTCGGGTCACTCGCGCTCATGGGCATCCCCATCTTCTCCGGGTTCTGGTCGAAGGACGGCATCGTCTCCGCCGCATTCGCAGCCGGCGGCGCGCTCGGGTACCTCCTCTTCGCGGCCGGCCTCGTCGGAGCGCTCCTGACAGGCCTGTACACGAGCCGCCTGTACCTCACCGTCTGGCGCGGCGAGCCGAGCGCGC
>CAZMUG010000041.1:12167-17821 GCA_964569165.1 uncultured Gaiellales bacterium
GGCCTGTACACGAGCCGCCTGTACCTCACCGTCTGGCGCGGCGAGCCGAGCGCGCTCGTGACCGAGCACGCCCACGAGGGCCACGGCGAGGGCCCGCAGTCGATGCAGGTCCCGGTCTGGGTGCTCACGGTGCTCGCGACGATCGGCGGCCTCGTCGTCATCCCGGGCGTGTGGGAGCCGTTCCTGCACTGGATCGACGAGACCGCGGAGCCGCTCGTCGTGGCGACCGTCGCCGAGGACTACGTGACGAGCGCGCTCGCGGTGGCGCTCGCCCTCGTCGGCTTCGTCCTCGCGCGCCGGGCCTTCGAGGCCGGGCGCCAGCTCGTCACGAGCCCCGGAGTGTGGCGCGTGCTCGAGTACAAGCTCTACTTCGACGAGCTCTACGATGCGCTCTTCTACCGGCCCGCGGCGGCGCTCGCGGCCACCATGGGGCGGGACGTCGAGGAGCCCCTGGTCGAGCGGTCGCTCGACGAGATCGGGTCGGGAACGCTCCAGGCGGGCGGTGAGGTCGCCCGGGCCCAGTCCGGCCTCCTCCGCACGTATGCGATCACGATCGCGCTGGCCGTCTCGGTCCTCGTCGTCGTCTTCGTGGCGGTCCGGTGACGCTGCCGTGCTGACGACCTCCCTCATCCTGCTTCCCCTCGTCGGCGCGCTGGTCGTCGCGGTCGCGCCGCTCCCGCGCACGGCGACCGGAGGGCTCGCCCTCCTCGTCGCCCTGCTCGAGGTCGGGCTCTGGATCGTCGCCGCCGGCCGGTTCGACTTCGACGACGGCGGCCTGCAGCTGGGGACGTCGCGCGAGTGGGTCGAGAGCCTCGGGATCTCGTACTCCGTCGGGTTCTACGGCTTCTCGATCTGGCTCGTGGGCGTGAGCGTCGTCGTGTGCGCAGCCGCGATCGGGTACGCCACCTGGGTCGGCCGCGACCGGCCCCGCGCCTACCACGCCCTGATGCTCTTCCTCACCGGCGCGATCGTCGCCACCTTCGTCGCCCAGGACCTCCTCCTCTTCTACGCCTCGTTCGAGGCGATGCTCATCCCGCTGTACGTGCTCGTCGGCGTCTGGGGCGGCGCGCGCAGGCAGGCCGCGACGCTGACGCTCGTCGTCTACACGATGGCGGGCTCGCTGCTGATGCTGGCTGCGGTCGTCGCCTTCGGCGTCACCGAGGGCACGTTCTCGCTGACCGAGTCGGGGACGAGCGACAACCAGTGGATCTTCCTCGGGTTCGTCATCGCCTTTGCGATCAAGGCGCCCCTCTTCCCGTTCCACGGCTGGCTCCCGCTCGCGTACCGCGAGTCGTCGATCGAGGTCGCCGCGGTGCTCTCGGCGGTCGTCTCGAAGACCGCGATCTACGGCTTCCTGCGCATCGCGCTGCCGAAGTTCCCGGAGCCGGCCGCCGACTTCTCCGGCACGATCCTCGTCCTCGCCGCGATCGGACTCGTCTACGGGTCGATCGTGGCCTTTCGCTCGCCGGATCTCCGCGGCGTCGTCGCGTACTCGTCGATGGCGCAGATGGGGCTCATCACGCTCGGCGTGTTCGCGCTGGACGACCTGGGGCTGGACGGCGCCATCCTCCAGTCCGTCGGCCACGCGCTGATCTCCGCGAGCATGTTCCTGCTCGTCGGCATGGTCGAGCGGCGGTGCGGGACGGGCGAGCTCGACGCCCTCGGCGGGATGGCGCGCGGACGGCCGGCCCTCGCGACCGTCGTCATGGTGGCGGGGATGATCGCGCTCGCCGTCCCGGGCACGGCGACGTTCGCCGGAGAGTTCCTGATCATGGCCGGCGTCTACGACCAGGGCTGGGGGTACGCCGTCGTCGTCGCGCTCGGGATCGTGCTCGCGGCGATGTACACGCTCCGGGTGATCTCCGCGATCCTGCACGTGAAGCCGGGCCGGGCGGTGAGAGACGAGGCGCTCGACCTCCGTCCCGGCGAGCTCGGGCTCGTGGTGCCGCTGATCGTCGTCCTGCTCGTGCTCTCGGCGTGGCCGGCTCTCGTCAGCCAGAGCTCCTTCCCCGGCGACTCGGCAGTCGAGGCGATCACGAAGGTGCTCGGATGATCGACACGCCGCACGTCGACTGGCTCGCGCTCTCGCCCACGCTCGCGCTCCTCGTCGCGGCGGGTGTCGCGCTCCTCGCGGCGGTCGTCGGGCCGGCGTGGGCCCGGAGAGGCGTCGCGGCGGGTGCCGCCTTCGTCGGCTTCGTCGCCGCGGCGGCGTTCGCGATCGTCGTCTTCTCCGAGTCGGCCGAGCCGCAGGTGCTCCTCGAGGGATCGATGGTGCAGGACCGGCTCGCGGCGCTCACGCAGGTGATCCTGGCGGTCACCGGGGCGGCCGCGGTCCTCGTCTCGTGGGGCGAGCGCCGCTCGCAGGGAGCCGGCGGCGAGTACTACGCGCTCCTCGCGACGGCCGGCGCGGGGATGGTCTTCTTCGTCGGAGCCGAGAACCTGATGACGCTCTTCCTCGGCCTCGAGTGGTTCTCGCTCTGCCTGTACGTGCTCGTCGCAATCGACCGCGAGCGCGAGACGTCGCTCGAGGCGGGCCTGAAGTACCTCATCATCGGCGGGCTGGGATCGGGCGTGCTCCTGTTCGGCTCCGCCCTCGTCTACGGCGCGACGGCCGAGCTCGGGTTCGCCGAGATCGCCTCTGCGAGCGCCACGGACGACGTCTTCCTCCTCGCGGGGCTCGCCATGATCCTCGCCGGGCTGGCGTTCAAGGTCTCGGCGGCGCCGTTCCACATGTGGACCCCGGACGTGTACGAGGGAGCCCCGACCTCGGTCACGGCCTTCATGTCGGCGGCGACGAAGGCCGCGGCGATGGTCGTGACTCTGCGCCTGCTCGTAACCGCGTTTCCGGAGCAGAGCGAGGTCTGGACGGTCGCGGTCGCGGTGCTCGCCGCGATCTCGCTCGCGTGGGGCAACCTCGCCGCGCTGGCGCAGAGCGACGTCAAGCGGCTGCTTGCCTACTCCTCCGTCTCCCACGCAGGCTTCCTGCTCATGGCCGTCGCCGCCAACTCGGAGCTCGGCGGCGAGGCGCTCCTCTACTACCTCGTCCCCTACTCCGCCATGTCCGTGGGCGCGTTCGCGGTCGTCGCGGCTCGCGAGCGGGAGCTCCAGCGCCCGGTGACGCTCGAGGCCCTCGCCGGGCTCGGCTGGGAGCGGCCTCTGTACGGCGTCGCGATGTGGACGTTCATGCTCGGCTTCGCCGGGTTCCCGCTCACCGGCGGCCTCTTCGGGAAGCTGTTCGTGTTCACCGCCGCGTACGACGCGGGCGACTGGTGGCTCGTGCTCGTCGGCGTCGTGGCAACGGCGGTCTCGCTCGGCTACTACCTGAACGTCGTGCGCTGGATGTACATGCGGACGGGGCCCGACCTCCGGCTCGCTCCGGCAGGCGGCTCCCCGCCGCGGGACTCCGCGCTCGCGGCCGCGACGGCCGCCTGCGTCGCGGTCACCATCGGCTCCTTCTTCGTCGTGCAGCCGATTCTCGACGCGGCGAGCGACGCAGCCGCCTCGCTCCCGTTCTAACCTTCCACCCATGCCCACGCAACTGACCTGGCTCGGGCACTCGGCGTTCCGGATCGACACGCCGGGTGGCAAGCGCATCTACGTCGATCCGTTCCTGAACGGGAACCCGAAGTGCCCGGCGGACGAGCTCGAGCCGGAGCGCTGCGATCTCATCCTCGTCACCCATGGCCACGGCGACCACGTCGGCGACACCGTGGCGATCCACCAGCGGTTCGAGTGCCCGGTCGTCGCCCAGGTGGAGCTGCGGGGGTGGCTGACCGGGCAGGGCGTCGCGGACGACGGCTCGGCGCACTCGATCAACAAGGGCGGGACGGTCGCAGTCGAGGGCGTCCGGCTCACGCTCACGCACGCGAACCACTCCTCGAGCTGCCCCGACGGGACGTACACCGGAGAGTCGTGCGGCCTGGTGCTCGAGCTCGAGGACGGGTACCGGATCTACTTCGCCGGCGACACGAACGTCTTCGGGGACATGTCGTTGATCGGGCGCATCTACCAGCCGGACCTGGCGGTCCTTCCGATCGGCGACCACTTCACGATGGGGCCGCGCGAGGCCGCCGTCGCGCTCGAGCTTCTCGGCGTGGTCCGCTGCGTCCCCTGTCACTACGGCACCTTCGGCCTCCTCACGGGAACGCCGGACGAGCTGCGCGAGCTCGCGCCCCCTGGCGTGGACGTCCTCTCGCCGGAGCCCGGCGAGACGCTCACCCTCTGATGCGTGAGCGCTGGTTCGGGGCCACCGGGCGCAAGGTCCCGGAGATCGCGCTCGCCGGGACGCTCGAGGTCGAGGGGGCGCTCGTGCTCGATGACGTCGCCGACCTCCGCGCGATCCACGACGCGCACCTGGCGGGGCGTCCGGTCGTGGTGCGTGCATCGACGGCGACCGAGGTGCACGCGGCGCTCTCCCTCGGCGAGGTTGCCTGCGCGCTCGTCGAGGACGAGTCGCTCCTCGCGCTCGACCTGTCCGAGCTCACCTACGGGTAGACACGGTGTCTGACACCACCCCACGCAACCATGCGGGTTTGCGGCCCATAGGTGTCAGACACTGCCGCATGACCGTCTGACGTGCGCGTACTGGCGACGCACCGGTTTCCCGGCCCGGCGTTCGACGAGCTCGTCGGCGTCGAGGTGCTGCCACTGGCCGACCTCCGCGCCCCGAGACCCGACGTCGACGCGCTGATCGTCGCCAACGAGCCCGTCCCGCTCGACCTGCTCCCGGGGCTGCGCCTGGTCGCGAACTACGGAGTCGGATACGACCGCGTGGACGTCGCCGCCTGCGCGGCGCGCGGCATCGTCGTCACGAACACACCCGGCGTCCTCGACTCCGCCACGGCCGATCTCGCCCTCGCGCTGATCCTCGCCACGCGGCGCCGCGTGGTGGAGGGCGACCGGCTCGTGCGCGCCGGCGCCTGGGGCGGGTCGTGGGCCGACGGCGGGCTCGCGCAGGAGGCCGCCGGCTCGGCGCTGGGGATCGTCGGTCTCGGGCGCATCGGCACCGCCGTGGCGAGACGAGCGCGTGGGTTTGACATGCGCGTCCTCTACACGAGGCGGCACCCGGTCGAGACGGGGCTCGGCGAGTACCGGGCGCTCGACGACCTGCTCGCGGAGGCCGACGTCGTGACGCTCCACGTCCCCCTGACACCCGAGACGCGCGGGCTGATCGACGCGCGCCGCCTCGCGCTCCTCCGTGACGGCGCCTGCCTCGTCAACACCGCACGGGGCGAGATCGTGGACGAGCGCGCGCTCGTGGCCGAGCTCGTCTCCGGACGAATCCGTGCCGGTCTCGACGTCTTCACCGACGAGCCGAACGTGCCGCACGAGCTTCTTTCGCTCGACAACGTCGTCCTCACACCACACATCGGGAGCGCCACGCGGCAGGCACGCGAGGCGATGACGAGGCTCGTGTCGGACAACATCCTCGCAGTCTCGCGCGGGGAGCCTCCGCTGACGCCCGTCGCGAGCTAGACGCCGTCTCCGGGAAGACGCCGGCCGGCTGCGAGCTCCCTGAACCCCGGCACCGGATCGTGCTCGGGCCGCGCGACGAGGAGCACTGCGCCGTGCTCGGGCCCCGCGAGCGAGGAGACGAGGAGCTCGAGACCGACCGCAAGGGCGAACGCCTTGTGCGCCTGCTCGCCGCCGAACGG
>CAZMUG010000042.1:0-17395 GCA_964569165.1 uncultured Gaiellales bacterium
GCGCCAGGATGCAGGCGCCCGAGTCGGCCGGCTCCCAGGGGGTGAGCACCGTCTTGTCGAGGATGGGGAAGTCGTACTCGGCGTTGAGCGTGGCGCCGTTGCGGCCCGCCTTCACGTCGTCGATCCAGGCGGCGAGCGTCTCCGGCCGGTGGAAGGTGAACACCTCGCGACTGGCCGCGTCCGGGTCGAGCGTGTTCGTGAAGCGGGTCTCGGCGCCCGTGGACTCGTAGACGAAGGGGAGCGCCCCCTCGAGTGCCGTCGGGACCTCTTCGGGGACGCCCTCGACGTACTTTGCACTCTGCCACTCGACGCCGCGGAGCGTCTCGCCCTCCTTCTTCGCCTCGATTGCGCCGATAGCGGCGCCGTCCACGAAGAGCAGGTAGTCGGCGCGGCCGTGCGGCGAGCGCATCACGAACTCGCGGATCGCGACGCCGTGCGACGCAGAGAGGTTCGCGCGCGCCGCGTCCTGTACCGACCAACCGGCCGCCTGGAGCTGCCGGTCGATCTCGACGCGGGCCTTGGCCTCGGGAGTCAGGTACGCGAGCTCGCCGTCCGTCACGGGCGAATCTTCGCCCATGCGGCGGAGCCTTACGCGTGCGCAGTGTCGGACGCGGCTGGCTAGGCGGGCGCGGGCTCGAAGCGGAGCTTCTCGGGCCGCGCGGGCACGGCCGTCGGGTACTCCCGGGTGAAGCACGCGCGGCAGACCGAGCTCTCGGGCAGCTGCGTCGCCTCCTGCATCCCCTCGACCGACAGGTACGCGAGCGAGGTCGCGCCGACGTGCGCCCGCATCTCCTCGACCGAGCGGTGCGCCGCCGCGAGCTCGTCCTCGTCGGCCATGTCGATCCCGTAGAAGCACGGCGAGACCACGGGCGGGGAGGAGATGCGCACGTGCACCTCGGCCGCGCCCGAGTCGAAGAGCATCTGCACGAGCTGGCGCATGGTCGAGCCGCGCACGATCGAGTCGTCCACCGCGACGATCCGCTTGCCCTCCACCTCGTCCAGCGGGTTGAACTTCATCCGGATGCCCTGGTCGCGCATCCCCTGCTCCGGCTGGATGAACGTGCGCGCGACGTAGCGGTTCTTGATGAGCGCCTCGTTGAAGGGGATCCCGGAGGCCTTGGAGAAGCCGATCGCGGCCGGCGTCCCCGAGTCGGGGATGCCGACGACGAGGTCGGCCTCGGCGGGCGCCTCCCGGGCGAGGCGCTCGCCCATCCGCACCCGGGCGCCGTGCACCTCCACGCCCGCAAGGCGCGAGTCGGGCCTCGCGAAGTACACGTGCTCGAAGATGCAGAGCGCGCTGCGCCCGGCCGGGAGCGCCTGCACGGTACGCAGGCCCTCCCCGTCCACGCGCACGATCTCGCCGGGACGAACCTCGCGGACGGCCTCGGCGCCGATGAGGTCGAACGCGCAGGTCTCCGACGCCACCACCCAGTCGTCGTCGAGCCGGCCGAGCGAGAGCGGGCGGAAGCCGCGCGGATCGCGGAAGGCGACGAGTGCGCCCTCGGCCAGCGCGACGACCGAGTAGGCGCCCTCGAGCTGCCGCATCGCGTTCGCGACGGCCTCGACGAGCGGCGCCGGGTCGCGTGCGACGAGCGCGGCGATGACCTCGGAGTCGGACCCCGAGCGGAGGTCGACGCCGTCCGCGCGCAGCTCCTCGCGCAGCTCCTCGACGTTGACGAGGTTGCCGTTGTGGCCCAGGGAGATCGTCCGCGCGCGGCCGTGATGGATGAGCGGCTGCGCGTTCGCCCACCGGTTCGCGCCGGTCGTCGAGTAGCGCGTGTGGCCGATCGCGAGCTCGCCGGGGAGCGCTTGCAGCTGCTCCTCGTTGAAGACGTGCGCGACGAGCCCCATCTCGCGGAGGACGGTGAGGCGCCCGCCGTCCGAGACCGCGATGCCAGCCGACTCCTGCCCCCGGTGCTGGAGCGCGAACAACCCGAAGTACGCGAGACGCGAGACGTCTCGCTCCTCCGACCGGATTCCGAAGACACCGCACACGTCAGAGATCTCCGTCGGGATCGAGCCCCGGAGCTGGCCCTTCCCATGCTTCGCGGAGCCGCCCGACCTCCACTCCGAGCAGAGTACCCCCGCCCGCCACGCCGACGCACCGCAGCGGGACGTCGAGCTCTCCGGCGAGCTCCTCGAGCTCGGCGGCGGCAGCGGGCGCGCACGCGACGACGGCCCGGCCTCCCACCTCGCCGAAGAGCTCGACCGGATCGTCTCGGAGGTCGAGGAGCGCGCCCAGCCCGGAGTGGATCGCGGCCTCCGCAAGGCACACCGCCAGGCCGCCCTCGGCCGCGTCGTGGACGAGCGTCGCACTCGGCGCGACACGCCAGAGGAACGACACGAGACGCGCCTCGGCCGGGAGGTCGAGCGGAGCGGGCGTACCCCCGACCTCGCCGAAGCGCGCCTGGTACTCCGAGCCAGCGAGCGAGCACGGGGACGCGGACGCGGCGTAGAGCACGTCTCCCTCGACCCAGCCGCGGGGAACCCGGCGCACGTCCTCCACGAGGCCGACCGCGCCGAGGACCGGGGTCGGGTGGACGGCGCGCCCGTTCGTCTCGTTGTAGAGCGAGACGTTCCCGGACACGACCGGACGGCCGAGCGCGTCGCACGCGGCGGCGATGCCGTCGATCGCCTCGGCGAGCTCCCAGCCGATCTCCGGCTTCTCCGGGTTCCCGAAGTTGAGGCAGTCCGTGAAGCCGAGCGGCTTCCCGCCCACGCAGGCGACGTTCCGCGCCGCCTCGAGCACGGCGAGCGCCCCGCCCGTGTACGGGTCGAGCCACGCGATGCGCCCCTGGCCGTCGAGCGTGAGGGCGAGCCCGCGCAGCCCCGGCCGGAGCCGGAGGACCGCCGCGTCCAGCCCGGGCCGGCGGACCGTGCGCGATCCGACGAGCTGGTCGTAGCGGCGGTACACGAACCGGCGGCTCCGAAGCGCTGGGGAGCCGAGGAGCTCGACGAGCGCGGCGCCGGCCGGCGGCGCGTTCTCCACCGGGCGTTCGGGCACGTGCGCGCGAGGACGGCTGCCGACGTCGTACCGCGGGCACTCCTCGGTCAGGAGCCGGGCGGGTATCTCGCCCACGACGTCCCCGTTCCAGAACGCCCGGAGCACGCCCGTCGCCGTGACCTCTCCGATGACCGCGTGGTGGAGCTCCCAGCGGTCGAGCACGGCCTCGACCGCCTCGAGCAGCTCCGGGCGCACGATCGCGATCATCCGCTCCTGGCTCTCGGAGATCATCGCCTCCCAGGGCTCCATCCCCTCCTCCCGCTGCGGGACGCGGTCGAGGTGGACGTCGATCCCGAAGTCGGCGGCCATCTCCGACAGCGACGAGGCGATCCCGGCGGCGCCGCAGTCCTGCAGCGACTCGACGAGGCCCGACGACGTCAGCTCGACGGAGGCCTCGATCAGCTTCTTGCCCGTGAACGGGTCGCCGACCTGGACGGACGGGCGCTTCTCGGCGGAGCCGTCGTCGAGCTCCTGGCTCGCGAGGACCGAGGCGCCGCCGATCCCGTCCCGTCCCGTCGTGGCGCCGTAGAGGACGAGCGACTGGCCTGCGCCGGTCGCCTTCGCCCGCAGCAACCGCTCGGCCGGGAGCAGGCCGACGCACATGGCGTTGACGAGGCAGTTGTCGCGGTAGGCCTCGTCGAAGACGACCTCGCCCCCGACCGTGGGGACGCCGACGCAGTTCCCGTAGTGCCCGATGCCGCCGACGGCGCGCGAGAAGTGCCAGTCCGGCTCGGCGAAGCGGAGCCCGTCGAGCAGCGCGACCGGGCGCGCGCCCATCGCGATGATGTCGCGGAGAATCCCGCCGACTCCCGTCGCGGCGCCCTGGAACGGCTCGACCGCGGAGGGATGGTTGTGGCTCTCGACCTTGAACGCGACCGCGAGCCCGTCGCCGAGGTCGAGCACGCCCGCGTTCTCCCCCGGCCCCTGGAGCACCCGCGGGCCGGTGCCGGGGAGCCGCTTCAGGAGAAGCGCGGAGTGCTTGTACCCGCAGTGCTCCGACCAGAGGAGGCTGAACACGGCCAGCTCGAAGTGGTTCGGGTCGCGCGCGAGCAGCGAGCGGATCCGCTCGAACTCCCCGTCCGTGAGGCCGAGTGCGCGGTGGAGCACCTGTTCCGTTGCGCTGCTCAGAGCGGTCAGCTTATCCGCGCGACCCGACCGCGGACCACGGCCTTCACCGCCTCCGCCCCGAGCGCGGGAACGAACGCGAGCGGCACGACGACCGCGAGCTCCCCGAGCGAGAGCGAGACGGTGCCGAACGGGTCCTGCAGCGCGGGCACGTACACGGTGAGCAGCAGGAGAGCGAGCGAGCCGAGCACCGCAGCCTCGAGATGGCGGTTCCTCGGGAGGCCCCAGGCGGGCAGGAGCTCTGCCCGGCACGAGAAGACGAACACGAGCTCCGCGAGAGCCACGGTCGCATAGGCCGCCGTCTGCGCCGCCTCCGGCCGTGCCTCGCGGACGACGAGAAACGCCGCCAGGGCCACGAGGCCGACGACGACCCCCACGGCGAAGAGCGTCTCGGCGATCCCGCGCCCGAGCAGCTCCCTGGTCGCGCCTCTGCGGAACGCGTGCCGTCCGGCCGGGTCGCGGGCGAGCGCGATGGCAGGTGGGCCGTCGGTCAACAGGTTGACGGTCAGGACCTGCACGACGGTCATCGGGGCGCCGAGGCCGGCGATCACCGCCGCCGCGAAGAGCACGACCTCGCCGACGTTGGCCGAGAGGAGGAAGGCGAGGAACGAGCGGACGTTGCCGGCGATGCGCTTCCCCTCCTGGACGGCCGCGATGATCGTCGCGAAGTTGTCGTCGGTGAGCACGATCGAGGACGCCTCGCGCGCGGCCTCGGTCCCGCCGAGGCCCATCGCCACCCCGACGTGGGCGCGCCGGAGCGCGGGCGCGTCGTTCACGCCGTCGCCGGTGACGACCACGATCTCGCCGTCGTCCTCGAGCTGCTCGACGAGCGCGAGCTTGTCCGCCGGCGTGCACCTCGCGACGACCTCGTCGTCCGCGAGCCCGAGCTGCCGGCCGATCGCCGCCGCGGTCCGCGGGTGGTCCCCGGTCAGCATGCGCACCGCGAGCCCCTCCTCCCGCGCCGACAGCACGGACTCCGCAGCCTCCGAGCGCAGGGGGTCCGCGAGCCCGACGAGCCCGAGCGGGCGGGCGCCGCCCTCGAGGTCCTCGCTGTCGAGGCCCTCGACGTCGCGGCCGGCGAGCGCGAGCACCCTCAGCCCGCCGTCCGCCCACTCGGCGGCGATGCGCTCGAGCCGCTCGCGCTCGGCGCTCGAGTCGCCGGAGAGGGCGAGCACGACCTCCGGCGCCCCCTTGACCACGGAGCGCAGCACGTCGCCCTCGGAGACCAGCACCGCCGCGCGCTTTCGCGAGGACTCGAAGGGAATGCTGCGGACGACGGTACCGGCGGGCGTCACGCCCTCGCCACGGGCCGCGGCGACGAGCGCCCGGTCCACCGGGTCGATCTCGGCCTCGGCAGAGGCGTACGCTGCGCGGAGCACGTCCTCCCGGGCGACCTGCGAGGCGGGCTCGAGGCACGCCAGCTCCAGTCGGTTCTCGGTGAGCGTTCCCGTCTTGTCCGCGCACACGATCGTCGCCTCACCGACGGTCTCGATCGCGGCCAGGGTCCGCACGACCGCTCCTCGCGCGGCCATCTCCCGGGCGCCGAGAGCGAGGGCGATCGTCACCGTCGCGGCGAGGCCCTCCGGAACCGCGGCAACGGCGACGGAGACGCCGACGAGAAACGACTCGCGCGCGGTCTCGCCCTGGAGGAGCATGACGGCGGCGAGCGCAACGGTGATGCCGATGCCGACGGCGGCGAGGCGCCCGGCCAGTCGTGCGAAGCGCTGCTCGAGCGGGGTCGGCGGCGGGGCGGCCCGCGCCGTCAGCTCCGCGATGTGCCCCTGCTCGGTCCCGGCCCCTGTCGCGACGACGAGCGCGAGCCCCGCGCCCCGGGTGACGCCGGTGCCCGAGTAGAGGAGCGACTGGCGCTCGGCGAGCGCCGTCTCCTCCGGCACGGGCTCCGGGCCCTTCGCGACCGGCACCGACTCCCCCGTGAGCGCGGATTCGTCCACCTCGATCCCGATCGCGCTGACGACGCGCGCGTCGGCGGGGACACGGTCGCCCTCGCGGATGCGGACGAGGTCGCCGGGAACGAGCTCTCGGGCGGGGATCTCCGTCGGCTCGCCGTCGCGCACCACCACGGCCGTCGTCTCGACCGCCTCCGTGAGCGCCTGCACGGCCCGCGCGGCGCGCACCTCCTGAACGAAGCCGAAGGCGGCGTTCAGGATCACGATCGCGGCGATCACGGCGGACTCGAGGCCCTCGCCGACGAGCGCCGAGACGATGGCCGCGGCGACGAGCAGCGCGACGAGCGGGTCCGCGAGCTGGCGGAGTGCGATTCCGAGGTACGCGGGGCGCGACGCCCGCGCGAGCTCGTTCGGGCCGTGCGCCTCGAGCCGGGCACGGGCCTCGACGGAGGAGAGGCCCGCGACGACGTCCGAGTCGAGCCCGGCGGCGACCTCGGCCGCGGAACGCGCGTGCGCGGACGGCCGGACGTCGTCGATCACAAGCCCATCTTGGGCACTGCGGGCGCGGGCCGCATCGGTAGGAAGCCCGCGAAGCCTGCGGGTTTGCCGGGGTAGCCTGCGCCGGTGACCCGGTACTGGCCGCTCCTCCTCCTGCTCGCGTCGATGTGGGGTGCGTCGTACCTCTTCATCAAGGTGGCCGTCGAGGACATCCCACCCGCGGCGATGACGGAGGTCCGTGTCCTCGCCTCCGGGCTCCTGCTCGCCGCCTACCTCGCGGCGCGCGTCGGCGGCCGGCGCGCGCTCCGGGAGCTGCGGGAGGCATGGAGGCCATGCCTCGTGCTCGGCGTGATCAACTCGGCCGTTCCCATGACGCTGGTGGCCTGGGGCGAGCAGTACATCGACTCCGGCATCGCGGCGATCGCCCAGGCGTCCGCCCCGATCTTCGTCGTGCTCCTGGGTCTTCGCTTCCTGCCACACGAGCCGCTCGGATCCGCGCGGATCGCGGGCCTCGGGATCGGGATCGCGGGCGTCGCGCTCGTCACGGGGTTGCATCCGGGCGGCGGCTGGTGGGCCGTCGCCGGGACGCTCGCGGTCGTGCTCTCGTCCGTGTCCTACGCGGGCGGCGCCGTGTTCGGCCAGCTCCAGGTGCACGGGACTGCGGGGCCCGTTCTCGCCGCGGGCGGAATGCTCGCCGCGGCCGTGGCCCTGCTCCCGCTGGCGGTCGCGGACCCGCCGACGCAGACGCCGGGTCTCGCGGCCGTGGCCGGGCTCGGTGCGCTCATCCTCGTCCCGACCGTGCTCGGCCAGCTCGTCTTCTTCCGCCTCCTCCGGCTGCACGGAAGCCGTCGCCAGTCGCTCGTCACCTACCTGATGCCGGGGTTCGCGATCGCCTACGGGGCGGTGCTGCTCGACGAGCAGGTGACGATCGCCGCCCTGGCCGGCCTCGCGCTCATCCTCCTCGGCGTCACGCTCGCGTCCGGCCGGCGGCTGCTCGGCGCGCGCACGCAGGAGAGCCCGGCGTGAGCGTCTCGCTCCGGCGCGCCCGGCTCGACGACGCCGACTTCCTGCTCGCGCTCGTGACGCACGAGCAGGTCGAGCCGTTCCTCGCCGCGGTGGGATCGAAGACGCGGGACGAGATCGTCGCGGACATCGAGCACTCGGAGAACGAGCCCGCTGCGTTCGGCGTCTTCGTCGTCGAGGTGGACGGCGAGCGCGCCGGCACGATCCGCTTCACGCGCGCCAACGAGCGCAGCCAGATCGCCGACCTGGGCGGGCTTGCGGTGCACCCCGACTTCCGCGGCAGGCAGGTGGGCGACGAGGCTGCGCGCCTCGTCCAGCGGCATCTCATCCGGGAGCTCGGCTTCCACCGCCTCCAGCTCGAGGTCTACGGCTTCAACGAGCGCGCGCAGGTGCACGCCGAGCGCTCCGGGTTCGTGCGCGAAGGCGTGCGCCGCCGGGCCTACCGGCGGCACGGCGAGTGGGTGGACGGCGTGCTCTACGGGCTCGTCGCCGAGGATCTCGCGGACGAGCGGTGATTCCCGTTGGTCGTCGTCCCGGCGACGGCCAGGAGGAGCGCGTCCCGCACCCACTGCTCGTCGGGCCAGCTGGCCAGGCCACGAGGTGTCCGGTAGACGCGGTCGGCGAGCGACACGGCTCCGTTCGCGCTCGACCGCCGGTCCACGTCCCGACCCGCGATCCGCACGGTCGGCGAGCCGGGGAAGCTCAGCTTCCTCGCCTGCGCGAGCGACCTCACCTCGACCACCTCGATCTCGGCCGGGACGCCCGTCTCGGCGACGACGCGCTCGACGACGCTGAGCGCCATCCCCAGCCCCTCGCAGTCCCTGCGCGCAAGGATCTCGATCCGTACCGGCCCGCCGGTACTCAATGCAGCGGCCCCCCTCCCCAGGTGAGCTTCGGCACCCCTGCTGAACCTACGAGCCTGCACGCCGCGCGCAATCCCTCGATCGAGGGAAGCGGCGTCTAGGATCGGCGCCCGTGGAGCACCGCCGCGCCCGGATCGCGCTGGAGGATGGGACGCGCCTCGCAGCGAGGCTCTTCCTCCCCGACGCACTGCCGGCGCCGGTGCTCCTCGACGCGCTTCCCTACCGGATGGACGACCTCACGGGCTCCTACGCGTCCGAGTACCGACGCCTGTGCGAGGAGGGTGGGTTCGCGGTCTGCCGGCTCGACCTCCGCGGAACCGGCTCGTCGGAAGGGATCGCGCTGGACGAGTACCACCCGCAGGAGCAGGCCGACCTGTGTCGCGTGATCGCCTGGCTCGCGGAGCAGGACTGGTGCACGGGCCGCGTGGGCATGTACGGGACGTCGTGGGGCGGCTTCAACTCGATCCAGGTGGCGATGGAGCAGCCTCCGGCCCTCCACGCCATCGCGCCGATCTTCGCCTCGGACGACCGGTACACCGACGACGTCCACTACATGGGTGGCGTCCTGCGCGCGCTCGACCTCGTGGACTGGGTCCTGTACATGGCCGCGTGCAACGTCCTGCCCCCGGTGCCGGCCGTCTACGGGGACGGCTGGCGCGAGGAGTGGCTGCGCCGCATCGAGGGCACCGAGCCCTGGCTCCTGCGCTGGCTCGAGGAGCAGGCGGACGGGCCGTACTGGCGCCACGGGTCGCTGCGACCGCGCTACGACCGCATCACGTGCCCCACCCTGATCGTTGCCGGCTGGGCCGACGGGTACACGAACATCGCGCTTCGCGGATACGAGGCCATGACGTGCCCGCGGCGCGTGATCATCGGCCCGTGGGCGCACACGTCCACCGCATCCTCGGTGCCCGGACCGCGGATCGACCTCGTCCCGGAGCTGATCCGCTGGTTCTCGCGCTGGCTCCACGACGAGCGGAACGGGATCGACGAGGAACCGCCGATCGCGGTCTTCGCGCGCCGCTCCACGACCCCCGCGGCGGAGCTCGAGGAGATGCGGGGCGAGTGGCGCTCCGAGCCGACGTGGCCCGCCGCGCGGCTGCGGCCGCGGATTCTCCGGCCCCGGGGAGGGGGTACCGACACGATCGACGCAGTGGGGGACGTGGGCGTCGCCGCATGGATCTCCTGTGCAGGCAAGCCCCCCTGGACACTGCCCGAGGATCAGCGCGAGGACGACGCACGCTCGCTCACCTTCGACTGGGAGCCGCTCGAGACCGAGCTCGAGATCCTGGGCCACCCGCTCGTCCGGCTGACCGTCACCTCGCCGCATCCGGTCGCCTTCGTCTCCGCGAAGCTCTGCGACGTCTTTCCCGACGGCGCGTCTGCGCTCGTCAGCCGTGGAATCCTCAACCTGACCCACCGCGAAGGCCACGCGGACCCGAGACCGCTCCAGCCGGGCGTCCCCACTCCCGTCGAGATCGAGCTCGAGGCGACCTCGTGGGCCTTCGAGGCGGGGCACTGCATCCGTCTCGCGCTCGCGGGCAGTGACTGGCCGAACACCTGGCCGCCTCCACACGCGGGACCGCTCGAGGTCGAGCGCGCGAGCGTCGAGCTCGAGCTTCCCGTCCTCGAGGGCCGGCTCGACGACCTGCCCGCGCCGGTGTTCGCGCCGCCGCCTCCGGAGGCCGGGGAGGACGACGAGGGCGACGAGGAACCGGTCGTCCGCCGGGTCGAGCGCGAAGGGGACGAGACCCGCGTCGTGGTCGGCTACGGCTCGAGCTACCGCTCGTCCTTCGACGCCAGGATCGAGGAGCGCTACGACGGCGAGGTCGGCGTCTCGACCTCGGACCCTGGTCACGCCTGGGCGCGCGCGACGTCCCGCTATTCGATCGCCTGGCCGGAGGCCGTCGTGGAGACGGAGGCCCGGCTCGAGCTCCGCTCCGAGGCCGACACGTACCACGTCGTCGTCGACGTCCTCGCCGGCGAGCACGGCGAGGGCGGGATCGGGCGGATCGAGCGACGCTTCGAACGGACGATCCCGCGCCGCCTCCAGTAGGCGCGTCCCTTGCGGCCATCTTGCGTGACCCGCGTGGCGACGGCACCATGGAGGCGTGTTCCGTCGCAAGCCCGCAGTGATCTCAGCCGAGGAGATCCGCGGTGCGATGATCCTGCTCATGCGAATCGACCAGAACGTCGAGCGCATCGCAAACGAGGTCGCCGAGGACAATGGAGGAGAGGAAGAAGACCAAGGCTGAGTGGCACACCGAGTGGCTGGCCGGGAGACGGGAGCTCGAAGGCATCCTGGCCCGCCTGGAGGAGCGGATCCGCCTGGCCGACGAGCGCGAGGCACGCCGCCGAGAGCGCCTCCGCCGCCTGAGCTTCGGCCTCCTCGGCCGGTCCTAGCCCGGCCCGGACACCGCGAAGCACGCGACCGCGTGCTCGCGTGTCACCGCGTGCAGCCCGAGGTCCTCGGAGCGGCAGCGCTCCTCGATCCCGAGCCGGGCGGCCTCGCCCGAGGCGACGAGCGGGCAGCGGGGATGGAAGCGGCAGCCTGCCGGGACGCGCGTCGGGTCCGGGGCCTCGCCCTGGAGGATCTGCTGCTCCATCTCCTCGACCTCGGGCACCACGGAGAGAAGCGCGCGGGTGTAGGGATGCCGGGGATTGGAGAGGAGCTCCTCCGTCGGCCCCTCCTCGACGATCCGGCCGAGGTACATGACCGCGATCCGGTCGGCGATGTTCCACGCGAGGCCGAGATCGTGGGTCACGACGAGGATCGTGACTCCCGACTCGCGCACGAGCTCGAGCATGAGCTTGAGGATCTCCCCGCGCACCGAGGCGTCGAGGCTCGACACCGGCTCGTCGGCCACGAGCAGCGCCGGGTCGAGCGCCATCGCGCCGGCGATCACGACCCGCTGGCGCTGGCCGCCCGAGAGCTCGTACGGGTAGAGCTCGAGGAAGCGCTCGGGCGGGCGCAGGCCGGCGCGCGCCAGCGCGTCCGTGACACGAGCCGCCTCGTCGCCGGGCCGCTTCTGGATCCGGAGCCCCTCGGCGACCGCCTCGTACACCGTCTGCCTCGGGTTCAGCGAGCCCATCGGGTCCTGGAACACCATCTGCACCCTGCCGCGGTAGTCGCGGAGGAACGAGGCGCCGTAGCGCAGGGGCTGTCCCGCGAACAGGACCTCCCCCTCGGCGGGCTGCTCGAGCCCCATCACCGTCCGCGCCAGGGTCGTCTTCCCGCAGCCCGACTCGCCGACGAGCGCGAGCACCTCGCCGCTCCGCACGGCGAGGTCCACCCCGTCCACCGCGCGGGCGACGTTCCCGTGGCGGCCCGGGAAGCGCACGTGCAGGCGCCTCGTCTCGAGGAGGACCTCGCTCACCGCGCCGCCCCCTCGAGGACGTGGACGCACGCGGCGCGCCGGTCCTCGCCGGCCGGCCACAGGTCCACGTCCGCCGTCGTGCAGTCCGGCCGGGCGACCGGGCAGCGAGGATGGAACGGGCAACCGGAGGGAAGCGCGCGCGGGTCCGGGGGATCGCCGCCGAGGCCGGAGGGCCGCAGGCGGTGCTCGTGGTCGCCGATGAGCGGGAAGGCCGCGGCGAGCGCCGCGGAGTAGGGGTGCCGCGGGCGCGAGAACACGTCCTGCGCTCCCCCCTCCTCGACGATCCGGCCCGCGTACATGACCGCGGTGCGCCGGCAGACGTACGAGAGCGTGGACAGGTCGTGCGTGATGAAGATCATCGAGAGCGCGAGCTCCTGCTGGAGCCGCTCGAGCAGCTCGAGCACCTGCGCCTGAACCATCACGTCGAGCGCGGTGGTGGGCTCGTCCGCGATCAGGATCCGGGGGTTGCACGCGAGGGCGAGCGCGATGAGGACGCGCTGGCGCTGGCCGCCGGAGAGCTGGTGCGGGTAGTCGCCTGCCCGGCGCGCGGGGATCCCCACGGTCTCGAGGAGCTCCGCGACCCGCGTCCGGGCGCCCGAGGCCGTCCCGTGCACCTCGATCGCCTCCGCGATCTGGTCGCCGACGCGCTGCACGGGGTTGAGTGCGTGGAGGGCGCCCTGGAACACGATGGACATCTCGGTCCAGCGCACCGCCCGGAGGCGCCCTGGCTTCATCGCGAGCACGTCCTCCCCGTCGAGCAGCACCTCGCCGGTGACCTCCGTGCCGCGCGGGAGCACGCGCAGGAGCGCGCCCGCGATCGTGGACTTGCCGCAGCCCGACTCGCCCGCGAGCCCGAGGGTCTCGCCGGGCGCGAGGTCGAACGAGACCCCGCGGACCGCGGGCACGCCCCCGGCCTCCGAGCGGTACGTGACGTGGAGGTCGCGGACCGAGAGGAGCGGCTCCGTCACGGGCCGCGCCGTTCCCGCAGCCGCGGGTCGAGGATCTCCTCGAGCGCGCTTCCGATCAGGGTGAAGGCGAGCACGACCGCCATGATCCCGAGGCCCGGGGGCAGGAACCACCACCAGGCCTCGCGGGTCAGCGCGCCGGCCGCGAACGCCTCGTCGAGCATCTTCCCCCAGGACGCGCGGCTGGGGTCGCCGAACCCGAGGAACGCGAGCGTCGTCTCCGAGAGGATCGCGATCGGCACCGTGAGCGTGAGGTTCGCGAGGATGATCGGCGAGACGTTCGGGAGGATGTGGCGCCCCATCAGGTGCCGGCTCGAGGCTCCGAGCGCGCGGCTCCGCTCGACGTACGGCCGCTCCTTCAGGGAGAGGACCTGGGCGCGCACGAGCCGCGCCGTGCTCGGCCAGGACGTGATCCCGATGACGAGGATGAGGTTCTGGACCGACGGCCCGAGGATCGCGGCCAGCACGATCGCGAGGGGCAGGAAGGGGATGACGAGGAACCACTCCGTCAGGCGGTCGAGCAGCGCGCTGCCGATCCCCCGGTAGTAGCCGGAGAGGATCCCCACCACGGACCCGATCACGATCGCGATCAGCGTCGCCGCGAGCCCGACGAGCAGGCTGATCCGGGCGCCCCAGACGAACTGGGCCCAGACGCTCCGGCCGAGGCTGTCGGTCCCGAGCGGCGGGAACTCGGAGGGCGGCGCCCAGGTCGGGTTGTCGATGGAGTTGACGGCGCGAAGGTCGTCCTCGCTTGCGAGCAGCGGAGCCGCCAGCGCCATGGCGACCACGGCCCCGAGCACGACGAGGCCGATCATGCCCGGCACGTGCCGGCGGTAGTCGGCCCAGGACCGGGCCAGCGCGCGGCGGCGGCGCTGCCAGGCGATCCGGCGGGGAGAGACCTCCAGGGTCGTCACCGGACGCGCACCCGGGGGTCGAGGAAGGCGTAGGCGAGGTCGGCGACGAGGTTGAAGAAGATGACCGCGGCGCTGAAGACGACGAACAGCCCCTGCAGGAGCGGCAGATCGGGGCCGCGCAGCGCGTCGTACGAGAGGAGGCCGAGCCCCGGCCAGGAGAAGATCGTCTCGACGGCGATCGCGCCGGAGAGGACGAAGCCGAAGTTGATCGCCACCAGGGTCACGACCGGCAGGAGCGCATTCGGGACCGCGTGCCGGTTCCGCACCGCGACGTCCCGGAGCCCCTTGGCGCGCGCGAGCGTCAGGTAGTCCTCGCGCATGGTGTCGAGGAGCGACGAGCGCATGATGAGCGCGTACTCGCCCAGGTACGCGAGCGTCAGCGTCAGCGCCGGGAGGAACATGTGGTGCGCCTGGTCGAGGAGCTTCGCGAGGCCGGTCGCGTCGGAGCCCGGGTCGGTGATCCCCCCGACCGGGAACCATCCGAGGAGCACCGAGAAGGAGATGAGGAGGAGCATCCCGAGCCAGAAGTCCGGCATCGAGTAGGTCGCCATCGTGAAGCCCGTCCACGCGTAGTCGGTCTTCGACCGGCGCCGCCAGGCGGCGACGATCCCGATGAGCACGCCGAACACCGTGGCGAGCAGCGTGGAGATGCCGACGAGCGCGATCGTGGGCCACGCCCGCTCCCAGATCATCGACATCACGGGCTCGCTCGTCGTGTACGAGCGGCCGAAGTTGAGCTGCGCCGACTGGCCGAGGTAGCGGACGAACTGCTCCAGCTGCGAGCCGTCGAGCCCGAACTGGCGCTCGAGCTCGAGCCGCTGGCCCTCGGTCAGGTTGCGGCCCCGGAAGAGCGTGCCGACCGGGTCCGTCTCGACGACCCGGAAGAGGAAGAAGTTGAAGCAGACGACGAAGACGAGCGTCGCCAGCGCGGCGAGGACCTTCCTGGTGACGAAGCCGAGGCTCATCGACGCACGACGACGCTCGTCCGACCCGTCCCTACTCGCGTTCCTCCGCGGTCCGTCGCCGGCGGACGAGGTACACGACGAGCGTCGCACCGGCGAGCGCCGCCGCGGCGAGCCCGACGATCGCGCCGGTGGACACGCCCCCGGAGCCGTCGGAGGCGGCCGCGACCGGCGTCAGGTTCGCGTACGTCGGCGACGAGTTCGTGAAGATCACCGGGCCGATGTCCTTCGGCTGGCGCAGCCAGCCCGTGAAGCGGTCCGTGCGGTACGCCTGCAGGTCGCCCTCGTACCAGAGCGCGTTGTACACCCCGGTCTCGTAGAAGCGGGTGAGCATCTCGTGCACGATCTCTCTCCGCTTCTCGGGGTCGAGCTCGACGTTCTGCTGCTCGTACAGCTCGTCGTACTCGGGATCGCAGAAGTTCGCGTCGTTGTCGTAGACGTCGTCCTCGCTCTTCGCGATGCCGGAGCACTGGAAGTACGAGAGCATGGGATCCGGGTCCACGTACGGCGTCCAGCCCCACTGGAACAGGTCGTAGTCGGCCTTCGCGATCTCGGTGTAGAGCCGGTTCTCGTCCATCGGCTTCTGCGTGATGGCGATCCCGACCTCCTTCAGCCAGCCGCTCATGAAGTCGGCCACCTGGCCGGCCGTCTGCGACTCGGTGTTCACCAGGTAGGTGAAGTCGAGGGGCTCGCCTCCGCCCGGCATCTCGCGTACCCCGTCGCCGTCCGTGTCCTCGTAGCCGCCCTCGTCGAGAAGACGGTTCGCCTCGTCGAGGTCGAATGCGATCTGCTCGCTCTCGGGGAGGTCCGGGATCCAGTCCGGGCTGGCGCTCGGGCTGATCGTCGTGGCGGGCCGCCCGAGCCCGACGAGCACCCGGTCCACGAGCGTCTGCTTGTCGATGGAGTGCGCGACCGCGAGCCGCACCTTCGGGTCGAGGAGCGCCGGATGCGGCTTCTCGAGGCCGCTGCCGCCGTTCAGCGCGAGCTCGTCGAACCCGCCCTGCTCGCCCACCACGACGACGATCCCCTCGGTGCCGCGGAGATCCTCCACCGAGCTGTTCGGGATGTCGTGCGCGACGTCGATCTCACCGCGCTTCAGGGCCGCGACCATCGCGTCGGCGTTGTTGAAGACGCGGAAGATGATCTTGTCCACGTCCGGCTTCCCGCCCCAGTAGCTCGGATTCGCCTTCATCGACCAGAACTGCCCGCGCTTCGTCTCGTCGAGCACGAACGGCCCGGAGCCGACGTCGTTGACGCCGTCGTACTTCAGGATCGCCTTCGCGTCGTAGCCCTCCCAGACGTGCTTGGGGAGGAGGTACACGTCCATCGTCGGGAGCTTCGGGTCGTTCACCGAGCTCGAGATCTCGACGGTTCGCTCGTCGAGCGCCTTCGCCGTGAGGTTCTTGACGGTGGAGAAGTGGTTGTACCACTCCTCGTCGCGAGAGCGGTTGATCGTGTACGCGACGTCTTCGGCGGTGAGCGGCGTCCCGTCCGACCACTGCAATCCCTCGCGCAGCGTGTAGGTGTAGGTCTTCCCGTCGGCCGAGGCCACCCACGACTCGGCGAGCCCCGGGATGGTCGCGAAGTCGTCGGCTGCCTTGTCGGTGAGGGTCGCGTACTGCAGGATCCAGACGTCGTAGTCGGGCACCTCGACCCCGACGAGCGGGTTGAAGCTGTCGTACGTCTCCGGAATGCCGACGGTGAGGACGACCTCCTCGCCGTCGTCGGACTGGGCGGTGGCCGCAGTGGTCGCCACCAGGGCGGCGAGCACGACGAGCGCGGCTGCAAGGACGAGCTTCACGGTTCTCACGGACATCCCTCCGGTCGCTGGGCACGGCGATTATCTCCCCCCGTGGCTCCGCCTACCAGGGGATGAGACGTCGAGCCGCCGGCGGCGTTGTACGCTCGCCGTCGTGAGCGCGCCTCCGCCCAGGGGTCCCCGCCTGCGCGAGCTCGGTCTCCGGATCGGCCGCTTCGACTCCGGGCCGGCCAACGCGATCACCGACGTCGCCGGCGTCTCCGTCGGCCACGTCACGGTCTGGCGCGACGAGCCCGGGCCTCCCGCGGGACGCGGGATCGCTCGGACCGGCGTCACGGCGGTGCTGCCCGCGCCGGCCGAGACACTGTTCCGCGAGCCGGTCCCGGCCGGGATCGCCGTCCTCAACGGGGCCGGCGAGCTGACGGGCTCGCTGCTCGTCGCCGAGTGGGGCCGGATCGAGACGCCGGTCTACCTCACGTCGACGCACGCGGTCGGGCGCATCTACGACGGCGCGGTCGAGGTCGCAGTCGGGTCCGACCCGGACGTCGGCACGGAGGACTTCGTCATCCCCGTCGTCGGCGAGTGCGACGACAGCTGGCTCTCGGAGGGGCGCGTCGTGCACGTCGAGGCGGCCGACGCCGGCCGGGCGGTCGGCGCGGCGGCGGGCGGAGCGGTGGCCGAGGGCGCCGTCGGGGGCGGCACGGGGATGCTGACCAAGGGCTACAAGGCCGGCATCGGGACGGCGAGTCGCATCGCGCCGTCGATCGGTGCGGCGGTCGGGGTGCTCGTGCAGTCGAACTTCTACCCCCCGTCCGGGCTCGTCGTGGACGGCGTGCCCGTGGGCGATCTCCTCGGCGAGCCCTCGCTCACGCGGATGCGCGCGGGCAGCTGCATCGGCGTCGTCGCCGTGGACGCCGCGCTCTCGGCGCACCAGCTGCAGCGGGTCGCCCGGCGGGTGGGGCTCGGGCTCGCCCGCTGCGGCTCGGTCGCCCATCACG
>CAZMUG010000043.1:0-8586 GCA_964569165.1 uncultured Gaiellales bacterium
GGGCTGTTCGGCAAGCGGAGAATAGTCCTCGTCCTCACCGTTGCCGGCGCCGCCGAAGGAGGCGCCGTCCTGCAGGTCGAAGCTGCCGCCGTCCTCGGCGGCCGGGGGTTCCGGATCCGCTGCCGCGGCCTCGCCCGTGGATGCCTGCAGCGGGACGTCGTTCGGCGGGGGCGGCGCTTCGGGTAGGCCTTCCTCGCGTTCGAGCAGCGGATTGTCCTGCAGCAGCCGCTCGATTTCCTGGTTGAGCTCGAGCGTGGACAGGATCGAGTCGGCCCAGTCCTCCATCTCGAGCCGCGTCTCGCGCGCCTTGCGGCGGGCGTCGTCGACGATGTCGTCCGCCTGCTTCTCGGCGATCTTCACGATCTCCGTCTGCGAGGCCTCGCGAACGGCCTGCTCGCGCGCGTCCTGGATGATTCGGTCGCACTCCCGCTTGGCCTCGGCGAGCATCTCCTGGCGCTCCTTGACGATCCAGCGAGCCTGCTTGATCTCCTCGGGGATGGTCGCCCGCATCTGGTCGAGGATCTCGTAGACCTCCTCGCGGTCGATGCGGACCTGGTCGGTGAGCGGGACGGCCTTCGCGTTGTGCACGAGGTCGTCGAGCCTGTCGATGAGCACGAGTACGTCCATGGATGGGGAAGTCTACTGGCGGTTCTGGACGGGAGCGGCGGTCCGCGCTACTCGCGCGGGGACACGGGCGCTCCGGGGCGACCGTCCGGATACAGCTCCGCGAAGCGCTTCGCGACCGCCGCGGGGACGAGGGCGTCCACCCGGCCCCCGAACGAGGCGATCTCCTTCACGCCGCTCGAGGACACGAAGCTGTATGCGGGGCTCGCCATGACGTACACCGTCTCGATCTCGGGCGCGAGCTGCCGATTCAGGTGGTTCATCTGGAACTCC
This sequence comes from uncultured Gaiellales bacterium, assembly GCA_964569165.1. Taxonomy (GTDB): domain Bacteria; phylum Actinomycetota; class Thermoleophilia; order Gaiellales; family Gaiellaceae; genus GMQP-bins7. The sequence continues at coordinate 898 of CAZMUG010000043.1, forward strand.
CACTCGAAGTCCGAGATGACGCGCAGGCCCTTCACCATCGTCTTCGCGTCGTGCTTGCGGGCGAACTCGACCACGAGCTCGGAGAAGACGTCCACGACGACGTTCTCGACGTCGGCGAGCGCATCCTCGAGGAAGGCGACGCGCTCCTCCACCGAGAACAGCGTCTCCTTGTGCGACGGGTAGCCGACGACGCCGACGACGACGCGGTCGAAGATCGCGGCGGCACGACGGATGACGTCGACGTGCCCGTTCGTGACCGGGTCGTACGAGCCGGGGCAGAGCGCGGTTATCACGCCGAGAACACCGTCATCCGTGCGGAACCGTAACGCCGCGTGGTGACGAGGTCGAGCGGGAGCTCCGGCTCGATGCGCTCCGAGGTCTCCACCACGACGAGAGCATCGTCGGAGAGCAACGCCGGAAGGTGCTCGGCGAGCGCCGGTGCGTGCTCGGCCCACTCGCCGTAGGGCGGGTCCACGAGCACGAGGTCGAAGCGGCGGCCCCGGGTCCGCTCCTCACGCAGTGCGGCGGCGACGTCCCGGTTCGCGATCACCGCGCCGGTCAGCCGCAGCTTCTCCAGGTTCTCCCGGATCACCCGGCACGCGTCCCGGTCGCGCTCCACGAAGACACACGTCGAGGCACCGCGCGAGAGGGCCTCGAGCCCGAGCGCGCCGGAGCCCGCGAACAGGTCGAGCACGGCGGCGCCCGAGACCGGCCCGACGAGCGCGAACGCCGCTTCCCGCGCGCGGTCACCGGTCGGCCTCGTCCCCCGGCCCTTCGGCGCCGAGATCGTGTGACCCTTCCGGGAGCCGGCGACGATCCGCATGGGCGGAAGCTTGCACGTCCGGTGGGAGCTCCACGACGAGCTCGAGCGCGCCGTCCTCGAAGCGTGACGCGACGACGGCGCCCAGGCCCCGGACGAGCGCGAGCGCCGCGTCGTTGCCCGAGACCACGCTGGCGCGGAAGCGCTCGATCCCCTCCCGCCTCGCGAGCGCGGCGAGCTCGGCGACCAGCGCCGTGCCGACGCCCTTCCCGTGCCACTCGTCGACGACGGCAAACGCGATCTCCGCCTCGGCGGCGCCAGGCCCGCGGACGAAGCGCGCGACGCCGACGGCGCGGCCACTCGCGACCTCGACCGCGGTCACGGCCTCACGCCCGCAGCAGCCGACGTCCACGAGCTGCGCGAGATCGGGCTCGCGTAGAGCGGGCTTCGGCCCGTGGAAGCGGAGCCGGCGCGAGCGGTCGGAGAGGCCCCGGAAGACGTCGAGCACGGGTGCGCGCTCGCCCGGACCGAGGCGGCGGAGCGAGACGGCTGAAGACGCGGCCATTGCCCCATGATCGGCTCCGTCGCAGCGCGCGGTGGTGCGGCGGGCCAGCGTCCCCGGGTGCGGAAATCCCTACTACGACTCGCCGGGGTGCTCGGACTCGCCCAGCAGCCGGTCCACGTCGTCCGCGAGAAGCCCCTCGCCCTCGAGCTCTCGGGCGGCGTCGCGCGCCCGCTCGAGCAGTGCCTGGTCCTGCCGGAGGCGCACGAAGCGGAGGTCCGAGTACCCGGACTGGCGGGCGCCGAGCAGCTGCCCCTCGCCGCGGATCTCGAGGTCGCGCTCCGCGAGCTCGAAGCCGTCGTTCGTCTGCACCATCGCCTCGAGCCGCTCCACGGCGCCCTCGGAGAGCTCCTCGCGCGGCCGCGAGACGAGCAGGCAGAAGGACTGCTCCGCCCCTCGCCCCACGCGCCCGCGGAGCTGGTGCAGCTGCGCGAGCCCGAACCGGTCGGCCTCCTGCACGATCATGATCGTCGCGTTCGGCACGTCCACACCGACCTCGATGACGGTCGTCGCGACGAGCACGTCGAGCTCCCCCGCCTTGAACTCGGCCATGATCCGGCGCCGCTCCGCCGTCGGGAGCCGGCCGTGCAGGCAGCCGACGCGATAGCCGCGGAGCTCCGCGGAGCGGAGGCGCTCGGCCTCCGCCTCCGCGGCGCGCGCGATCCCCGTCTCGGACTCCTCGATGAGCGGGCACACGACGTATGCCTGGCGCCCCGCGTCGAGGTGCCTGCACAGGCGCGTGTACGCGTCGGAGCTCCGCTCCTCGGTGACCCACGCCGTGATCACCGGCTTCCGGCTCGCGGGCGGCAGCGCGAGCTCGCTCACCTCGAGGTCGCCGTAGACCGTGAGTGCGAGCGTCCGCGGAATGGGTGTCGCGGTCAGGTGCAGCACGTGCGGGCTCCGCCCCTCGAGGAGGGCGCTTCGCTGAGCGACGCCGAAGCGGTGCTGCTCGTCCACGACCGCGACCGCGAGGTCGGCGAAGTCGACCTCCTTCTGGATGAGCGCGTGTGTCCCGACCACGACCTGCGCGTCTCCGGACGAGACCAGCTGCCGGACGGCGGCGTGCTCCCTGGCCCCGAGCGAGCTCGTCAGCAGGCTCGCGCGAACGCCGAGGGGTGCGCAGAGCTCCTCGATGGTCAGGAAGTGCTGCTCCGCGAGCGTCTCGGTGGGTGCCATCAGCGCTCCCTGGCGGCCGCGCTCGACCGCCCGCAGGAGCGCGTACAGCGCGACGACCGTCTTCCCCGAGCCCACGTCTCCCTGGAGCAGGCGCTGCATCGGGACGGCACGATCGAGGTCGGCGTCGATCTCCCGCTGCACCCGCTCCTGGTCGGGGGTCAGCGAGAACGGGAGCGAGGCGACGTAGCGCTCGAGAAGCTCGCCGGGAGGCCCCAGCGGCTCCGCCGACGCGTGCTCGCGCCGCGCCGACGTCCGCGCGAGAGCGAGCCGGAGGACGAGGAGCTCCTCGAACGCGAGGCGCGCGCGAGCGCGCTCCGCCTCGGCGAGCGAGCGCGGGCGGTGCAGCGCCGTGACGGCGTCGACACGGAGCGGGAGGCCCTCGGAGGCGCGCAGGGACGCCGGGAGCGCCTCGCCCGCGTCGCGTGCGAATGCGAGTGCCTGGGCATGGAGGTCGCGGAGCTTCTTCTGCGAGAGGTCCTCGGTCGCGGGGTAGACGGGCGCGAAGTCCGCGGTCTCCGCCTCGCCCTCGAGGTCGTAGGACGTGACGGCGAAGCCGTAGCGGTTCGCCCGGCCGCGCAGGCGCACGCGCACGCCCGGCCCGAGCGTCTGTTCGAGCCACGGCTGGTTGAACCACGTCGCCTTGATCTCGCCCGTGTCGTCCGAGACGCGCGCGGTCAGGATCTTCAGCCGCCCACGGCGCCGGCTCGTGACCGATCCGACGACGCCCTCGATGACGGCCTCCTCGTCCCCGAAGAGGTCGCAGATGCGGCGCGCCGGCACCGGCTCCTCGTACCTCCTCGGGCGCTGCAGCAGCACGTCCGCGACGGTGACGAGCCCGATCCGGCCGAGGCGGCGCGCCAGCGTCGGACCGACGCCGTGCAGCGACTCCACGGGCGCCTCGAGTCGCTCGGGACGCGGCGCGGACGCGGGCCGCGGCCAGGCGTCCGGCCGGTCCAGGCCGGCGAACCCCGCCGGAAGGCGCACGCGAGCGGACGTCCCCTTCACCTTCGTGACCACTATAGGTCCCGTGCCCGGACGGCCGACGCCGCGTCAGGCGTCCGCGTGCAGCGTGTACAGCCAGCCGGGCTGCCAGTGGAACGGCATGCCGACGAGGTCCGGCAGCGGCGCGCCTTCGAGAACGTGATCGAGCGCCAGCTTCGTCCCGTGATGGCCCACGACGAGAACGGTCGTGTCGGTGAACCGGGGGGCGAGATCGTGGAGAAAGCTTCGAACCCTGGCGACGACGTCCACATAGCTCTCGCCTCCCGGGAACGGGTCGTAGACGTGACGGTGCCGGGCCTCCTCGACCTTCGCGACGGGGCCGCCGGCGAGCCCTCCGAAGTCGCACTCCCGCAGGCGCCAGTCGTGGAGGACCCGCACCCGGCGGGAGCCGAACGCGATGCGCGCCGTCTCCGCCGCACGCACGAGGTCGGATGCGAAGACCGCCGCCAGCTCGTCCGCGGCGCGGCGCTCGCCCAGCTCCCGGGCCTGCCTCCGCCCCGCGCGCGAGAGCGGGCAGTCGCTCCAGCCCGATGCGAGCCAGCGCTCGTTGTCGGTGCTCGTCGAGTGCGTCTCGAAGACGATCGCGACCGTGCTCTGCCGCCCGCGGCGCATGGCCTCTCCTGCGCGAGCTGCGGGGATCCCCTAGCGGGTCCCGCGCGCACTCCTCGAGGCGTCCGCTTCGCAGCCGCCGCCGCTCTCGGTCATCGTTCGCGTTACTCGTCCTGGAACCAGAAGAAGCCGACCGCACCGGGGCCGGCGTGCGTCCCGACCACCGCCCCGAGCGTCGAGGTGAACTCGATCTCCGCGTGTGGACGCACCCGCCAGACGAGCTCGCTGAGCGTCCCCACCCAGTCCGGGGCGTTCGCGTGCGCGATGGCGACCCGCAGCCCGGAGCCGGTACCCGTCGCCGCCTCGAGCCGGCGCTCGAACTCGGCCAGGGCCTTCTGGCGCCCGCGCACACGCGCCACCGCAGTCACGACTCCGTCCTGGATCGACAGGATCGGCCGAACGTTCAGGAGCGACCCCGCGAGCGCAGCGGCTCGCCCGATCCGCCCTCCCCGCTGGAGGTACTCGAGCGTCTCGACGGTGAAGATGACGTCGCCGTCGCTCCGGAACCGCTCGCTGAGAGCCTCGATCTCCTCGTCCGTCGTTCCCCGCGCGAGGCGGCGCTGGATCGCGTGCGAGAGCATCGCGATCGCGAGCGACACCGTCGCCGTGTCCACGACCCGGACCCTGTCGCCGCCGAGCTCCTGCGCGGCGAGCTCGGCGCTCGCGAACGTCCCCGAGAGCTTCGAGGACACGTGCAGCGAGTAGATGCGGTCGAAGGCCGCGAGGTCCTCGTAGGCGGCGAGGAAGTCCTGCGGCGTCGGCTGGGACGTCGTCGGCGTGACGGGCGACAGGCGCAGCTTCTCGTAGAACTCGGCCGGCGCGAGGTCGACGTAGTCGCGGTAGGTGTCGTCGCCGAAGCGCACGTACAGGGGGACGACGCGCATGTTGGGGAAGCGCGACGGCGCCTCCGGATAGTCGGAGACCGAGTCGAGCACGACGGCGGTGTTCTCGGTGGTCAGCTCCATGCGGTCACCTCCCGGCCGCCGCGCGTACGGCGTCGACGAGCGCCTCGATTCCCGCGTCCTTGCGGACGAGCGCTGCGCCTGCGCTCGAGGCGGCATCGTACTCGGCCTCGCCGGCGGACGCGCTCAGGAAGACGATCGCGGCGCCCGGCGACAACGAGCGGAGCTCCGCTGCGACCTGGCCGCCGTCGATGTCGGGGAGCCGGTAGTCGACGACCGCGACGTCGGGCGCGAGCTCCCGCCACGAGCGCACCGCTGCGCGCCCGTCCGCGACGGCTCCGACGACCTCGATCCCACCCTGCCGGGCGACGAGGAACACGAGCGAGTCGCGGTAGACGTCGTTGTCCTCGACCAGGAGGACGCGAATCGGCCGCGCGGACCCGGTCACTCGGCGACGACGAGCAGGGGGTAGTGCGGCTGGCCTCCGTCGTGCACCTCGACGACGACGTCCGGATGGTCGCGCTTGAGCGCGTCCACGAGCCCCTGGACCGGCGGCGCGCCCTCACCGGTGAGGATGTTGAGGAGCTCGCGGTCGCCGTCGAGCACGCGCTCGAGGACCTGCCGCGCGACCAACTCCAGGTCGGGGCCGCTCGCCACCGCCACGTCGTCCACGAGGCCGAGGTACGCGCCCTCCACGATCCGGACGCCGTCGAGCTCGGCGTTGCGCGAGGCGACGGTCACCTCCCCGGTCGAGGCCGATCCGAGCGCGTCCAGCATCTCCTCCACGTTCGCCTCGGCCGAGAGTGTCGGGACGTAGCGCGCCATCGCCGCGAGCCCCGCCTGGACCGACCGGGACGGGACGATGTGCACGGACTTCTCGCTGAGCGCGGCCGCCTGCTCCGCGGTGAGAACGACGTTCGAGTTGTTCGGGAGGACGATCACGTCGGAGGTCGGCGCGCCGTCGATCGCTTCGACGATCTCCGCGGCGGACGGGTTCATCGTCTGGCCGCCCTCGATGACGCGAACCGCGCCGAGGCTTTCGAAGAGCCGGCGGTTCCCGCGCCCCGGGCAGACCGCCACGACGGCGGCCTCGAGCGAGCTCAGGTCCACCGAGACCGCGCCCTCGAGCAGGCGCTCCTCCCGCTGCGCCGCCTGGTGGTGCATGTTCGCGATCTCCACCCCCTCCACGACCCCGACCCGCGTCCCGAGCTGGAGCGCGACGCCGGGATCGTCCGTGTGGACGTGCACCTTCAGCGCGGACGCGTCCCCGACGACGAGCAGCGAGTCGCCGATCCGCTCGAGCTCGCCTTCGAGCCAGCCCTGGTCGAGCCCCTCGCCTTCGACGAGGAACACCGTGCAGTAGCGGTACCGGGACTCCTCCAGGTGGATCGCTTCGAGGCCGAGGGACTCCGCCTCCACCGGCGCCTCCGGGAGCTGCTCTCCGGTCATCCCGTAGACCATCCCCCGCGCGATCTCCACGAGCCCGGCGCCGCCCGCGTCCACGACACCCGCGGCCCGGAGGACATCCAAGAGCTCCGGCGTCCGCGCGAGCGCCTCCTCACCCCGCGCGAGCACGGCCGCGAGGAGCTCGGCCTGCCCGACGCGGCGGTTCTCCTTGCGCTCGGCCTCCTCCGCCATCTCCCGCACGACCGTGAGCATCGTCCCCTCCACGGGCCGCTTCACCGCCCGGTAGGCCGCGTCGCTCGCGCCCCGGAACGCCCGCCGCAGCAGGGGGGTCGTGATGTCCTCGGAGCGTCCGAGCTCCGTGACGAAGCCGCGGACGATCTGGGAGAAGATGACCCCCGAGTTCCCGCGTGCGCCCATGAGGGCGGCTCGCATCATGTCCCGGGCGACGTCCTCGCTCTTCGTCGCGGTGGAGGCGTCGAGCGCCTCCACGATCGAGCGAAGCGTCAGGACGAGGTTCGTCCCCGTGTCCCCGTCGGGCACCGGGTACACGTTGAGGTCGTCGATGCGCTGCCTGTGCGCCTCGAGGTTCCGGAGCGCGGACCGGGAGAGGTGCCGGACGATCTCGAGCCGCATCAGCGCGCCCGCACCTTCTCGATGCGCACCTCGAGCGACGCGACCGGAAGCCCGACCATGCGCTCGAGCTCGTAGTGGACGCGCTCGCGCACGGCGTCGGCGACCTCGGCCAGCTTGAGCCCGTGCTCGACGACGACGCGAATCTCGATCGCGAGCCCGTCGTCACGGAGCTCGACGTCGATCCCCTTCCCCACCCCGCGCGGGAAGAGCCGCGGCAGCCGTCGCTCGCCGGAGAGCGCGACGACGCCGTAGCTCTCCGCCACCGCGTGGCCGACGAGCTCGACGATCGCGTCGTGGGAGAAGGAGACACGCCCGTGCCCGGTCTCGGCGACCACGTAGACGTCTCGCTCCACCGCGCGAGCTTATAGCCCCTCGTCGGCCACAGCTGCGTGCGGCCGGGACGGGATGGCGCTTCCGGTACACTCCCGGGCCGCATGTCGAAGGTCTGCGCCGTGTGTGGGAAGAAGCCCGGTTTCGGCAACCGCCGCAGCCACTCGATGGTCGCCACGAAGCGGCGCTTCAACCCCAACCTGCAACGCGTCCGCGTGCTGCTCGACGGTCACCCGACGCGCGCGTACGTCTGCACCCGCTGCCTCAAGGCCGGCAAGGTCCAGAAGGCCCTCTGAGGCCGGGCGCGC
>CAZMUG010000043.1:8686-17186 GCA_964569165.1 uncultured Gaiellales bacterium
CTCCGCCTCCTCGAGCTCCTCGAGCTCCGCCTCGTCGGTCTCCACGGCCTCGGCTGCCTCCCGCTGCGCGGCCGTCCCCCACGCAGGCGGCCCGCCGTCCCCGATCTCGGGCTCGACCGCCGGCTCGATCTCCCGCTCGGCCTCGCGCGCCGCGTCGAAGAGGACGTTCTCGCTGGACGAGTCGATGTCCCGGCTCGTCACCGGCCCTCCTCCGGCGGCTCGTCGCCGAGCCTTGCGCCCTGGTGATGGAGCCGCGTGATCGTGTGCCCGAGCTTGTCGCGCTTGGCGGCGAGATAGCGGGCGTTCTCGGGCTTCGGCTCGACCTCGATGGGGATCTGCTCCACGACCGTGAGACCGTACCCGTCGAGGCCCCTGAGCTTCCGGGGGTTGTTCGTCAGGATCCGGATGGTCGTCAGCCCGAGGTCGGCGAGAATCTGGTTTCCGATCCCCCACTCCCGCGCGTCCGCCGGGAAGCCGAGCTCGAGGTTCGCCTCCACCGTGTCGAGGCCGTTCTCCTGGAGCTCGTAGGCCCGGAGCTTGTTCAGGAGGCCGATCCCGCGCCCCTCCTGGCTCATGTACAGGAGGACGCCGCGGCCCTCGGCCTCGATGCACGCGAGCGCCTGCTCGAGCTGCTCGCCGCAGTCGCAGCGGAGCGAGTGGAAGACGTCCCCGGTCAGGCACTCGGAGTGGACGCGGACGAGGACGTTCTCGGCGCCGGCGACCTCGCCCTTCACGAGCGCGACGTGCTGCTTGCCGGTGAGGAGCTCGCGGTACGCGATCGCCTGGAACTCCCCGAGCTCGGTCGGCAGCCGCACCGAGACGGCGCGCTCCACGAGCTTCTCGCGCCGGCGCCGGTACTCGATCAGGTCCGCGACCGTCACCATCCGGATCTCGTGCCGCTCGCAGAACGCCACCAGGTCGGGCACGCGGGCCATCGTCCCGTCGTCGTTCATGATCTCGCAGACGACGCCGGCAGGGTTGACCCCGGCGAGCCGGGCGAGGTCGACTGCGGCCTCCGTCTGGCCGGCCCGCTTGAGCACGCCGCCGGGCCGGGCGCGGAGCGGGAAGACGTGCCCGGGCTGAACGAGGTCGTGCGGTACCGACTGCGGGTCGATCGCGACCTGGATCGTGCGGGCGCGGTCCGCCGCCGAGATGCCGGTCGAGACGCCCTCCCGCGCCTCGATCGAGACCGTGAACGCCGTTCCGAGCGGCGTCTCGTTGTGGTCCGTCATCGGTCGCAGGTCGAGCTCGTCGCAGCGCTCGGGCGTCAGGCACAGGCAGATGAGGCCGCGGCCGTGGGTTGCCATGAAGTTGATCGCGTCCGGGGTGACGAACTGCGCCGCGATCGTGAGGTCCCCCTCGTTCTCGCGGTCGGCGTCGTCCACGACGATCACGAAGCGGCCGGACCGGATGTCCTCGATCGCCTCCTCGATCGTCGCGAACGGCGACGCCGTCTCGGGTGCCTCGACCCTCATGCTCACCCGCGGATCGTAGCCCTACCGGTGAGAGTCGCTGCCGGCGACAAGCCGTTCGACGTACTTCGCGAGGACGTCGGCCTCGAGGTTCACGCGCTGCCCGGGACGGAGGGCGGACAGCGAGGTCGCCTCGATCGTGTGCGGCACGAGCGCGACGGCGAATGCGTCCGGCGCCACCTCGGCCACGGTGAGGGAGACCCCGTCCACCGTGACCGAGCCCTTGTCGACGCAGTAGCGGAGGACGTCCTCGGGCGCCTCGACGAACACGCGCAGCCCCTCGCCCTCGGCCTCGACCGACTGCACGCGGCCGACCGCGTCGACGTGCCCCTGGACGAAGTGCCCTCCCAGCGGGTCGCCGACACGAAGCGCAGGCTCGACGTTGACGAGGTCATCCGGTCGCAGGTCGCCGAGCGTCGTCCGCGAGAGCGTCTCCGGGACCGCGTGGAACGTGAGCAGAGGCTCCGCGACCTCGGCTGCGGTCAGGCAGCAGCCGTTGACGGCCACCGAGTCGCCGATGCGGGTGGCCGGCGCGGTGACGGGCGCGCGCAGCACGAGCGTCCTCCCGTCCGAGACGTCCTCCGCCGAGACGACCGCCCCCTGCTCCCGCACGATCCCGGTGAACACGGTCGAACCGTACTTCGCTAGGGCTCGTTGACGTAGGCCTGCAGGAGCACGTCCGACCCGATCGCGCGCGCCTCGAGCCTGGAGAGACGCACCGGGCGGGGAAGCCCGGCGAGCGCACCCGGGCCGGCACCGGACAGGGCCGGGGCGACGAACACGACGAGCTTGTCCACGAAGCCCGCCTCGAGGAACGCCGCGGCGAGCGTCGGGCCGCCCTCGAGGAGCAGTGACTGCACGCCGTCGACGGCGAGGGCGGACAGCTCCTCCTCCAGCGTCCCCGAGCGCAGCTCGAGCTCGGAGCCGTCCGGGAGCGGGCCTCGCCCGAAAGCCAGCCGCCGCGGCTGGCGGACGACGGGGACCTCGCGGACGTCGAGCCGCGGAGCGTCCCACCGGACCGTGCCCATGCCCACCGCGACCGCATCTGCCTGCGCGCGCAGCACGTGCACGAGCCGGCGCGACTCCTCGCCCGAGACCCACCGCTCTCCCGGGACGGTCACGCGCCCGTCGAGCGTGACCGCGACCTTGTACGTGACGAACGGCCGCCCGCGCGTGACGAACGTCCTCCACTCCTCGATCTGCTGGCGGCAGCGGAACCCAAGCTCTCCCTCGACCACCTCGGCAGCCACTCCCGCCTCCGCCAGCCGCTCGAGCCCGCCCCCGTGCTCGGAGTGCGGGTCACGCTGGCCGGCGACGACGCGGGCGATTCCCGCCGCGACGAGGGCGTCCGCGCACGGCGGCGTCGCTCCGTGATGGGAGCAGGGCTCGAGGGTCACGTACGCGGTTGCGCCGCGTGCCCTCTCGCCGGCCGTCTCCAGCGCGACGACCTCGGCGTGCGGGCCGCCACGACGCTCGTGCCAGCCCTCGCCGACGACCTCTCCGTCGCGCACGAGGACGGCGCCCACGATCGGATTCGGGTGCGTCGTTCCGCGACCCTTCTCCGCCAGCTCGATCGCCCGCTCGAGAAAGCGCTCGTCCATCGCCCGTGATCCTAGGCCGACGGGACGAATCCTCAACGCACGATGAGCCGCGCGACGAAGAACCCGGCCGTGCCGTGCACGTGCGGAAGGAGCTGGAGGAGCTCCGGCCGCAGCGGGTGGCGGAAGCGGGGCCACTCGGCGCCGAGCGTCGGGTCGATCTCGAGCCCCGCCGCATCCAGGACGCCTTCGCCCTCGTCGGCGTTGACCGTGCAGACCGAGTACACGACCGTCCCTCCGGGCCGCACCCGCTCCGCCGCGGCGCGGAGCAGCTCGAGCTGGAGCTCGGGGAGCGGCTCGGCACGCCAGCGGAGGTCGGGACGGCGGTTCAGGACACCGAGGCCCGAGCAGGGGGCGTCCACGAGCGCGCGGTCGAACCCGGACAGCTCGTGCGGGAGCCGGCGCCCGTCCGCGGCGACGACGCGCACGTTCGCAGCGCCGAGCAGCCGCGCGGTCTGCGCGAGCTCCCCGGCGCGGCTCTCGTTCACCTCGACGGCCGTCACCTCGCCCGCGAGCATCGTCGCCTTGCCTCCGGGAGCAGCACAGAGGTCGAGGACCCGCTCGCCCTCGCGCGCGCCGACGGCGAGCCCCACGAGCTGCGACGCCGCGCTCTGCGGCCAGATGCGGCCCCCGGCGAGCGCCTCTTCGTCGATTCGATCGACGTGCCAGGCGCCGGGAACGTCAGGGTCGGGGGTGCCCGCGATCTCCCCGCGGACGAGCCGGACGACCGTCTCCGCCGGCTCGTTCAGGGCGCCCATGAGGGCGATCGCGCCGTCCCGGCCGAGGTCGCGCCACCACACGTCGGCGACCCAGTCGGGGTACGAGTGCTTGAGCGCGGCCTGCGCGGACGTCGTCTCGGGAAGGCCCCCGAGCAGGCTGTCGATCCCCTCCGCAACGCGCCGCAGCACGGCGTTCGTGAAGGACACGGCTCGCTCGAGCCCGTGGCGGCGGACGAGCTCGACCGACTCGTTCACCGCCGCGTAGCGGGGCACCCCGTCCATGAACCCGAGCTGGTACGCACCGAGCCGAAGCGCGGTTCGCACCGGCGGGTCGAGACGCGCCACCCTGCGGCGGCCGAGCGTCTCGATGGCGTGGTCGAGCGTCCTGACTCGCTGAACCGTCCCGAACGCGAGGCGCTGAGCGAGCGCGCGATCGCGCTCGCCGAGCCCGGCGGCCGCGGACCGCAGCGCGTGGTCCGCGTACGCCCCCTCCTCGAAGACGCGGGCGACGACGCGGAACGCCGCGGCACGCGCGGGGCCGACTACCGCAGCCCGCGGAGCCATGCCTCGTACGTCATGCGCCGACCCCCGTCGGGCTGGACCTCGAGCGGCTCGAAAGCGCCGTCGTCCGTCACCCGGGCACGCCAGACCGTCACCCCACGACCGTGCAGGACCGCCCGCGCTCCGATGTGCGGCGAGAGCGCGCGAACCAGATCGACGAGGTCCGCGGCGGGACGGCCGAGGTCGAGCTGCCGGTCGCCCGAGGTGATCTTGTCGGCGTAGGTCACCCCCGCAGCCGGCTGGGCCTCGAAGACGGGATGGTCGAGGACGGCTTCCACGAGCTCTGCAGCGACCACCGCCGCCTTCGCGTACACGGTGCCCGCGTCGTCTTCGGGAGCGACCGGGAACGCCCGCCGGGCGCCGATCGGGCCGGCGTCGAGCTCGCGGACGAGACGGATCACCGTCACACCCGTCTCGGAGTCGCCGGCCATCAGGGCGCGCTCGACCGGAGCCGCTCCGCGCCAGCGCGGAAGCAGCGAGGGATGGACGTTCAGCCACAGGCGCTCGGCGAGGACGTCGTCCGGGACGATGAGCCCGTACGCGGCGGCGACGACCGCCGGAGCTCCGAGATCGAGGCCGGGCACGAGCCGCTCCGGCTGCAGCACGGGGAGGCCGAGGCGCTCGGCCGCGTCCTTCGCCGGCGGGGCGACGAGCTTCCGACCCCTCCCCGCGGGGGCGTCGGGACGGGTGAGGACGCACGACACCTCGTGTCTCGCGGCGATCCGCTCCAGGACGTCCGCGCCGAAGGGCGCCGTGGCGGCGACGGCGACCCGGTGGGTCAACGCGCGCCGAGGACGGGCTGCGGCCTGAGCGCGGCGAGCGCGGCGCGCCGTGAGGCGGCGTCCGTGCGGTCGATCATCAGCACGCCGTCGAGGTGGTCGAGCTCGTGCTGGACGATCCGCGCCGCGGGGAGCTCGAGCTCGTAGCGGACCGGCTCGCCTGCGAGGTCGAGCCCTTCGATCGTCACGGCACTGGGCCGCTCGACGGGCACGAGCACGTCGCGGAGCGAGAGGCATCCTTCGTCGTCGGTCTCGGTATCCCGGGACGACTTCGCGAGCACCGGATTGACGAGGACGCGGTCCTCCCCGTCGTCGACGAAGACGAAGACGCGCTGCAGGACGCCGATCTGGGTCGCAGCGAGACCGACGCCGCTCGCGTCGTGCATGAGCGCCGTCATCCTCTCGGCGAGGCGCGTCAGGTCGTCGCCGAATACCTCCACCTCCCGTGCCTTCATTCTCAGCACGGGATCGCCGTACTGGCGGATCCGGGAGAGCGCGACGAGGCGCCGCGCCTGCCGTTCGAGCTCCTCGACGTCGTCGTGCTCGTGGTCGTCGAGGTGGTCGTGATGGTGGTCGTGATGGTGGTCGTGCTCGTGGGCCATCGCGCGGCGAGTCTAGCCGCCCGCCGCGCGATCGCAGGGCCCTCAGCCGCCGAATCCCGTCTGCTGCCGGCCCATCTCGGTGCCGGTCCCGTCGAGGGCGACGATGGCCTCCGGGCCGATGCCCCGCTCGAGGTCGGACCTCCGAAGCCGGTAGCCGAACGCCTTGAAGTCATGCTCTCCGGCCCGCGCCGGCCTCAACCGGATCGCCCTCGAGGACCCGTCGCTCATCACCAGGATCGCTCGCGCGACCTCCGGAGCCGTCAGGCCGAAGACGACGGCGCTCCTGACGTCGGCGGCCTCGGGCCCTCCGTCGTAGCTGAGCGTCGCCGACAGCGCCTGCCCGTTGAGCGGATCGTCCAGGGTGTTGCATCCACCTCCGCGCTCACGCGACCTCGCAGACGGCGCCTCCCAGACGCAGAGATGCCCCGTGCCCGTGACCTGGACGAAGACGCCCCGCGCCGGAGCGCCACCCGAGGCGGCGATGTCGGCGACCTGGGTCAGGGGAGCCTCGCCCACGGCGGCGATGAGCTCGCTGCCGTCGTCCGTGCGCGACGCGACGACGGCGCTCGCGAGCACGCCCGCCGCCAGGAGCGCGGCGCCGGCAGCCGCCCACCGTGTCGTCCGTCTAGCGAACATTGCAGCTCCCCCAGAAGTAGCTGTGCGAGACGCAGTGCGCCTTGAACGTGCCGGACGGCGGGGCGTAGGTCTCGAGGTAGTCGGACCCGCCTCGCTTGGTGTTGTGCCAGCCGTAGGTGCCGCTCCTGATGAACGTGACGGTCTTGTCGGTGCCCGACCCCCACGTCATGAAGTAGTTCGCGAGCCAGTCGCTCGAGTACGTGCTTCCGGCGCTCGATCCCGGCGTCCACTTCCGGGGCGGCGCATACTGGTACGCCGCGATCGCGGTCGACGCCGTTGCGAGCGCGACCACCAGCGCAAGCGCCATGACGATTCGTCTCATCCGCATCTCCTCCTCGCAGGTCGTGGAGCTCCCGATGTAGCCCGATCTCCGGCCCGTGTGCAATTGGCCGAAATGGACACCACCGGCCGGGCCGGACAGGTACGGCGAGGACTACAGAGACTGCGGGTCGACGTCGACGACCGCGGTCAGGCCGTCCCGCCGCATCGCGGGCGCGGCCGCCGACAGGAGCCGCGCGGCCCGGCTTGCGAAGGCGCGCGGATTCCCCGTCTTCGCGAGCAGCTGCGCGCGGTGCCGGCCCCGAAGCCGCAGGAGCGGCGCCGGGCCGAGAAGCTGCACGCCGGAGCCGCGAAGCACCCCGCGGAGCTCGCCGAGCGCGCGCATCGGGCTCTCTCGGTCCGGTCCGGAGACGACGAGTGTCACGAGATTGGAAAAAGGCGGATACCGGAGCTCCTCACGACGGCCGAGCTCGAGCGCGAGGAAACCGGCGACGTCGTGACGCACCGCGTGTGCGAACGGCGTCGCGTCGGGCTGGAACGTCTGGACGATCACCTTGCCCGGGCTGTCGCGGCCGCTTCGGCCGGCGAGCTGCGTGACGAGCTGGAACGTGCGTTCCTCCGCCCGGAAGTCCGGGAAGGCGAGCCCGGCGTCGGCATCGACGACGGCCGCGACCTCGACCCCGGGGAAGTGGTGCCCCTTTGCCACCATCTGCGTCCCGACGAGCACGGCCGAGCGCGCGACCGCGAAGCGCTCGAGCGTCTCCAGCAGGATGCCGGGCGAGGATGCGGTGTCAGCGTCCAGCCGCAGCCTCTCGAGCTCCGGGAGCCGGCGCTCGAGCTCGGCCTCGAGACGCTGGGTGCCGGCGCCGATCCGGGCCAGCTCGACCGAGCCGCACTCGGGGCAGGCCCCGGGCATGGGCTCCGAGTACCCGCAGTGGTGGCAGTGGAGGCGCTCGTCGCCGTGCAGCGTCAGCGAGATGTCGCAGCTGCGACAGCGCCTCGTCGCGCCGCACGCGCGGCAGTGCACCGCACCGGAGATCCCGCGGCGGTTGAGGAGCAGGATGGCGCGGCCGCCTCGCTCCCCCACCGAGGCGAGCTCGGCGAGGAGGGGCGCCGAGAGCGGGTACCCCGCCTCCCGGCGGAGGTCGACGAGCTTCACCGTCGGCAGCGGAGCCCCGATCCGCGCGGGCAGCTCCAGCCGCTCGAGCCGCGACCAGCTCTCGACGCGCGGCGTGGCGCTCCCGTACACGGCGACCGCGCCCTCCAGGGCGGCGCGCTTGGCCGCGACCGTGCGGGCGTCGTAGCGTGGATCGGACTCCTGCTTGAAGGACCCGTCGTGCTCCTCGTCGATCACGATCAGCCCGAGGCTCCGCACCGGAGCGAAGACGGCCGAGCGCGCACCCACGACGATCCGCGCTTCGCCCGCCGCGATGCGCTCCCGCTCGTCGCGGCGCTCGGCCTCCGTGAGCGCCGAGTGGAGGACCGCGACACGGTCTCCGAAGCGCGCCCGGAACCGCCCGACCGCCTGCGGGGTCAGGGCGATCTCGGGCACGAGCACGATCGCCGAGCGCCCGCGCTCGAGAGCCTCGGCGCAGGCGCGCAGGTACACCTCGGTCTTGCCGCTGCCCGTCGGGCCGTGCAGGAGGACGTGCCCGCCGCCCGCGTCGAGCGCCGCCTCGATGCGGGCGATCGCCTCGCTCTGGGCCGGAGTCGGCGCCTCCGGCTCGGGCCCGGATGCGAGCCCGAGCAGGCGCGCGGGATTCCGGCGCGCGCCGCGCCGCGCCGGCAGGCGCGGCGACACGAGCCCGAGTGCCCGTGCCGGCGTCGAGCCGGAGTAGTCGGCGAGCCAGAGGG
>CAZMUG010000044.1:0-16819 GCA_964569165.1 uncultured Gaiellales bacterium
GCGCTCAACCACATCGCGGACGTCTACTCGTCGAGGGAGGACCACGCGGGGGCGCTCGCGGCGCACGAGGAGGCGCTCGCGCTCCGGCGGGAGCTCGGCGACCCGCTTCTCATCGCGGACTCCGCGTACAACCTCGGCGTCTCCGCGTTCGAGAGCGGGGACGTCGAGCGCGCCCGGGGAGCGCTCGGGGAGTCGCTCGCGCTGGCCGGCGACCTCGGGGACGTCCTTCATCGCGCCGCGGCCGGATTCATGCTCGCCGAGCTCGACCTCCTCGCAGGCGACGTCGTGAGCGCGGAGGCCGGGATCCTGCGCAGCCTGGCGGTGTACAGGGAGGTGGAGAGCAACCGCGACCAGGCCGAGTGCCTCGTCGTGCTCGGCGGGATCGCCGCCGCGAAGGGCTCGCTCGACGAGGCTGCGCGCCTGTTCGGAGCTGCCGAGGCGCTACGCGGCGAGTCGGCCGTGAACCGCTTCGAGCGCCCCGTCCTGGAGCGCTTCGAGCCCGCGCTCGAAGCGGGCCTCGAGCCGGATGCGCGCGCGAGGCACCGGGACGAGGGCCGGCGCCTGGGGGACGCGATCGTCCCCCGGGCCGTTGTCGTCCCGGGCAGCAGGGAGTAGGGTCACGGGCGACCCCCGCACGAGGAGGAGCCATGTCCCGCGAAGAGAACGGCCGTCGCGCTGTCGCGTTCGTCGGCGCGTCGAACGCGACCTACTCGGACGACGGCACGATGAAGGCCGCCGCGACGCTCGAGCACGCGCTGCACGACGCCGCTGTCCAGGCAGCGGCGGGCGGGTGCGGCGACCAGAAGCTGCGCGTCCTGTCCATCGTCTTCCAGGCGACGCCCAACCCGCACATCAAGGAGCTCCAGGTCATCGTGACGCCCGACGCGTAGGACGTCGGAGCGGCGGGGCCAGGTGCCGAGGCGCCTCGCCCCGCTCGAGGCCCGCGCCCGAGCGCTTCGCAGCTCAGGTCGCCCAGGACGCGACCGCGCCCGGAAGGGAGATCGCTCCGATCCGGTCGATGATGTCCGGGTCGGCCGCGTAGAGGTTGTGGAGCGGCACCACCCTGATCTCGGGCTCGCCCGTGATCCCGAGCTCGCCCGCAACGGGCAGCATCCTGGTCTCGAGGAAGGCATTCGCTGCCTGCTCCGTCTGCCAGACGTCGACGACGTCGACACCATCGCCCATGATGGCCCCCAGATGCAGCACGCCACCTGCGGCCGGGTTCGCGTCGAGGCCGAGCCGCGTCATCAGGGCGTCGTACTGGTCGGATGTCATCCCCGGCCAGTGCATGAACATCGCGACCGCCATGTCCCATCTCCTTCCCTGCGTCGCGTCCAGTCTGCGGACACAGCGTACGCGGGTGCTGCCGAGGGTGCAACGAGACTGAAGCCCTCGAAAGAGTGAACTTCTCGGTACCCGGAGCCCGCCGTGCGGGCTCCGGGCGCAGGGCCGGGCGCTTCTCGCCCGCGCGCTCGTGTCTCAGTCGGAAAGCAGGGCGCGCGCGTAGTCGTGCGCGTCGAACGGCCGCAGGTCGTCGAGCCCCTCCCCCACGCCCACGAGCTTGACGGGCAGACCGAGCTCGACGGCGATCGCGATGGCGACCCCGCCCTTCGCGCTGCCGTCGAGCTTCGTGAGCGCGACGCCCGTGACGCCGGCCGCCTCCCCGAACAGCCGCGCCTGCTGGAGCCCGTTCTGCCCCGTCGTCGCGTCCACGACGAGCAGCGTCTCGTGCGGCGCTCCGTCGATCCGCCCGGCGATCACGCGGCGCACCTTCTCGAGCTCGGCCATGAGGTTCGCCTGCGTGTGCAGGCGGCCGGCCGTGTCCACGATCGCGACGTGGTGCCCGCGCGCACGGGCGGCCTCGACGGCGTCGAACGCCACCGCGGCGGGGTCGGCGCCGCGCGGCGACCCGACGAAGTCGGCCCCGGCCCGCTCGGCCCAGATCTCGAGCTGCTCCTCGGCGGCGGCGCGAAACGTGTCCGCCGCTCCGACGAGCACGGAGCGCCCGTGCTCGTTCAGCTTCCGGGCCAGCTTCCCGATCGTCGTCGTCTTTCCCGTGCCGTTGACCCCGACGACGAGGATCACGCTCGGCTGCTCGGCCAGGGAGAGCGTCGGCGGCTCGCCGAAGAGCTCCTCGACCTCCTCGACGAGCGCGTCCTCGAGCCCTCCCGAGACGCCTTTCTCCTCGAGGCGCCGCACGAGCTCCGCCGTTGCCGGAACCCCCACGTCGCTGCGGATGAGCGCCTCCTCGAGCCGTTCCCAGGCCTCGTCGTCGCCCGCGTCGAACGCGGCCGCGGCGAGTTGCTCGGTGAGCGCGCGCCGGCTCTTGGCGAGCGACTCGCGCATCCGCCCGAAGAAGCCGGACCGCTCCGGCTCGTCCGCGGCCGTGACCTCGTCCCCGAGGAGCTCTGCCCAGGTGCGGCTCACGCGGAGAGGTTACGCCGCAGCGTGCTGGGTCTCGTGGTGGTGCTGTGGGAGGCGGCGCGACACGACCTGGGACACGCCGTCCGGCCCCATCGTCACGCCGTACAGGACGTCCGCCGCCTCCATCGTCCGCTTCTGGTGCGTGACCACGACGAACTGCGCACGGTCCGAGTACCGGCGGAGGAGCTCCACGAAGCGGGTGATGTTCGTGTCGTCGAGCGCGGCCTCGACCTCGTCCAGGAGGTAGAAGGCGCACGGCCTCGCGAGGAAGAGCGCGAACAGGAACGAGATCGCGCCGAGCGCCTTCTCCCCGCCCGAGAGGAGCGACAGGCGGGTGACGCGCTTGCCCGCAGGTCGGAGCTCGACCTCGACGCCCTGCTCGAGCTCGTCGCCCTCCGCCTCGACGAGCCGGAGCCGGCCCTCACCACCCGGGAACAGGGTCGCAGCGACCTCCTCGAAGTGCCGTGCGACCGCTTCGAAGGTCTCGGCGAAGCGTCGCTCCACCGTCGCGGTCAGCTCCGCGCACAGCGCGTCGAGCTCCTCGAGGCTGCGCTCGAGGTCCTCGGTCTGCGCGCGGAGGTCGGCGAGGCGCTCCTTCTCGGCCTCGTACTCCTCCTTCGCGAGCGGGTTGACCGCGCCGAGCGTCGCACGTCGCACGTCGAGCCGCTCGACCTTCGCGGCGAGCTCCTCGCGGTCCTCGCCCTCGGCGGGCTCGATCTCCCCGGCTGCCTCCAGGCGCCGCGTGGCCTCCTGGGTCTCGGCGTCGATCCGCGCGAGCTCGACCTCTGCGGTCGTGAGGGCCGCGCTCGCCTCCTCGAGCTCCTGGCGCAGGCTCACCTCGGCGGCGCCGAGCTGTCGCAGCTCGTCGCCAAGCGCACCCGACCGCGTCGATCCCGCGTCCACCCGCGCCCGGAGCGGCGCGTCGAACCGGGACGCGGCGCTCCGTGCAGCCTCGATCCCGTCGCGCAGCGCACGAGCCCCCGCTACGAGACGCTCGAGGGCTCGCGCGTCGATCGACGCGCGGCGCCTCGGAAGCGTGCGCCCGTATGCGGCCTCGGCAAGCTTCGCAGCGGTCGCAGCCTCCTCCGCGGCGGTGGCAGCGGCGGCGGCGCGTTGCTCGAGCTCCTCCGCCTCGGCGACGAGCGCCTTCCTCCTGGCCTGCAGCTCGAGCAGCACCGCCTCGGCCGTCTCGCCCACGAACCACAGCTCGCCGCGCGCCGGGTCGTAGCCGAACCCTTCCGCAGTCACGGACGGGACGGTGACGTCGAGCAGGTCGTCGAGCCGGACGACCGGGTACTCGTGTACGAGTGCCTGCGGCGGTCCCGTCAGCACGGTCAGGCTGCCGAGCCCGGAGGAGCGGGCCCGTTGCAGGAGCGCGAGGCCCGCGATCGGATCGTCGGCGAGGACCGCGGACGCACGGGAGCGCAGAGCGGCCGCGACCGATCGTTCCGTCCCCGGATCGACGTCGATCGTCCCGAGCGCAAGCCGGGCGCCTTGCTCGGCAAGGGCGCGGGCCGCGGGCGGGAGGCCCTCCTGCTCGGCGAGCGCCTGCTCGAGCGCGCGAGTCCGCTCACGGGCGAGCAGTGCACGCTCGGCGAGCTCGATCCGCTCATGCTCCGCCAGGCGCGCTGCTTCAGCAGTGCGCGCCGCTTCCCGCTCGAGGCGGAGCTCGTCCGCCACGGCCGCGGACGAGTCGGGCGACGCGGGCACCTCGGCCTCGAAGCGCTCGACGAGGGCCACAGCCGACTCGGCGCGGAGCCCGAGCCGCTCGCTCCCACCCTGCAGGCGGTACAGCGCAGCGACGGCCGACTCGCGACGACCCGCCGCGTCCGAGAGCTCGTCCTCGGCGCGGGCGCGATCCCCGAGCAGCCCTTCGAGTCGCGACTGCGCGCCCTGGCGCGCCAGCGATGCAGCCTTCTTTCGCTCCTCGGCGTCAGCCCGCCGCTCCTCCGAGTCGGCCAGGTCGAGCTGCGCGATCCGGGCCCGGAGAGCCGCGATCTCGTGCCCGAGCTTCTCCGCACGCTCGGCCGCGGTCGCCTGCAGCGCAAGCGGACGGAGCCTCCGGCGCACCTCGTCCTCGACGTCACGCGCGCGCTCGACCTGGAGCGCGACGCGCGCGAGCTTCAGCTCGGCCCGATGGCGCCGGCGCTTGAACTTCCCGAGGCCGGCCGCCTCCTCGACGAACGCGCGCCGGTCCTCCGGCTTGGACGCGAGCACCTGCTCGACCTTGCCCTGACCGACGATCGAGTGCATCGCCGAGCCGAGGCCGACGTCGGCCAGCAGCTCGACGAGGTCGGTTCTCCGGACGGCCGCCTTGTTGACGAGGTACTGGCCCTCGCCGCCCCGCACGAGCCGGCGGGCGATGGAGACCTCCGAGAAGTCGAGATCCGGCCACGAGCCGTCCTCGTTCGAGAAGACGAGCTCGACCTCGCAGTGCTCGGCGCCCTTGCGGTCGCCGCCACCCGCGAAGAGGACGTCGTCCGGCTTCTCGGCGCGCAGCTCGGAGGGGGTCAACGAGCCCGCTGCCCAGACGATCGCGTCCGCGATGTTCGACTTGCCGGACCCGTTCGGGCCGACGACGACGGCGACCCCCGGCTCGAGCCGGAGCTCGAGGGCGTCAGGGAAGGACTTGAAGCCGCGGATGCGGATCGTGCGCAGGTGCACCGCGCGGGATTCTCGCGACCGCAACGGACGGCAGCGCGCCGCGGAGGCCAGGAGGGTCCGGCCTCCGCGGCACGTCTCTACGGCTCGCGGAAGCTCGCCGGCGTGCTACCTCGCCTTCACCGTCACGCTCTTCGTCTCCGTCGTCGGGCGCCTGTTCGTCTTGAGGACGATCTTGAACGTCGCCTTGCCGTTCGCGGCCTTCGCGAACTTCATCGTGATGACGTTCTTCGCCCCTGCCTTGAGCTTCAGGCCGGCCGCCTTGCCGGAGATCCCCGGGCCCGTCACGGTCGCGACCGCTCCCACCTGCGCCGGGCACGCGACGCCGCTCAGCGTGTACGCGATCTTGGCCGAGCCGCCCGAGACGGAGATGGCGCCGGGAACGTTCGCGGTCGCCGGCTTGGACCGGTCCTCGGCGAAGCGGACGATGCTCCGGTCGCCGTTGTGCGAGGCGTAGACGTCCCCCTTCGGCCCCGTGCCGGTGTCGATCGCGATCAGGTCGGGCGAGGTCGCCGATGCGAGGAGCTTGCCGCTCGGTGTGCGCTTCCCGATGCTCCGCTGTGCGATCGCCGAGACCCAGACGTTGCAGTCGAGATCGACCGCGAGCCCGATCTCGGCCACCGGGCCGGCGCCGAACGAGCCCAGCCGCTTTCCCGCGCTCGTGTAGCGCGCCACCCGAAGCGCGGTGGTGTCGACGACGTAGATCGACCCGTCGGGCGAGACCTCGAGGTCGCCTCCGCGCGCAGCCCCCTTCCAGGACGTCCCGGGAGCGAAGTCGGAGGCCTTGTCGTATCGAACCACCTTGCCGCCCAGATCGACGACGTAGAGATTGCCCTCTCCGTCGACGCCGACTCCGGTCGGCTGGTTCAGTCCGTCGATGGACTGCTGGAACCCCCCTCCTGCGCCGAAGCGCTGGATCCGCCCGTTCCCGCGATCGGCCACCCACACGGTCCCGTCCGGCGCGACCACCACGTCGTGCGCGCCCTCGAACTGTCCGTCTCCGCTCCCCCGGCTCCCGAACTTGCCGACGAACGAGCCCTTCGCGGTGAAGATCTGGACGCGGTTGTTGTCCGTGTCAGCGACGTACAGGTTCCCCGCCTTGTTCGTCGCGAGACCGCGAGCGTTGTTGAACTGGCCGTTCCCGGTGCCCGCCTTTCCCCACTTTCCAACCTGCTTGTAGCCGCCCGCGCTCAGCGCCTGGCTCCCGGCCACGGCTCCGGCCACGAACAGCGCCCCGGCCGCCACGGCCAGGACCGCCACGATTGCCCTCGGATCGCGCATTACACCCTCCTTCGATCCGCTCGGTTGAACGTCTTCGTCGAGAGTAGGGCCCAACCGCCAACGATCGCACCAGGGAAATCCCTAGGCTTCGCGTCAGGCGAGTCGCTGGCCGTACGAGCGGACGAGATCGGTCCGCGAGCGCACCTGGAGCTTGCGGTACACGTTGCCGAGGTGGAACTCGACCGTCTTCGGGCTGACGAAGAGGGTCGCCGCCGCCTCCCGGTTCGTGGCGCCCGAGACGACCAGGCGCGCGACCGCGAGCTCCTGCTCGGTCAGCGCGTCGAAGGGAGTGGATCGCCGCCGTGCCGTCTGCCCGCTGGCCCGGAGCTCTGCCCGCACCCGCTCCGACCACGGTGCTGCACCGAGCTCGTCGAACGCAGCGAGGGCGCTCCGCAGCAGACCGCGCGCCTGGGAGCGCTTGCGCGTCCGACGGAGCCGCTCCGCGTAGCAGAGCTCGGTTCGGGCACGCTGGAACGGCGTCGGTACGCGCGCGTGCAGCTCGAGCGCCCGCTCGAACTCGTCCCGCCACCCGTTCCCCACCGCGAGCAGCCCGGCACAGCGAGCCGCCGCGGCCAGGGCGGAGACGCGTCCATGCTCCTCCGCCCGCGTGTGGAAGGCCGCCAGCACCTCGACCGCCCTGGCCTGCTGGCCCGCGCGCGTGAGGGCTTCCACGAAGTCGGGCGTGGCCAGCAGCAGCCAGGGCTCGCCGACGCCTCCGGAGGCCGTGATCCGCTCGCAGACCTCGAGGTGGGCGACCGCCTCCTCGGGTCGCCGGGACCCCAGGGCGAGAAGCCCGAGGGCGGCGAGCGCATGGACGGAGGAGCTGCGCAGCCCGAACTCGACATCGCTCGCGAGGGCCCGCTGCGCGAGCGCCCGGCACTCCTCGGCGTTCCCGCGAGCGGCGTGCATGCGCGCGAGCACCGCGGCGGCCCAGGCCGCCTCGCTCGGCTGCTTCGTCTCCTCGAAGAGGGCGAGCGCCTCGGTGCCGTGCTGGACCGCAGGGTCCCAGCGGCCGGTGCGGAAGTCGAGCTCCGAACGGGGCAGGAGCGCCTGCGGGAGATAGAGGAGGAAGCCGGACTCGCGCTGAACCTCGATCGCCCGGTCCGTCACCTCCCGGGCGAGCTCGTACTCCTCGAGCCAGATGAGAGGCCAGGCGATCGCGAGCGTGTGCGCGTGTCCATGCGGAGAGCTCGCAGCGAGCTCGGCGGCGGCGAGCGCAGACTCCCTCGCCCCTTCGCGCCCGGCGACCGTGCGGCTCATGCTCAGCGCCGCCTGATGCAGCAGGCTCCGCTCGTCCGCGGGGAGGATCTCGAGCGCGCGCTCGACCTCGTCGGCCGCAGCCGTGGCCTCGAGCCGGTAGACGCGCAGCTTCGACGCGAGCAGGAGCATCGTCGCGGCCCGCCGCGGGTCGATCCTCACGAGCCGTTCCGCCTGCTCGGTCAGCGCGCGGTGCGCTCCCTCGAGGTCGCCGTCGCGCATCCGGAGATCGGATTCCACGAGGAGGAGGTCGGCGAGCGTGACGGGATCCGACGTGTGCTCCTTCGCCGCCGCGACGTGCCGGGCTGCGCTTGCGACGTCTCCCGCGCGGTGGGCCGCACGGGCGGCCGCGGCCCGGAGCCTCCCACGCGAGGCGTCGTCCGCGGAGAAGCGCGCCGCCTCGTCGTATGCGCGCACCGCCGAGGCCGGGGCTCCACGCGCGAGCGCTCGGTCGGCCGCCCCCGCCAGGCCCGTGGCCACGTCCTCGTCCGGCGCGGCCGTCGCCGCCGCGAGGTGCCAGACCCGGCGGTCCTCGTCGGGCTCGACGCTCGCAAGGAGGGCGTGAGCTTCCTGCCGCCGCTCCTCGGTCTCCGCCGAGTACACGACCGAACGCACCAGGGGATGCCGGAAGAGGACGTTCCCGTCGGCGAGTGCCACGAGCCGGTCGAGCACGGCCGGCTGGAGGTCGCCCTCGTCGAGCCCGGCGCCACGAAGAGCATCCGTCAACGACTCACCGGCGTCGGAGCCCGCCGCCGCCGCGATGAGCAGAGCGCGGCGGGTTCGTTCGGGCAGCCGGGCCACGCGCGCGCCGAAGGTGCGCTCGATGCCGCCGTTGACCGGGACCGGCTCGCCGAGGGGCTCCTCGCCAGCGAGCTGCGCGTCGGTCAGCGCGGTCGGAAGCTCGACCAGTGCGAGCGGATTCCCCTCGGACACCTCGAGCAGACTGCGACGCACATCGCGGGCGAGTGCGCGGCGCGACGCTGTGGCAAGCAGCTCACCGGCCTCCTTCGGGCGGAGCGCTCCGAGCTCGAGCACGGGCAGATCGAGTCCCTCGGGAAGCTCACCCGCCCGGGCCGCACACAGGAGTGCGATGTGCAACCGCGCGAGCCTGCGGGCGACGAACGCGATCGTCCCGCGCGACGGCGCGTCCACCCACTGCAGGTCGTCCACCACGACGACGACCGGGCGCCGGCGCGCGAGCGTCGCGAGCAGACCGAGAGCCGCGACGCCCACCGCGAGCGGATCGACCGCACTCTGGGCCTCCTCGAGCGCGAGGGCCTGCCGGAGTGCCTCGGCCTGCGGGGCCGGGAGCCTGCCGATCGCTCTCTCCGCGGGCCGGAGCAGCTCGGCGAGGTCCACGAACGGGAGCTCGGTGCTCGTCTCCAGGCCCGCTGCGCGAAGGATCGTGAGCCCTCTGGCGCGCTCCATCGCGTCGCGAAGGAGGACGGTCTTGCCGATCCCCGGGTCTCCCGTGAGGAGCAGTGCACCTCCGCGGCCGTGCCGCGCGCCGTCCACGAGCGCGTGGAGCGCCGCGCGCTCGCTCTTCCTACCGATCAGCACACTCGCATCCTGCGCGATTCGCCCTCCGAAACCTAGGGAGAACCCTGGTGCGAGCCGGCGGCCGTTGGCATTAGGTTTGGCGGAACTTGAGCGCCGAGCGCTTCTTCGACGATCTCGCGCAGCCGATGAGGCGGCAGCGGTGATGCGGCTCATGCGAGCGGCTCTTGCGTGCGGAGCTCTGGGTTTCGTGCTGGCGGCCCCGGGCGGCGCAGCGCGCGAGGGCGGCATCAGCGTGACGGTGAGGAAGACGGCCGTGCTGCCCTTCTACACAGCCTCCATCGGCACCTACTACACGGTCGTCACAAGTGCGACCTGGGGCCCGCCGGCGATCCGTACGGAGGGGGCCATCTACTACACGACGTGCAGCCCGGAAAACCAGACGAAGCGGTGCAAGCCGTCCGGAAGCCCGCGGGTGCTGAGCTTCGGCACCGGCGGTGCGCAACTCCACACGTCCGAGGCTCACGGCGGCCTGATGGGCGTGTTCGCTGGCGATCGCGTACGGATCACGGCGAGGTGGCGCGTCTACAACCCGACGCCTGCGGGAGCCGTCGACGGCGTCGGCGAGGCGGCGCCCAACGAGTTCTCAGTGCCCGAGGGGCTCCCGCCTCGGTTCCGGGACGTCGCAAAGGTCGCCTTCGCCGGGAGCGGCGTGACGATGTACGTCGAGTGCGCCTCGTTGTCGATGAATGCAGGGGGATACTCGGGCGGTTCGCTGGAGGGGTTCAACGAAGTCGGTGAGGTGCTCTCACCCCTCGCGTGCGGGGGGGCCGACAGCATGATGGACCTCTCGTTCGACCCGGTCGATGCGAGGTTCCGCTCGATCGCCAGGCCGGCGATCCCCAAGGTGGCGAAGATCGTTGCCTCTGGCGAGCTCACTCCGAACGCGGCTGCGGCGTTCAACGCGCTGGCGACGGCCCGGGCCAGAGCGATCGGCTACCTGCGGGCGGTCGTCACCTCGGTGAACCGCGCGCAGGGAGCCCGTGCGAAGAAGGCAGAGGCGTGGGAGGAGAAGCAGATGCGCGCCGCAGGCCGTTTCGCGACCGCGCTTTCGGGAGCGCTGGACGACGAGCTTCGCGCCCGGCCGAAGCTCGCGCGGGAGCTGGCCACGGTCGACCAGAGCGGTGTGGCGCCCACGTCCGAGGACGTCGCCGAGCACACGGCCTCTCTCATCGGCCGTGGTCTGCCTCCGAAGCTCGCAGCCGGGCTGACTCGCCTGGGCGTCTCGAAGGCCGAGCAGAAGCTCGTGATCGGCTGGCTGCTCGCGGCCGATCCCGCAGAGCTCACCGGGAGCCCCTTCGCTCGCATGGCGAGCCCCCGGCTGCTCGCCTCACTCCGGGGCACGTCCGCAGCTCTGAAGCAGTTCTCGAAGCAGGTCGCCAAGACCCCTCTCTCGACAGGGCCGTGAGGTCGAGCCTGGAAACCACGGAGAACCCCGGTGCGAGCAGAGCGTCCTCGGCATGAGCTTCTTCGGAACGTGAGCGCAGAGCGCTTCTTCGACGATCTGGCGCGGACATTGGCGCAGCCGATGCCGCGACGGCGGGCGGTGCGCGTCATCGGTGTCTCCTTCGCCGCGCTCGCGGTTCCGGGCCTTTCGCCAGCGGTCGGGCGCGCCGGCCTCGATCAGGCGACGTGCCCGGATGGCTCCAAGTGCCGGACGGCGGGTGATGTGTGCTGTACGCGGAAGTCACCTGTGAGCGGCGGTTACGTCTGTCGTCGCCCGAGCGAAGTGTGCTGCTGTGGCAACACCGCCTGCGACGCCGTGACCGAGCGGTGCATCTGTCCGGCGCCGGGCGGTGCCGGGGGGATGTGCGCTCCGAAGTGCGCCTTGACGCACGGCCCGAATTGGACGAACTGCGGAGTTGGTTGCTGCCGGCCGCACGAGGAGTGCCGGGACGGGGAATGCTTCTCCTGCGAGGACCAGGGTGAGCGGTCGTGCTGGTCCTACAACCAGAAGGTACTCGCCTGCTGCCCGGGAGGCGAGCAGTGCTGCGCCAACATGACGAGCGTCGACTGCTGCGGGCCAAAGCAGATCTGCAGGGCGGCCGGGCGGCGACGGGCAACCTGCGTCTGCACGAGCGGGCGCAAGTGCGGGCCGGACTGCTGCAAGAGGAACGAGACCTGCTGCGGCGGCAAGGAGTGCTGCACGAGCGCCGAGACATGCTGCGGAGATCACAAGTGCTGCAAGGACGGCTCGACGTGCTGCGGTGGCCTCTCGTGCTGCGACGAGGGCGACTGGTGCCTCCACAAGGCCACCGGCACCATCTTCAACGTCCCGACCTGCAAGCCGACGTGTGCGCCCGGGAACCGCGCGGGCCGCCACTGCTGCGGCACCGGCTACCGGCCCAACCGGACGAGAACCAACTGCGTGCCTGAATGACGAGCTTGCTGCAACTGGCGTCGACCACCGCCGTCACGGCAGTGCTCGCGACCGCAGGGATCGCGAAGCTGCTCGACCCCGCCGGCTCGCGGGAGGCGGCGAGGGCGTTCGGTGTTTCCGACCGGCTCGCCGGTCTCGTCGCTCGCGGTTTACCGCTCGTTGAGATCGCGATTGCCGTCCTCCTCCTCCCCACCGCGACCCGCTGGTACGCAGCGCTCGCCGCGCTCGGGCTCCTGCTCGCCTTCTGCGGAGGGATCGCGCGCGTCATGGCCCGCGGCGAGGCGCCCAACTGCCACTGCTTCGGGCAGCTCCACTCGGCGCCTGCGGGCTGGCGCACGCTCGCGCGCACGGGTGCGTTGGCAGCGCTCGCCGGCTTTCTCGTCGTCGCGGGGCGCGACGACCCGGGTTCGAGTGTCTTCTCCTGGACGTCCGAGCTGGACGCGACCGGGTGGCTCGTTCTCGGGTTGACCTGTGCACTCCTCGCCGTCATCGCCGCCGGCGGCTATGCGGTGCTCCACGTCATTCGGAGCTACGGCACGGTGCTCGTTCGGCTCGAGGCGGTGGAAGAGCGCCTGCGGGCCTCCGGCCTCGAGCTCGAGGAGCCCGACGAGATTCCCGAGCTCGGCCTCGAGCCCGGGACGCCCGCACCCGCGTTCGCGCTCGCCTCGACGGGGGGTGGGCGGGTCTCGCTCGACGACCTGCGGGCGAGTGGGAACCCCGTCCTCCTCCTCTTCACGAGCCCGACCTGCGGGCCGTGCTCCGTGCTCATGCCGAGCGTGGTCGCGTGGCAGCGGGAGCACGCGGACGAGCTCACGGTCGCGCTCGTCAGCTCGGGCGATCCGGACGCCGTCCGCGCCGACGCCGCCGAGCACGACCTCGAGAACGTCCTCCTCGACGAGGAGTCGCAGACGTTCGACGCCTACCAGGCGAACGGCACCCCGAGCGCTGTCCTGATCGGAGACGACGGGACGATCGCCGCCTGGCTCGCCGCAGGAAGCGATTGGATCGAGTCGCTCGTCCAGCAGGCGCTCGGCGGGCTCGGGCGCACGCCGGGGCTCCCGGTCGGCTCCGAGCTTCCGGAGCTGCGCGTGGCGCGGCTCGACGGAAGCCAGGTCGAGCTTCGCGACGTGATCGAGCGGGACACCGTCCTCGCCTTCTGGAACCCGGGCTGCGGCTTCTGCCGCTCGCTGCACGAGGACCTCCTCGCCTGGGAGGCCTCACCGCCCGAAGGCGCGCCCGCGCTCGTCGTCGTCTCCGCCGGGGAGGCGGTCTCGGTGAAGGCCGAGAGCTTCGCGAGCGAGGTGCTGCTCGACCCCGAGTGGACGGTGTCGGGCGCGCTCGGAGCGGACGGAACGCCGATGGCCGTGCTCGTCTCGGCGGACGGCCGCATCGCCTCGGGCGTCGTCGGCGGCGGCCCGGCCGTGCTCGAGCTGCTCGGCGCGGGCGAGCTTGCGGCGACGTAACTCGTCGCCAAGTTGTTACACATAGGTGCTACATTCGTGCCACGATGGAGCACGTGAGCGTCCGTGAGCTGCGCCAGCACCTGAGCCGCTACCTGCGCCGCGTCGAGCAGGGCGAGCGTCTCGTCGTGACCGAGCGGCGCAAGCCGGTGGCGCTGCTCACTCCCCTCCCCGAGGAGGACGACATCCTCGACTACCTCATCGCCATCGGGGAGGCGACGCCCGCCAAGCTCGATCTCCTCGACCTCCCCCCGCCGACGCCGAGCCGCATTCCCGGACCTCCGCTCTCCGAGATTCTGGAAGAGATGCGTGCCGACACGGTCTGACGTCGCCTACCTCGACACGTCCGCGCTCGTCAAACTCGTCCTTCCCGAGGACGAGACAGACGCTCTGCGAAGCGCGCTGCCGACCTGGAGGCGCCGCGCGACGAGCAGGATCAGCGTCGTTGAGCTCCTGCGCGCCGTCCGACGACGCGACGCGGCCGCCGAGCCCGAGGCACAGCGGTTGCTTGCAGGCTTCACCCTCGTAGCGATCACGGATCGCCTGCTCGTGGGTGCGGTTGCGGTCCCTCTACCCGAGCTCAGTTCCGTCGACGCGCTGCACGTGGCGAGCGCCGTTCGAATCGGCCGTTCGCTCGCCGCCTTCGTCAGCTACGACGGGCGTCAGCTCGAGGGCGCGGCAGCCCTCGGACTCCCCACGGCTTCGCCGCGCTGACCGGGCTCAGATGCGCTCGGGCACCACGCCGAGCTCGTCGAGGGCCTGCGCGGCAGCCTCCTGCTCGGCGGCCTTCTTCGTCGAGCCGCGCCCGATCCCGAGCTGAGCCCCTGCAACGTGCGCCGCGCACACGAACTTGCGGTCGTGCGGGGGGCCCTCGACCTCGAGCACCGTGTAGTGGACCTGCTTGCCGGAGCGCGCGAGCGCCTCCTGGAGCTCGGTCTTGTAGTCCACGTGGCTCGAGCGCGCATACTCGATCCGCTCGGAGAACGCCGCGACGATGGCGGCCTCGATCTTCTCGAATCCGTGCTCGAGGTAGACGGCGGCGATCGCAGCCTCGAGCACGGCCGCGAGGACGTTCCGGCTGCGGGAGATCCGCTGCAGCTCGTCGGCGGAGATGTCACCCGCGAGCTCCGCGAGCCGCTCGCCGAGGCCGAGCTCCTTGGCCACGGCAGCGCAGCTCTGGCGCGAGACGACGTGCGCGCGCACCTTCGCGAGCCGTCCCTCCGACGCCTCGGCGAAGCGGTCGAACACGGCGCGCGCGATCGCGAGCTCGAGGACGCTGTCCCCGAGAAACTCGAGCCGCTCGTAGGACTCCGCGCGATCCTCCGCCCACGATGCGTGGGTGAAGACCTGCTCCTGCCGGTCGGCGGGGAGCTCCGCTATCAGCCGGCCGAGCTCGTCCGGCCCGGCGGCGTCGAGCGCGTCAGCCCTGGTGCGCGATGACGTAGTCGATCGCCTTGCCGACGGTCGTCAGCTCGCGGGCGTCCTCGTCCGGGATCTTGAGCCCGAACTGGTCCTCGAGGTCCATGACGACCTCCACCAGGTCGAGCGAGTCGGCGCCGAGATCCTCCTCGAAGGACGCCTCCTCCGTGATCTCGCTCTGGTCGATGCCGAGCTTCTCGCTCAGCGCGCCTTTCACCTGCTCGAGGATCTCCTCACGCGAGTGCGCCACCTTGAAACCTCACTTCTCCGGGGTCGGGGTCGTAGAGCGCGCCGATGCTAACACGCCTGCGGACAGGCGCTCCCGGAGCCGCCCCACGACGTCGTGCTCGACGCCCCGCGCGGCCAGGCGGATCGCGTTCGCGATCGCGACCCGGCTGCTCGAGCCGTGCGCGATGACGACGAGGCCGTTGAGCCCGAGGAGGTAGCCGCCGCCGTACGTCTCGGGGTCGAGGCGCGAGCGGATCCTGCCCGCGGCCGGACGAACGAGCAGCCCGCCCGCCTTGCCGCGCGCGGACGACGAGAGCTCGTCCCGGAGGATCCCGAGAACCGTCTTGATCGCCCCCTCGAGCGTCTTCAGGGCCACGTTGCCCGTGAAGCCGTCCGCGACGACGACGTCTGTGCCGCCGGCGAGAAGCGTGCGGCCCTCCGTGTTGCCCGCGAACCGGAGCGAGCTGGCCCGGAGGAGCCCGTTCGCCTCGAGCGTCAGCTGGTTGCCCTTCTCGTCCTCCTCCCCGATCGAGAGGAGCCGCACCACCGGGTCCCGGATCCCGAGGATCTCCTCCGCGAAGAGCGCCCCCATGTGCGCGAACTGGAGCAGGTGCTCGGGGCGAGCATCGGCGTTCGCGCCCGCGTCGATGAGCACGCTCGGCCCCTGTGTGGAGGGGATCACGATCGCGATCCCGGGCCGGTGCACGCCGGGGATGCGCCGGACGTGGAGCAGCGACGCCGCGAGCATCGCGCCCGTGTTCCCCGCGGACACGACGACGTCCGCGTCGCCGTCCGCGACGGCCCGCACCGCCTGCACCAGCGACGAGCCGGGCTTCGCCTTCACCGCCTCGACCGCGTGGTCGTCCATCTCGATCGCGCCGTCGGTCTCGACCAGGGGGAGGCCGAGCGAGTCGAGGCCGGCCGGGCCGAAGAGCGTCGGCTCGATCGCGGGCGAGGCCGCCTCCGCGGCGCCCGCAGTGATCTCCTCCGGGGCGTTGTCGCCGCCGAGCGCGTCGACAGCCACACGGACGGCCATCGGCGATCCGAGCGCTAGGGAGCCTGGATGCGGATCGGCTCGACCTCGCGGCCCCGGTACGTCTTGCAGTTCGGGCACACGCGATGCGGCCGCTTCGGCTGGCGGCACGTCGGGCACACCTGCACGCGCGGGACGGAGATCCCGTGCTGCGCGCGGCGCTTGTCGCGCCTCGCCTTCGACGTCTTTCGCTTCGGAACGGCCATGGGCGGCTGCCGAGTATAGCTACCCGTGACGGAGCGCCCTCCGGGCGCGGCGATCACGCGCCCAGCACCAGCTCGTGCGTGGGAGCCAACGTCTCGAGGAAGCGCCGGTCGTGGGAGACGACCACGAGCGTCCCGTCGTACCCGGCCAGCGCCGCCTCGAGCTGCTCGGTCGCCTCGACGTCGAGGTGGTTCGTCGGCTCGTCGAGGATCAGCACGTTCACGCCCCGCGCCTGGAGCTCCGCGAGGTGGGCGCGAGTACGTTCGCCGGGGGACAGCGACGAGCACGCACGTCCGACGTGATCCGCGCCGAGCCCGAACTTCGCGAGCAGGGTACGGGCGTCCACGGGCGTGAGACCCGTGCGCGATCTGGTCTCCTCGAGCAGCGTCGCCGCGCCCGAGTAGGCGTCGCGCTCCTGTCCGATCGCCCCGAGGGCCGTCCGCGAGCCCGCCGTCCGGACACCCTCGGCCAGCGGCAGGTCACCGGTGAGCATTCCCAGGAGCGTCGTCTTGCCCGAGCCGTTCGGACCGACGATCGACAGCCGCTCGCCCGGCGCGAGCTCGAGGTCGATGGGGCCGAGGCGAAACGTCCCTCGGACCGCCACCGCTCCGACCAGCGAGAGCACCCGGTCGGAGAGGCGCTCGCCGGCCCGCAGCGCCAGCCGCAGCTCCCAGGGTTGGAACGGCCTGTCGGGGAGCTCGTTCCGCTCGAGGAGCCGTTGCGCCTGCCGCACCTTCGTCGAGAGTGCGTGCGTCGCGCGCCGGTCCTGCCCGCCCGTCTTGTCCCCGACCGCGTGGAGCGCCTTGCCCAAACCCGCCTCGCGGTGGGCGATGTTGAACGCGCGGATCGTCTCGGCCTCCTCGGCCGTGATCGAGCGGTTGGCCAGCCCGGCGACCTGGTGGAGGGTCTCCGGAC
>CAZMUG010000045.1:0-16777 GCA_964569165.1 uncultured Gaiellales bacterium
CGCCGAGCTCGCCGACGCCGGGCCGCTCGCCGCGCGCGAGCTCGCCGACCGGGTGGGGCTGCACGTCAACACCGTGCGCGTGCACCTGGGCGCGCTCGCCGACGCCGGGCTCGTCGAGTCGGAGAAGCAGCCGCCGCGGGGGCGCGGCCGGCCCCGCGTCGCCTACAGCGCCACGGCTGCGGCCGCAGATGACGGCGGCCGCCGCTACCGGCTGCTGGCGGAGATCCTGACGGCGCTCGTCGCCCGCTTCGGGCCGGAGGCGAGCCGCCGGCTGGAGGAGATCGGCGAGGCCTGGGGCCACTACCTGGTGGACTCGCCGCCGCCGTCTCCGGGGCTCTCAGACGAGGAGGCCGTCGAGCGGCTGCTGGCGATGCTGGCCGAGATCGGGTTCCAGCCGCAGCTCGAGCAGAGAGCCCGGGGCCGCCAGATCCAGATGCGCCCGTGCCCGTTCCTCGAGCTCGCCCGCTCGCACCAGGAGGTGGTCTGCCCCATCCACCTCGGCCTGATCCGGGGCGCGCTCGCCGAGCTGGGCGCGAGGACGCGGGCGACGAAGCTGGAGCCGTTCGTGCGCCCCGATCTCTGCGTCGCCCGCCTCGCGCGGC
Source organism: uncultured Gaiellales bacterium (assembly GCA_964569165.1). Taxonomy (GTDB): domain Bacteria; phylum Actinomycetota; class Thermoleophilia; order Gaiellales; family Gaiellaceae; genus GMQP-bins7. The sequence continues at coordinate 603 of CAZMUG010000045.1, forward strand.
GCTAGCCTAGGCTGCCGGGCGCCCGATCCGGACCTGCCACACCTCCGGGCCCTGCTCGAGGTAGTCCCAGCTGTAGGCGCCCGCGTGCTCGGCCTCGAACTGGTACCAGAGCGGCGTCGGGTCGTGGTCGTTGACGAGCACGAAGCCGTCGCCGGGAGCGAGGGCGTGGTAGGTGTCGAAGATCAGCTCGTGGCGCCGCGCCGGCGGCTCGCGGCGCACGTCGAGGGTCTGCTCGGGCGTGGACATCGCTTCCTCCTGGGGGTCGTGGTTTCCGGGGTGGACGGTCAGGTAGTGCAGGGTCGCGTTCAGCCGGCGTGCGGCGCGCGGAGCAGGCTCGCGCACGAGCCACCAGCCCTCGGCCGCGAGCCGGCAGGCGGCGTCGCTCTCTCCCGCCTCGCCGAGCGCGCGGACGGCGCGATCGAGCAGCCGTCCCAGCCGCTCGGTCACGTCCTCGTCGGCGACGTCCGGAGGGCGTCTCAGCGCAGCCCCTCGATCGCGGGCAGCGAGTTGCGCGCGCAGTAGTCCTCGACCAGCCCGTCGACGACCTCCGCTCCCTCGAGCCACGCGTCGTTGATGCGCGTGAACTCGATCCACTTGTCCGGGAGCGCGTCCTCGGGGAAGATCGCCTCGACCGGGCACTCCGGCTCGCAGGCGCCGCAGTCGATGCACTCCTCAGGGTCGATGACCAGCATCCGGCCCACCTCGTGGATGCAGTCGACCGGGCAGACGTCGACGCACGACCGGTCCTTCACGTCGATGCACGGCTCCGCGATCACGTACGTCATCGGCCCTCCTCTCCTGCGGACTGATTATCGATGTTATACACGAGCTAAAACAGGAGATGCATGTGCTACCGTGGAGAGGTCATGCCGTCTACCCGGTCGTGAACGTGAGCCGAACGGATGGGAAGCGGTAGGCGATGGCCGTCCGGACGAAACGCGCCTACGAGCCGCCCGAGGCGGGGGACGGCTACCGGGTGCTGATCGACCGGCTCTGGCCGCGCGGCGTCTCCAGGGAGGAGGCTCGCCTCGACGAGTGGGCGCGCGAGCTCGCGCCGAGCAGCGAGCTGCGGCAGTGGTTCGGGCACGACCCGGCCAGGTACGAGGAGTTCCGCGGCCGCTACCTCGCCGAGCTCGGCCTCCAGGCGGAGAAGCTGCGCGAGCTGCGGGGCCGCGCCCGCCGGGGGACGGTGACGCTCGTCTACGCGGCGCGCGACACCGAGCACAACGACGCGGTCGTCCTCGCCGAGCTCCTCCGCCGGGGGAGGCGTCAACGCTGACCGGAGTTGGGCCGGCGCTCACCGCCGCGGCACCGCGGCCGCGGGCCTCGAGCCGGGCGCGGGCCGTGCTGGAGCTCAGGCCCCGGCCGCCCTTCCGGCTCGACCTGACCGCCTGGGCGCTGCGCCGCCGCCCCCAGAACACGACCGACACCTGGGACGGGCAGTGCTACCGCCGCACGCTGCTGCTCGACGGCAGGCCGCTGGAGCTCGCGGTCGTCCAGCGGGGCGGCGCTCGCGCGCCCCGGCTCGAGGTCGCGCTTCGCCGGCACCGGGCCACGGGCGCCGCGGAGGACGCCGCGCGGTCGGCGCTGACCGGCCTGCTGGGGCTCGACCGCGACCTCTCGGCCTTCCATGCCCTCGCCGCGCACGACGAGGAGCTGGGCCCGCTGGCCCGGCGCTACCTCGGTGTCAGGCCGCCCCGCTTCCCGACCGTGTTCGAGGCCCTCCTGAACGCGATCGCCTGCCAGCAGCTCTCCCTCGAGGCGGGGCTGACGCTGCTCGACCGGCTGGCCGCAGCCGCGCGCCCCGGCGACCCGGGCCCGCGGCCGTTTCCGGCCCCCGCGGACGTCGCCGGGCTCACGGCGACCGACCTCCGTGCGGCGGGCTTCAGCGACCGGAAGGCGAACACGATCCTCGTCCTCGCCGCCGCCGCCGCGGGCGGCCGGCTCGACCCCGAGAGGCTCGGAGAGCTCGACAACGACCATGCCGGTGCGAGGCTGCTCCAGCTGCGGGGGATCGGCCCGTGGAGCGCCGACTACGTGCTGCTCCGCGGCCTCGGGCGCCTCGACGTCTTCCCCCGCGGTGACGTCGGCGCGCTCAACGGCCTCCGCGGGTTCCTCGCCACCGACAGCGAGGAGGTGGCGTGGCGCGCCCTCCATCGCTGGGCGCCCCACGCCGGGGTCGTCTACTTCCACCTCCTGCTGCGCGGGCTCGAAGCGCGCGGCCTGCTCGCCGGAGCGGGCGAGCGGACGGAGCCCTCGACCGAAGGAGAGATCGAATGAGACTCGACTACCCGAGCGTCCTGCCGAGCGCGGTCGACGCGATGTCCCGGCTCGAGCACGTCGTTCACGAGAGCACGCTCGAGGCGGCGCTCCTCGAGCTGGTGAAGATGCGGGCGTCGCAGCTCAACGGCTGCGCCTACTGCCTGGACATGCACTCGAAGTACGCCCGCGCGCGCGGCGAGGACGAGCAGCGGCTGCACGTGCTCGCCGCCTGGCGGGAGGCGCCGTTCTACAGCCCGCGCGAGCGGGCGGCGCTCGCGTGGTGCGAGGCGCTGACCCTCGTCTCCGAGACGGGCGCCCCCGACGCCGTCTACCGGGAGCTCGAGGAGCACTTCGACGAGGAGGAGATCGTCGCCCTGACCCTCGCCGTGGTCGCGATCAACGGCTGGAACCGGCTCGCGGTCGGCCTCCGCAGCCCGGTCGGCGGCTACGTCTCGCCGTACGCCGCCGCGGCCTAGTCACCCCCGCCCCGGACCGGCCGACCGGCGCGCCGCCCCCCGGCGGCGGCGAGGAGGCGACGCCGGCACCCGAGCACGCGCCCCGAGCCTGGGGGGATGCCGCCCGCGCCGCGCGAGCGGCCGTCAGCGCGGCAGCGGCAGCGTCCCGCGGACGAGGTCGAGCATCTGCGCGGACGGCTCGACGCCCAGGCGGTTTCCGAGCTGCGCCCGGAACGCCGTGAACTGCCGAAGCGCGCCCGCGACGTTGCCGTCGCCGAGATAGGAGCGGATCAGGAGGCGCTGCGCGCTCTCGCGGAGAGGGTCCGAGCGCACGGCGGCGAGGGCCGCGACGGTCGCCTCGGGGAACCGTTCCGCCTCGACGAGGCGCTCGCCCGCGACCTCGAGCGCGACCAGCCGGAGTTGCGCCAGGTGCTCGCGCTCGTCGAGGATCCAGTCGTCGTACCAGTCCGGGAGCAGGTCGCCCGCGTGGGCGAGCTCCTCGACGTCGTCGGGCGCCGGCGGCGTGCTCCCCTGGAGCACGCGCTCCGCGGCCGCCTCGAGCGCCCGCAGGTCGACGGCGACCGAGCCCCCGAGCGCCACGTGCGTGCACGTCGCCTCCACCACCGTGGGGGTGAGCCGGGGCAGGCGCCAGAGCGTCGTGCGCAGGCAGCCGTGCGCGTGCTCCTGGCTCCCGTCCATCCAGAGCCGGCCCGCGACGTAGGCCCGGTGCAGGGGCCGTCCCTGCAGCGCGAGGAACGCCAGGAGCCGCTGGACGTGGCGTGGAAGCCCGACCGCCGCGGCGTCCATGCGGAGCTCGAACCCGCCGAGGAGGCTCAGCCGTGCGCCGGGCCGCCGCCCGGCCGCGCGGCCTGCGCCGCGTGAGGGCCGTACCGACGTCGCTCGCGCAGTAGGCAGTCCGACCTCCGGCTTCGAGTCCGTTCGCTCGCTCGAGCCTTCCGGGTCCCGGCGCCCGCCGCATCACCCGTCCAGGGATCGGTGACGCCGCCGTGACGGCGGCGTGACGGGCGGGTGGAACCGTCCTCGTCGGAGAGAGGAGACCGAGATGGCAGACCGTGACTTCGAGCTCGCCGTGCTGGGAGAGCTCCAGGACGAGGCAACGACGATCGGACAGCTCGTGCGGGCGGAGAAGTCGTTCCTCGCCGCGTTCGAGGCGTTCCGCTCCCAGGACAAGAAGGCCTTCCAGGCGGCCCTCCGGCGGCCGCGCCTGCTCGGCCGCTGCCGGCACGTGTGCGAGTGGATCCGGACGAAGGAGTGCATGTTCCTCTGCCTGCGGCTGTGCGGGCCGCCGAAGCCCATCCGCCAGGCCCCGAATCCACGCGCGCTCGCCGAGGCGATCGTGCGGGTGACCTCGGACGAGAAGGCGGTCCGGCAGCTCGCGCAGGCGGTGGAGAAGGGCGACCGGGCGGCGTTCCAGCGCCTCGCGCGCAGGTACGAGCTCGGCCCCCTCTGCCACTTCTTCTGCCACTGGGTCTGCTACGTGCGCTACCGGCTCGTGTGCAGGTGGATCTGCGACCCGAACGTGGTCGAGCCGCCCGATCTCGTGCTCGAGCTGCGTGCGGCGGGCCACGCCATGCGCGTGCTCCTCGAGGACCGCAAGGCCTGGAGCGCCGCGGTCGCCGCGTCGGACGCCGGCGACGCCGAGAAGTTCCGGAGCGTGATCGAGCGGGCGGAGCTGATCCCGCTCTGCCGCTACGTCTGCACCTTCTTCTGCAGCTGGCGCTGCGTGCTCGTCTGCTCGACGCTCTGCGCCCGCCTCCCGGTCGCGGCGATCGACGACCCGCTCCGCGAGGCGCTCGAGTTCGGCAAGGCGACGCGTGCGCTCGCGGAGCGGCCGCGCGAGCTCGAGCGGCTGAGCGCGGCGGTCGGAGCCGGGGACGCGAAGGCGTTCACCGCGGTCGTCGCGGAGCTGCAGCTCCAGCGCTTCTGCATCCAGCTCTGCCACTGGATCTGCTTCCTGCGCTGCCGGCGCTTCTGCTTCCTCGTGTGCCCGCCCGTCGGCCTCTTCCCGTGGTTCACCTCGATCGGCGACTACGAGTACCTGACGGACGTCGACAGCACGCCCCCGGGGAGCGGGCTCACGTCCGACAACCGCGCCTTCTACTCGACCATGCGGCTCAACGGCATCCTCACGCAGACGCTCGCGGGACAGCCGCTCGAGTACCGCTTCGAGGTGCGCACGACGGACGCGAGCGGGACTCCGGTGGCCGGGCCGACGGGAACGTGGACGCCCGTGAAGCCGGCGCAGATCGCCAAGACCGAGATCGGCAAGTGGCAGCGGTGGAACCCGATCACGCTGACCATGGAGACGAAGACGTACGTCGTCGGTGGCCCGCCGGGGCCGAACGAGCTCGCCGCGACGATGAGCGCCGACGGCTGGGTGCAGGTGCCGCAGGAGAACAACTTCCTGTCGCCTCTCGGCGGGTTCTTCCCGAACGGGAACATGATCCGGCTCGTCTCGCCGTCCATCGGCGACGTGTTCTCGCCGCCGAGCGCTCCGTTCCCGCCCCAGAACGAGGCGGCGACGGTCGCCGGCGGCGCGCCCGCGCACCCGCTCGCCCAGGACCGGCACTTCGGCATCCGCATGCGCGTCCGCCAGGTCGGCAACCCCGGCTCGGAGACGAACGGCGGGACCTGCGAGCACGCCGCGATCGACAACATCCTGTACGACGGCATCGTCCTGCACCCGAACTGGGACGGCGGCCCGCAGCCGCCCGGCCGGCTCGCCGTGGCGATGCTCAACATCCAGGAGCTGCTCGGCGCGGGGTGCGCCCGCATCTCCAACTCGCTGACGGTGCTCTTCACGGCCGGGCACCCGAACCTCGGCGCGGTCACCATCGAGATGACCGGACCCGGCGGGCCGTACCCGTTCGCGCTGCCGGCGGTCGGCGCGGGCGAGTGGTTCGGGGTGGCGGCGCCCGCGGGCTGGTCGGTGTCGAAGCTGACGCCGTGCGCGTACATCGTCACGCTCTCGGTCGAGGTCCTGCTGACGACGGGCGACAGCGTGCCCCTGCCCCTCCACGACCAGATCGCCTTCTGCAAGTCGTGAGCGGGGAGCGGTCGTGAAAGCGGACAAGCAGCGGAAGGAGCCCGCCGGCACCAAGAAGGGCGGGGGAGGGGGCCCTGCGAAGAAGGCGGTGCGCTGGCCGAACGCCGCTCTCTTCGAGCGGCGGCCGGAGCCGCAGCCCGAGGCCGGAGGCGAGCCGGTGCGGCCGCCGAAGCCGGGGAAGTGGAGCAAGGCGATCGACGAGTGGCTCGGGAAGCGCGAGGAGGAGCGGGAGGACGGGGTCGAGGAGGACGAGTGCGGGCGGCCGCAGCGGCGACCGCGGCGGCCCCGGCCGTACCTCGATGCGACGAGCAACTTCGGCCCGCAGATCACGGCGCTGGCCGTCGGCGAGGCGGGGCTCGTGACGTTCACGGTCTGGAACGACGGGAACGTCCCGGCCTGGACGTGCTACGTCGAGCTCTACGAGGGGCCCGGCGGCTACACGAGCCCGCTCTCCGCGTACGAGCTGCGGGGCCGCCGCATCGTCACGCTGCACCCCGGCGAGCGGCGGGACGTGGCGGTGCCGTGGGTGCGGAAGCAGCCCACCGGGCGGATCGTCGGCCTCGTCTTCGACCCGCTGCTGGACGCGCGCGACTTCGCCGTCGTCGAGCAGGTCAACCGGCACATCACGTCCGTCCACTACACGGGGCTGGCGTAGATGCCGAAGTACGCCGTCCACCACATCGTCCTGGACGACGCGATCGGCCGGCTGCTCGCGAGCCCCGACGCGACGGCGGCGGCCGCCGGCAACGAGCTCGCCCTGGAGCCGGGCGCGGCCAACCTCGGCGCGATCGGGCCCGATCTCCTCTTCTGGGCGCCCGACTACGAGATCGTCGAGGTCCTCTACACCTTCTACGAGAACTACCGGGACCTGAAGGAGCTCTACGACACGATCGTCCAGCCGATCCGCGACATCCGGGACGCCGTCGTCGAGCCGATCGAGGATGCGGTCGAGACGCTGGCGCCGAATACCGTCGCCCTCATCCGGCAGCTCATCGAGGAGATGCGCGAGACCGCGGACCTCTTCCAGAAGGCCGTCTCGACGGGGCTCTTCGCCGGCGTCATCGAGGGGGCGAACCTGATCACGAACGCCGCGGGGTTCCCGAGCCTGGCGGCGCTCCTCTTCGACCAGTTCGTCCCCCCGCTGCAGCGCGGGCGCGGCGAGAACTGCTGGTACTGGTTCGACATGCTCCACTACCGCCGGACCGGCGACTTCGGCCGGCGGCTCGTCGAGAACGCCCGCCCCGGGACGGCCCGGGAGCGCGCGTATGCGTTCGGGTACCTCTCGCACATCGCGACCGACCTCGTCGGGCACGCGTACGTGAACCAAGTGTCGGGCGGGCCGTTCCGCCTGCAGGTGCAGCGGCACGTGACCTCCGAGAACTGGATGGACGCCTGGAAGTTCGGGCAGCACTACGGGCAGAACATCAACCTCGAGCTCTTCGGGAAGCTCGGCCTGCCGGGCACGCTCGATCCCGCGATCGGCGACCTCCTCCACCGGACGCTGCGCGACGTCTACGACGACGTGGACCATCCGCGCCGGCTGCCCGGCGACGGCTTCCTCACCCGGAACCAGCTCGACGAGACCTACGAGATCTTCCACGCCGTCCTCGAGCTGATGCGCGACCAGTCGATCGCGCGCCCCGAGGAGCCGTTCTCCGGCGTGGTGGACGTCCTCGAGAGCGCTCTCGAGGACCTGTTCCAGTCGCCGCCCTCGCCCCCGAGCGCTCCGAGCGGGGCCTGCTCGCTGGGGGACATCCTGTCGTTCGGCCTGACCGCGAGCTCGCGTGACTGCTACGAGGAGTTCTTCGAGCAGCTCGCGGAGTGGTTCGAGTACGTCGGCGAGCTCCTGGCATGGGCGTTCGAGACGCTGCTCGACCTCTTCGACCTCTTGCTGAGCGTCCTCCTGCTCCTGCCGATCATGGTGCTGCTCGCGATCCTCTACGCGCTCCAGCTCCTGCTCTACGAGATCTGGCAGCTGGTGCGGAGCACGCTCGCGCTCACGGGCTTCGTGTACCCGGAGCCGAGCGACCTCAACGACGCGCACGGCCGGAACCTCGTCTCGCCGTTCCTCTGCGGCCTGCAGGGGTGCCGCTCCGCGATGGCGACGGGGACGCACGCGGTGGCTGCGCCCGGGCCGCCCGTGTACCCGCGGCTGACGAACCTCGCGGTGAGCCACCTCGTGTGCCCGGGCCCGGTCCCGGAGCTCCCGCTGACGACGCCGAACTTCGCCGCGCCCGGCGCGGGCACGACGCCGGACAGCTTCATCAACCAGGAGCCCCTGAACCTGAAGGTGCTCCGCATGTACGCCCGCTCGGGGTCGCCCGCCCAGACGCGCGGCCTCGCCGCCCGCTGCCTGCGGATCGGGAACGCCACCGACCTGACCGCGTTCATGATCGGCGTCGCAGCCGACCCGGGCTCCGCCACGGCCGAGCAGGAGATGGCCCACGCGAACTGGAACCTCGACTCCGATCGCGGGTACGGCTACAAGACCTGGGCCGGCGCGCTGCCCTTCACGGGCCCACCCGTCGTCGACGAGTACGTGGGCGCCCGGGCGACGCCGGGCGGTGACGAGAAATGCCCGGACGTATGACTATCCGCCTCACGAAAGGAGGGGCTCGATGGCCGTCGAGCTCTGGATCGACGACGGTAACCCCTGGTACCTGAGCCCCGACATCTGGGTCGTGCCGAGCGACGACCCGAACGACCCGCCCGGGATGCCGTTCGAGACCGTCTCGGCGTACGTGTGGGCACGGGTGCACAACCGCGGCTCGACGGCGGTGTCGAACGCGACGGTGCGCTACTACTGGGCCGATCCCTCGACGCTGATCACGCGCACGAGCGCGACGCTGATCGGGACGTCGTCGGCGAGCCTCGCCGCGGGGGAGACCAAGGACGTGCTCTGCGTGACGCCGTGGGTGCCGCAGTACGTCAACTCGGGCCACGAGTGCCTCGTTGCCGAGGCGTTCGCGCCCTCCGACCCGCTCCCCCCGGGGAGCCCGTCCGACCCGATCGACGTCCCCGGCGACCGCCACGTCGCGCAGCGGAACATCTCGGTCGGAAAGGCGGCCCAGATGAAGATGCTCGTGCACCCGTTCGTGATGGGGGCGGGCGGGCGCTCGAAGGGACGAGCCGCGGTCCGGCTGCGGCGGGCGCCCCTCGAGACGCTGAAGCCGCTGCTCGGCGCGATCGGGCTCGATCGCCTCCCCGACGAGGCCCCGGAGCTCGAGGAGGCCGGGATCCGCCCGTATCGCTGCGGCGAGCAGGTCGACGACGTCGGCAAGCCCGAGCTCGCGCTCGAGCTGGCGCCGGGCACGCGCCGGGGGATGGCCCTCGCCGTGCGCATCCCCGAGAAGGCGCCTGCCGGGACCGGAGCCCTCTTCCTCGTCGAGCAGCTGGCAGGCGACGAGGTGGTCGGCGGGGTCGGCGTCCTCGTGCTCGTCGAGGGCGAGGCCGGGGAGCCGGCGCGTGGTCGCGCCCCCCGGAAGCGGGCCGAGAAGCCGGCCGCCCGCCGGCCGGGCACGAGGAGGAAGTGATGGCCGTCGCACCCGTCGAGATCCCGCACCGCCCGTTCTCGGTCGCGCCGCCGACCAACCTCATGAACCCCGACGGGTTCTTCGTGGCCAACATGGGCCAGCAGTGGATCGAGGCGAACGTGGTCAACACGTCCGGCTCGACGCTGCCGAACGTCCGCGTCTACGTCGAGGGCGTCTCCGACGCGGGCGTCGTGCGGACGCCGGTCGTCCAGACCCTCGGCAACCTGCCCGCCGGAGCCTCCGCGCCGGTGCGCTTCCTCGCGAACTTCCACGGCGCGAGCCCCGGGACGGCGCTCGTGAGCTTCGTGGTCGAGGCCGACGGCTTCTCGTTCCGCCGGGTGCTGAAGAAGATCTTCGTCACGCGGGTCGGCTACCACAAGCCGACGAAGACGTACAGCGTCGAGATGCCGCAGGGGACGATGCGCGTCCGCATCCACAGCGCGATCGTCGGCCCCTCGAGGCGCGAGTGCCGGGACGACAAGGACGCGTTCCTCGCGCTCTTCAAGGACGTGTCGTACGAGTGGGTGCCGACGCCGCCCTACGAGGGCGTCCGCGGGCCGTTCCCGTACGAGGACCCGTGGTGGAAGATCGCGCTCGCGATCCTCGCGGCGCTGATCCTCCTCGGCGCGCTCCTCTACGACTACTTCAGCGACGGCGAGCTGAACGGCGGCATGGTCTCCGTCAGCGGGACCTTCGAGGAGACCGACCCCGCCCACTGCTGCACGGACGTCTCCACGTCGGGGACGGCGTACGACGAGGAGGACTGGCTCGGGCGCGGGCTCTACGCCGCGGCGGGGCTCGCGGGGACCGCCGCGATCGCCTCGGACGGCCCGGACCTGCACTACCGGGGCCAGGAGGCGACGCCTCCGGCGGCAGGGGAGCTCACCCTCGCCGAGGCCGTTCGCCTGCAGATCGACTACGTCGCCCCGCCGAGCCCGGGCGTCCGCTTCCCGATCGCGGGGAAGTGGGCCTACCGGCGGACGACGACCGGCGGCACCTACGACTTCGGCGCCTCCGACGAGCGCGAGAACCTGCACTGGCTCGCGTCGTACGAGGTCGAGGCTCCGTCCGTCCACGACCGGCTGACCGGCCCGCTCGTCGTCCGCGCCCGCTTCCGGAGGCCCGACGGCCCGCACTACGCGGGGAACGAGCTCTACGTCAGCGGCGTGCTCGTGAGCGACTACGGCGCCGTCCGGCGGTTCGAGCTCCGCGACCACGGCCTGGAGCTGGACGAGAAGGCCGGCGACGCCTGGTACACGGGCGGCTACCTCTTCACGCGCCGGCCGGTCGTCCTCGGGCACAAGCGCGTCGAGGACCGGCCGGGCACGTGGTACCTGTTCGTCCTCGCCCAGGACGTGAACACGGTGCGCACGGGGACGGACCCGTTCACCGCGGCGCACACGATCGGAGGGTTCGTCCTGACGACGCAGCTCGAGCTCGCGTTCGACGCTCCCTGCCGGCTCCGGCACGACGCGGTGATCCAGGTGGTCTAGCAGCGGGCCCGCGCGACGCCGCTCGACGGCGGCCGTCGTGCGGCCCGGGGTCACGCGGGCGATCCGTCCGGGTCACCCCGGTCCGGCGGCGCGCCCGGGCCGCCGCGCTCCAGGCGGGCCGGGTCAGCCGGTCGCCGCGGTCGTGCCCGACCCGTCCTGCTCGATCCGGACCACCCGCGCCCGCTCGAGCTCGCGGAAGAACTCCTCGGCCGTCCCACCCGTCTCGATCTCGGTCAGGCTCCAGTTGAACGCGCGCCACGCCATCTCCTCGCGGAACTCCGCCTCGCTCTCGTACGTGCGCCACTGCGTCTCGCGGACGTGGTCGAGGACCTCCTGCCAGGTCGACCCGACGTCCCGCTCGTCGTTGTCCCAGCGGATGACGATCACGCTCGTCTTCTCGCGCCGGGACGTGCGATCCCGCCGGCGGCCCGGCGGCCCCCGCGGTCGCCGACCCGGGTCTCTGTGTTGCGCGACATGCCTCTCCTCTCGTTTCCCCGGAGTCAGGGCGCCACGCGGGGCGCCTTACGCGGGAGGTCCCGGCGAGACTCGTAAGATCCGAACGTGTCCGAGACGACTACGTCGGAGATGCACGATGCGCGAGACGCCGAGGACACACGACTCCTCGAGGCCGGCGAGATCGGCCTCCTCCTCCAGGGCTACCTCGGCGTGATCCTCGACCGCTGCCGCGCGAAGGTGCGCAACCCGGACGACGCGCTCGACGTCGCCCAGAACGTGTACGAGCGCCTCGTGGCCGAGCTCAAGCGCGGCCGCCGCTACCGCGTCCCCTTCCGCGTGGTCGTGCACAACGTGGTCACGTGGAAGGTGAAGGAGTACTTCGCGGCGCTGCGCTACGAGGAGGACATCGAGGACTCGCTCCACCGCCTCTCGACCGAGTCGGAGGGCCCGCTCGACGACTGGGGCGGGTTCGAGGCCATGCTCGAGGGCCTCACCGAGCTCGAGGCCGTGGTGATCGAGCTCCACTACGGCGAGGCCGACCTCGACTTCAAGGCGATCGCCGAACGGCTGGGCAAGGAGCCGAACGCCGTGCACCAGATCCACTTCCGCGCGCTCGAGAAGCTGCGCAGGAGCGCGGCGTGAACGAGGCGACCGCCAGGCTCTTCGACGAGTTCGCCGTCGCCTACCGGCGTGGCGAGGCGCCCGACGTCCTCGCGTACCTCGAGCGAGCCGGGGAGGACGCCGACGCGCTCGCCGAGCTCGTCGACCGCTTCCTCCAGGCCGTGCCCGCGCGCGAGCCGACCGAGGAGGAGGTCGTGCTCATGCAGGCCCGGCTCGAGCGCGAGCCGGCGCTCCTCGTGCTCAGGCAGCGGCGCCGGCTGACGCGCGACGCCGTCGTCGCCGCGCTCGTGAGCGCCCTCGGGCTCGACGTCTCGAAGAGCGCGAAGGTACGGCGCTACTACTCCGACCTCGAGGTCGGCGTCCTCGACCCGAAGCCGGTGAGCCGCCGGGTCTGGGATGCGCTCGCAGGCATTCTGGACGCGAACGTTCGCGTCCTCGCCGGCCTGCGGCCCCCGCCTCCCGCTGAGTTCGACGCCGTCTTCATGCGGGGCGCCGAAGTGGCGCTCAGGTCCCTCGAAAGGCGGGTCGACGTGGGGCCTGAGTTGCTGAAGCGCGCGTCTCGGCCCGCTCCGGAGCGGGACGAAGTCGACAGGCTCTTTACAGGCAGCCCCTGACCGGGGAGGATTGGACGTGTCTGTGGCAGTGAAGTACGAGGATCCGCGCGCGCATGCCGTCCGCGAGCGATACCTCGGCCTCTACGGCGGCGAGTGCGTGCCGGTTCCGGTCGAGGCGATTGCAGAGGATCTGCTCGGCCTGCGCATCGACGAGCGCCACGACATCGACTGCTCGGGCATGCTCCTGCCCGTCGAGCGCAGGATCGTCCTCAACGCCGCCGAGGCCGTGGCCGACGACGGCACGCCGATCCGCCGCCCGCGCTTCACGATCGCCCACGAGATCGGCCACTGGGTCTGCCACTGCCTCGAGGGCCGCGCCCCGACCCTGGAGCCGTCCTACTGCCGCCCGGTCGACCTCACGGATGCGGCCGACCGTGCGCTCGAGCGCGAGGCGAACGTCTTCGCCGCGGAGCTCCTGATGCCGGAGCCGGCGGTGCGGGAGGCGTGGGGGGAACTGGTGGACGTCGCCGCGTGTGCGGCGCGATTCGATGTTTCGCCGACCGCGATGCAGTGGCGGCTGTACGGGTTCGGTCTGCAAGGAGACCGGCCGGGGTGATCTCGATTGCCACGGAGAGCGGATTCCTCATTCGTCAAGGAAACCACTTGGCCGTCCACGTGTCCGAGACGCCTGGAGGTCGGTCGGACGTCCATGCAGAGGCGTCGTGCTACCGCGTTGCGCATCCAGACGTCGAGCTTGACGTGAGGCTCATGTCGGCAGAGAACGGCGAGCGCTGGGCGGAGGCGAGGAACATCGAGTCGTTCCTCGTTTACCTCCCGCGCCTCGAGGGCAGGTTGCGGCTGACGGTCGATCGCAACCGCGAGCTCGCGTTCTGCGCGCTGAGACTCGCTTCGCCAAAGGGCGACTCGTGGGCGAATCTCCGCGACGCGACACTCGCTGAGCTGGGTCAAGCTGCCGGCACGGGGGTCGCACGCGAGCCAGAGGGGGTCGGTGCGATCGAGGTGGGCACTCGGCAGGCGGTGCTCGGCGACACGGGTCGGACGCGTCGCGTGACGGCAGCTACCAGCGCTACGACCTCGCACCGGTCGCCCAGGACGACGTTCTCACCGAGTCGGACATTCGCGTCGCCAACGCGCTCATCGCTCGGATGTCTCCGCGCGTGATGGCGGGGATCTCGGCGAGATCGTCGGCGATCGGCGCTGCGCTGCGCGACATCCCGACGTCGGCCTCTCTCGTGGCGGACGAGACGGCGATTCCGTGGACAGCCCTCGAGGAGCTCTTCCGCGTCCTGGACGGGATTCCCGAGGTACGACTCGCCCGCCAGACGAAGGTGCTGCACAAGAAGAGGCCGGCGCTCATTCCGATCCTCGACGCGGTGGTGGAGGGCTACCTACGCGGCGTCGAGGATCTGCGGCGAACGCCCGACGCAGCCGCCTACGCGATCGCGTTGATACGCAGCTACAAGCGGGAGCTCGACGCGAACCTGACCGTGTTCCAGCGTCTCCGGCGCGACCTTCTCAAGCGAGGGAAGGATCTGACGGAGTGCCGGCTGCTGGACCTGTTCCTGTGGGCGTACTCGGGCACGTACACGCCCCTCTTCCAACGAGCGGAGCAGCCAAGCCCCGGGGCCCGGAGCAGCCCCCCGGCTCGTGCGCCGCAGCCGGGTGTCGAGCGCAGTGGTGAGCTTGTGGTCGAGGTGTTCCGCGACGACGACGGTGGGTATCTCGCGTGGCTTGCCGCGCACTCGGACGGCTTCGTCCTCAACGTCGCACGGAGCCCGCGGCCCGACTACCTGATCCTCCATCGAGCCTCATGTCGGACGATCGGTGGACGACCGACGCGGGGCGGTCCGTGGACGGGGCCGTACGTCAAGGTGTGCTCGGACGACGAGCTCCACATCGCCGCGTGGGCGGGTCGCGAGGTCGGCGCCGCGCCGCGGCGGTGCGCGATCTGCAGGTAGCGGCTGGAAATCAGGGATGCGTGAACCGTCGGGTCACCTCGGCGATGTGAAGAAAGTCGGCCGTGCGTTGCTTCCTGTCATTCGACGCCGCAGCCCGAGGCTCGCACGGTCATAGACTCGGCGAATGGTTGAGCGGGCCGGTGTCCCAGGTCGATGAGAGTCGCTGGAGTTGATGGCACTAGGCGCGGCTGGGTTGCAGTCGAGCTCGTGGACGGGAGGTTCGACGCGGCTCATGTTCTTCAGCCGATCGAGACGCGGTTCGAGGCTCTCGCCGCGGCCGAGGTCATCGCCATCGATGTGCCGATCGGGTTCGGTCCGCGCGACGCAGACGCAGCGGCGCGTCGGTACCTGGGAGGCGCAGCGAGCACCGTCTTCACCACACCTCGCCGCGAGCAACTCGAGGCGCCGTTCGGCCCGGGGAGCAGAGTCTCCGCGCAGGCGCACGCGCTGGGTCCGCGAATCACGCACGTGACAGCCCTCGCGGTAGCTGACGCGCGACTCCGCGAGGTGCATCCGGAGGTCTCGTTTCGGGCGATGAATGACGGCGCGGAGCTGAGCTACCGGAAGAAGTCGTACGGCGGGGTGCTCGAGAGACTCGAGCTGCTTCGCAGCGGCGGGATCGAGCTCGGCGACGTCGGAGTTGCGGCAGGCGTGCCGATCGATGACGTGCTCGACGCGGCTGCAGCTGCCTGGAGCGGCCATCGGATCGCGAGCGGAGCGGCGAGCTGTCTGCCCGATCCTCCCGAGAACATCGACGGCCGCCCGGTGGCGATCTGGTACTGACTTCTCAGGCGGGAACCCTGTGTGCTGCCGCCTTTGGCACGAAGAGCGAGAGAAACGCGCTCGGCCGCGACAGCCCCACGTAGAGCGTCTGCTCGCGCGCGCCGTCGAGCTCGCACAGCCCGACAACGACTCGCTCGAGGCCCCTGGACGCGGAAGATCGAGAAGCCGAGGAGCTCAGACCGCAACCACAGCCGTCGGCCCGTTGCCCGAAACGCGTAGACGTCAGGCGGCAGCGAGCAGCGGCTCGAGGTGGTCGGCCTCGAGCCGGTCGCCGTTCGGCAGCGTGACGACCACCTTGCCCTCACGCTCCAAGATCCAGCGGGCGTTGACGAGGGTGATGGCGATCAGCGATCCGGACTCGTCGAACTGGAGGTAGTGCCCTTCGGGGGACGCGTCGTCGGAGGCCGGTCTGCGAGGAGCGCCAGACCAGAGGTAGAGAACGTCGACCTCTCGGTCGTAGTAGATGTCGTCGTACTTGATCCCGCCGATGGTGATGCTCACGGAAGCGACCTCCGAGGAAACGCCGTCTTGATCACGCCGCGGCCGTGCTCGAAGTGTACGACGACCTTTATCCAGGAGCTCGGCCCGACGTCTCTACGGTAGAACCACTCCTCGCCGGGCCGTCTCCCGGGAAGGTGCGCATCGGGACGGACCACCGCCTCGATGACGACCTCGGGCGTCACCCTGATGTACGGGTGCCGGCGGACGATGTGCCTCCACCGCGACGCCGAGAGCTCGACTCTCCGGCCGTTCGCATCGGTGCACTCGAGCATCGTGCGATGGTCGCGGCTGTCTCCAGATTCGACAATCCGCTCCTCGGGACACGTCCGTGAGGTCGATCGTGCCGAAGAGCCGCTGTACTCCCGGCTCGCAGTGCGGGATCCTGAGGCTCAGATCGCGAGCCGCTTCGTCGCGGACTTCGGCACGAAGAGCGAGAGAAAGACGCTCGGCCGCGACAGCCCCACGTAGAGC
>CAZMUG010000046.1:0-16712 GCA_964569165.1 uncultured Gaiellales bacterium
GAGCAGCTTCTCCATCTCCTCCTTCACCTTGTCACCCACCTGGCCGACGGTGTAGTTGTCGGACGCGATGTTGAAGACGCCGTTGATCGAGTAGTCCGCCTGGATCGCGCGCAGATACCCGGAGATCGCGTCTCGCATGTCGAGGATGGGACGCCAGAGCGACGGGTTGTTGACGGTGATCTTGCCGTCCTTGATACACGCGCGATACATCGTGTTGACGATGAGGTCGAACCGCATTCGCGGGCTGTAGCCGCAGATCGTCCCCTTGCGTAGCGCGATGGTCGAGAAGCCCTCGTCCTGCATCTGCAGCACACCCCGCTCGCCCTGAAGCTTGGAGATGCCGTACGGATAGCTCGAGACCGCGGGTGCCTCTTCGTCGTAGAGCTCGTTGACCGTGTAGCCGTACACGGAGCACGAGGACGCGTAGATCATCCTCCGTACGCCCACCTGCTTGGCGAGGTACGCGAGATACGACGGGACGGCTGCGTTGGCCGAGAAGTTCATCGCCGGGTCGAACTCGGCCATCGGATCGTTCGAGAGGCCTGCGAGGAAGATCACCTGCTCGTAGCCCTCCAGGTCGCTGGTCGAGCACGTGAGGATGTCCTTGTCCGCGACGGGCACCTCCGCGGGCAGGTGAACGCCGAACCACTTGAGATCGATCACGTCCACCTCGTAACCCCGCTCGAGGAGAGCAGGGATGAGAGCAGAGCCGACGTACCCGGCTCCTCCGACGATGAGGATCTTCACGTCCGGCCTCCGGCGCCCGCGCCGGCGAGGCCCTTCGCACGCAGATAGACGTCGAGCGCCTGCTCCCAGCCGGGCATCCGGTCGAGACCGATGGCTTCGAGGCCCGCGTTGACGAGGTACGTGCTCTCCGGGCGGGCGAAGGTCGTGGGGTAGTAGTCGTTGGCCACGGGCGTCACCGTCGTCGTCGAGCCGATCCGCTCGAGGATCGCGCGAGCGAACTCATACCAGGTCGTCGCTCCCTGGCAACTCATGTGATACACGCCGAACGCGTCCGTGAGAAGCAGGGCGTGCATGTTCTCCGCGAGAGGGAGCGTCGCCGTCGGGGCCATGCGGAACTGGTCGACCTTGAGCTCGTCCCGCTCTCCGGAGAGCTTGACCATGAGATCCACGAAGTTGAGCCCCTTTCCGCTCGGCCCGGCCAGTCCGAACAGGCTCTGCGTACGCACGACGAACGTCGCGGGGTGCGCGGCCAGGGCCAGCCGCTCGCCGGCGAGCTTGCTCTCCCCGTAGCGATTCAACGGGTTCGGCTCGTCCTCCTCGGTGTAGCCGTCGCGCTTCGTGCCGTCGAAGACGTAGTCGGTGCTGACGGTCATGAGCCTCGCGCCGACCCTCGCGCACTCCCGAGCGAGGCTCTCGACGCCGGTGGCGTTGACGGCGAACGCGAGCTCGGGGCTCTCCTCGCACCCGGCGACGTCGTGGTAGGCGGCGCAGTTCACGACCGCGTCGGGCCGCTCGCGCGCGAGGAGCGCGCTCACCGCGGCATGGTCCGTGAGGTCGGCATCGCTCCGGGTCGCGGGGACGACGTCCATACCGTGCCCGGTGAGGGTCCTGACGAGGTCCGTGCCGAGCTGGCCGGCCGGCCCGAAGACCACGACCTTCACGGCGTGACCGCGAGCTCGGAGTAGGTGAAGTTGGCGGACCGCGGGTCTCCCCGCCAGCGGGCGAGCGATCCCGCGTCGCGGTCCTTCTCGCTCAGGATCGCCCCGCTGTCGAGCAGGGAGCGGAGCTCGTCGTGGAGCTCCGGCGCGCACAGCGACCAGTCGAGGTCGTCCGCGAGCGGGGACACGCCGGCCTCGTTGCCCGGCGAGTACTCGCCGCTGCAGAAGTACTCGATCGTCGTCTCCTCGGTGAAGTAGTTGCCGTGCGCGAAGCCCGGCGGGACCCAGATCCACTCCGACCACTCACTCCCGGGGGACGAAGGCATGTCGTAGGCGACGATCTTCCCGAAGGTCGGAGAGCCGAGCCGGATGTCGAGCGCGAGGTCGACCATCCGCCCGCGGATCGTCCGCACGAGCTTCCCCATGAACGGGCTCCACTGGAAGTGCAGGCCGCGCACGACGCCAGCGTGGGAGAAGCTCTCGTTCGCCTGCGGAAAGCCGAGCCCGCGCAGGAAGCCCGTCGCCGGGTTCCCGTCGAGGTCGCTCCGTCGGTACGGCTCGGTGAAGTACCCGCGGTCGTCGCGGAAGCGGGCGAAGCGGACGACTCTGACGTCCTCGATCGCCAGGGGCGTGACGTCGACGATCTTCACGGGCGGGCTCGTCCGAAGCTGGTCATGGTCTCCTTGGCCGTTCCTCCCCGCTCTCGTCCCCGAGGCCGATCCGCGGCGGAACCGATGCGGGACGGTATCACCACGCCGTCGCGGTCGTGGCCTCCTACGAACGGGCGGGCCGCCCGAAGGCGGCCCGCCTGCCATGCTCGTAGCCGCGTGCGGAAGCACGCATGCCAAGCCGTCTAGCCGGCGCCGAAGCCCGCAGACGACGCCGAGTCGATCTCGTTGTCCGGATGCATGAACCCGGTACACGTCAGCTGGATGTGACCCTCCCGGCCGACCGTGTTCTTCGACTGGCTGGCATACCCGAACTCGCCGAGCCCGCACGGGAAGCCGCTGGTCGTGACCCTCGCGTCGCCCGGCGTGCCCCACGCCTCGCAGCGGAGGTACACCTTGCCGCTCGCGTACCACACGAGGTACGAGTCGTACGTGAGGACGAAGCTCCCGTCGCGGTCCAAGACACCGCACGCGAACTCGCTGTCCTCATAGAGCGGCCCGCCCGATGCGGACGCGACTCCGACGGCCACGGCGACTGTCGCAGTGACAGTGGCCAGCACGGCGATGACCTTCTTCATTCCTCCCCTCCTTCTCCGGCGCGGGTCCCAGATGCCCGCGATCCCGCGCGAGCATTACACAATGCCGCAGGAATCACAAGGGCCCGGAGGCGGGACGACTGCAGCCTCGGCCTCGTCTCGGCGACGCCCTGGACAGGCTCCACGAGATGCGGGATCATGAGCGTCGCCGGCCGGCGCGGCCGGCGGATCAGGGGGAAGGGAGGACCGGCTTGACGCGCTCGCACCGACTGCGCCGACTCACGCTCGCCACGCTGCTGCTCGGCATGCTCGTCGGGCCCTCGGGGGGAGTGGCCCGGCCGACGTCGCAGGCCGCGGCACGACCCGATGCCGTCCCGGGCGAGCTGATCGCCGGATTCGAGCGGTCGGTCCTCGGGGTCGAGCAGACCGCCGCCGTTCGCCGGGCGGGCGGGAGCCCGGAGCGGCGGCTGCCCCAGATCGACGCCGTCGTCGTTCGCACCGCTCCTGCCACGCAGGAGCGCGTTGCGAAGGCGCTCCTGGACGACCCCCGCGTCCGCTACGTCGAGCCAAACTACGTCCTGACGGCCGCCGCGACACCCAACGACCCGTCCTTCTCGCAGCTCTGGGGGCTGCACAACACCGGTCAGACCGGGGGAACGCCCGACGCGGACATCGACGCGCCCGAGGCGTGGGACGTCAGCACGGGGAGCTCGAGCATCGTCGTCGGCGTCACCGACAGCGGCGTGGACTTCGGCCACCCGGACCTCGCCGGGAGGCAGTGGGTCAACCCGGGGGAGAACTGCGGCTCGTCCGATCCCACGATCGCCTGCGCCGACCGAGCAGACGGGGTCGACGACGACTCGAACGGCTACACGGACGACTGGCGCGGCTGGGACTTCGTGAACAACGACAACAACCCGCACGACGACAACAGCCACGGGACCCACGTCGCCGGGACGATCGGCGCCGTCGGCAACAACGGCGTCGGCGTCGTCGGGGTGAACTGGGACGTGCGGATCGCAGCGCTCAAGTTCCTCAACGCCTCCGGTAACGGCACGACCGCCGCCGCGATCGCAGCGACCATCTACTCGGCCGACGAGGGCATCCAGATCTCGAACAACTCGTGGGGCGGCGGCGGGTTCAGCCAGGCGCTCCTCGACGCGATCGAGTACGGCGCCACGAGAGGGATGCTCTTCGTCGCCGCCGCCGGCAACCTCTCCTCGAACAACGACGCCTCGCCCTACTATCCGGCGACGTACGGCGCGGACGTCATCACGGCCGTGGCGGCGACCGACCACAACGACCTGCGCTCCTCGTTCTCGAACTACGGAGCCTCGACCGTTGACCTCGCGGCTCCCGGGACGAGCATCCTGTCGACGGTCCCAGGCGGTGGGTATGCGCTCTTCAACGGCACCTCGATGGCCACTCCCCACGTCGCGGGAGCGGCTGCGCTCCTGAAGGCCCGCTTCCCGACAGCGTCGGCGTACGGGCTCAAGGCACTGCTCATGCGGTCCGTCGACCACAAGGCCTCGCTCGACGGGATCACGGTCACGGGCGGTCGACTGAATCTCTTCACCGCCGTCTCGTGCTCGAACGCGCCGAAGGTGGTTCTCCTGACGCCTCCCACGGGGTTCAGCGTCAGCGTGGGCCAGCCGCTCGCGATCCGCGTGCTCGGAGCGAGCTGCGCGTCGCCGGCGGGACTCGCCAACGTGAGCGTGACCGTCAACGGCTCGGCGGTCGCGATGACGGCGGCAAGCCCGGACAACGGCCGCTACACGGGGTCGTTCACGCCCACGGCGTCCGGCCCGCTCACGGTCGCCGCGACGGTGACGATCGGGGGGAGCTCGGACGTCGCGACGGCGACCGGGACCGCGACGGGCGGGAGCGGCGACGGCTACTCCTGCCAGGACATCTCGGACTCGTGGGTCGACGCGACCGGCGGCACGCAGCTCCCGCTGGCGAGCGACGACGCCTCCACTCCGGTGAGCCTGCCCTTCGCGTTCACGTTCTACGGACAGGCGCACACGCAGGCGTTCGTCTCGACGAACGGCTTCCTGACGCTGGGCTCGAGCTCGGGTGCGAACGTCTCCAACAACCCGGCGATCCCGGGCACCGCCATGCCGAACGGCGTGATCGCGCCATTCTGGGACGACCTGAACCCGGCTTCGGGTGGCGCGGTCTACTCGAGCACCACGGGCGCGGCGCCGAATCGCGTCTTCCACGTCGAGTGGCTCGACGTCCCGCACTTCTCGAACGTCGGTGCGGCGACGTTCGAGGCCTCGCTCTACGAGACGACCAACGAGATCCGCTTCCGCTACCTGGACACGGACCTCGGAAACGTCAGGTACAACGCGGGCCGCTCGGCGACCGCCGGTGTCGAGAACCAGACCGGAACCGCGGGGACGCAGTACTCACGGAACAGTGCGGTGCTCACGAACGGCAAGGCGATCAGGTGCAGCGAGGGTGCCCCGCCCCCGCCTCCAGCCCTCGCCGTCACGACGACGGCCCTGCCCGGCGGAACGGTGGGACAGGCGTACTCGCAGGCCGTGTCGGCGACCGGCGGCACGCCGCCGTACGGCTGGTCACTGGTCTCGGGGAGCCTTCCGCCCGGGCTCACGCTGAGCCCGACCGGGACCCCGAGCGCGACGGTCTCGGGAACGCCGACGACCGCGGGGACCTACGACTTCACCGTGCAGGTCACGGACGCGGTCGCAGCGTCGGACACGCAGGCGCTCTCGATCGTAGTCGCGAGCTCTCCGCCACCGCCGGGCGGAGCACCGGCATTCGGCTCCGCGGGCGCCGCGGCCGCGGCGCTCGCCTCGTCCGTCGACGTCCCGTACCCGGCGGGCATCGCCGCCAACGACGTCCTGGTCCTCTTCGCGCTCACGAAGGACAACGTCGACATCGACGTTCCCGCGGGCTTCGCAGCGGGCGATGCGCGCACCCAGGGCGGCATGCGCGCGGAGTGGTTCTGGAGACGTGCGACCGGTACCGAGTCCGGGACGCTGGCGGTCACCAAGGCATCGGGCACGAACCTGCTCTTCGGACGGATGTACCGCTTCACGGGCGCTGCCACGTCGGGGACCCCCTACGAGGCTGCGGCGAGCACCGGAGCGAGCGCCTCGGCGCTCACCCCGGCGGACGTCACGACGCTCGGAGCCAACCGGCGGGTCGTCGCGCTGACCGCCCTCGAGGACGATCTCGTCCTCGGCGACTACACGGGCGGCGCGGCCACGGTGCCGGAGGACGTCGAGGAGTCGAGGACCGCGACCGGGACCGACGGGGCGCTCGGGCTCAACTCGCTCGCCCGAGCATCCGCCGGGGCGTTCGACTTCGGCTCGCAGACGGTCGCCTGGAAGAGGTCCCACATCATCTTCACGTTCGCCCTCACGCCGGCGAGCTGAGCGCGGGCCTGCGCGCAGCTCGCTCCGGGGCGGGCGGGCCGTGCGCGGGCCCTCATCGGTAGCTCTCGAACGGCACCCGGGATAGCCCGCGACGGCCGGAGCTATCTCCCCATTTCGAGTGGAATGTGCTGCATACCCCCCATTTTGGGGGAGGAGGGCCAGCCAAAGGTCGCCGATGACGGCTGTGCGAAAGCCGCCCTTCCAGCCGCCCTTCTCACCTGAGAGGTTCCCATGCTTCACAAGCTGCCGCACTCGCGACACTCGACCAGTACCTCGCTCACCGGAATGCGCATCGCAGCGGTGGCGCTGCTCCTCGCAGCGCTCGCCTTCGCATCGACGAGCCGCTTCGGGGCAGGGTCGCCCTCCGCGGCGACGTCGCCGTCCCTGCGCTCTGCGTCGAGCGCACAGTCGGCCGGTTCGTCGTCGGTCACGGTCTCGAGGCCGGCGGGAACCTCGGCCGGAGACGTGCTCGTCGCGGCCGTGACTGCGCGGGTCGATGCGGCGACGGCGGTCAGCGCACCGTCGGGGTGGACGCTCGTTCGGCGCGACGACTGCTCGGGATCGGCGCAAACCGTGCTCGCCCAGTCCGTCTACTACCGGGTCGCCGGCGGCTCCGAGCCCGCGTCGTACACGTTCTCGTCGCCGGTGCCGACCGGGGTCGCGAGCTCCGTGCTCGCGTACACCGGCGTCGACACCGCGAGCCCGATCGAGGGGAGCAGCGGGCGCATGACGCGCAACTCCGTCTTCGTCAAGACGACGCCCGTGACGGCCTCCGGCGACGCGAGGCTCCTGGTTGCCTCGTTCGCGCACAGCGCAGCGGCGGACCCGACCGGTCCGGCGGCCATGACCAAGCGCTCCGGCGCCATCGTCGCCGCCGATCCGTCGGCCTCGCTCGCGGTCGCCGACCAGGCGCTGTCGGGCAGCGGGTCGAGCGGCGAGCCCGCCGCGCGGGTGGCGAGCCCTCCGAGGTGCAGCCTCGGTGCGCTCGTGCTGCTGCGCCCGAGCGCCAGCGCCCCTCCCCCGCAGTCGGCGCAGTGCGCGGACACGCGGGACAACGACGGGGACGGGCGCATCGACATGAACGACCCGGGCTGCTCGAGCCCCACGGACGACGACGAGACGAACGCCGCGCCCCCGCCGCCGTCCAACGGCACGAGGTGCCTGATCTCGAACCGCACGCAGTGGAACCTCGCCGGCACGAACTGCGCGTTCGGAACGGTGCTGAACTTCACCAACCAGCAGTTCCGCTGCGACCGGCCCCTGTCCTCGTACGGGCCGCTTCCGCTGAAGCTCGTGTGGAACTTCACCGGCAACCCGGACTTCGGCGACCAGGGCCACGTCGACCTCGTCTCCGGCTGCCGCGGCGACGGGAACTCGGACACCATCGACCTGATCGTGGCCTCGAACGCGAACGGTGTGAGCCTGGGGGCCGCCGGCGGCGCCGGCAAGTTCCGCACGGCCGGCCCGACGGACATCCAGATCACCGGCAACTTCGACTGCGGCCCGCTCGGAAACTCGGCCGCGCACCAGGACGGCTGGCAGTTCCATCCGGACCATCTGCCCGCCCGGCTCGACATCGTGAACGGCACCTCGGGCAACTGGGACGCCGGCACGAGCACGTGCATCGGCGCGGGCGGTGCGATCTTCTGGTCGAACGACTACGACGTGGACGTGTACGGCGGGCGCTACGTGACCTGCAACCACGGCCTCTTCGCCGCCGGACAGACCCGGTCGGGGAACGAGGTCGTCGGGGCGGGGTTCCGCACCGGCCGTAACGACGGCACCGATCCCAAGTGCGTCGGCTACAACGCGTCGGAGCCGTGCGAGGCCACGGGGAGCCTTCGCCTGGAGAACGTCATCTGCCAGAGGTGGGACCGGGCAACGAGGACGTGGCGTAATCAGTCGAGCAGCCAGCGCGAGTAGCGGGCGCGCCGACCGAGTCGCGCGAGAGGCCCGGGGCTACCCCCGGGCCTCTCCGTCGTCCGGGCCGGGTTCGACACCGGCGGCCGTAGCCGAAGCAGCCATCGCAACCCGGACGTCGGGTGTCTCGTCGAACGGACCGCAGATCAGGGGAAGAACGGCACCGACCACCGCCTCCTTGTCGCCCGGCGGGAGGATGTCGAAGGTCGTCAGGGGCCCCCAGGGAAGCATCCGGAGCTCGAAGCGGTCCCGGTGCTCGGCGGGCAGCGAGGCCCGCAGTCCGTCGAGGACCTCCTGCACCTGCGGGTCGAAGTGGTCTTCCCACGGGTCCTTGCCGTACAGGAAGGCGATCGGGCATTGCCCGAGCCGGTCGAGGGCGGCGATGACCGGCGCGGCGGGCTTCCGAGCGCGGACCGTGCCGCGCAGGGGTGCCGCCAGCCGCCGTACCAGCGCGTTCCCGCGAAGGGCGGAGAGGGTCTTGCGCGCGCCGATTCGCCTGCTCGCGCGCGAGAAGCCGCCGTAGTCGAGAATCGGCGGCGCGAGACAGACGGCGCTCACGCAGCCCGGGGTCGGAACGAGGCTGAGCGCGACGCGAGTCCCGTAGCACGTGCCGACCACCGCGAAGCGCGTGACGCCGAGCGAGCTCATCGTCGTCTCGAGCACCGCTTCGGCTTGTCGCACGGCCGCAGCGACGTCGGAAGGCGTCCACGACGACACGAGGCCGGGGCTGTCCCCGGTGCCCGTGTAGTCGAGCCTCGCCGACGCGAGCCCCTGCTCCACGACTCGCTGCGAGAGGTGGGCGCAGAGCGTCGAGCCGATCACGTTGTGGCGGCCGGTCGCCGCCAGCGAGAGGACGACGCCGCGCGGATCGCAGTCGGGCACGGTCACGATCGCCGCGACTCGAGCGTTGCCGGAGTCGACGAAGAGCGGGAACTGCCTCATGCCGGGACCCGCGGTCGACCTCTCACGAAGGTGTCCACTGCCCAGTTCGTCGTGGTCGAGACGATGCGCCGGTCGAGCTCGAGCCTCGTGTCGACGCGCACACCCCCCTCGTTTCTGTAGTAGTACTCGCCGAACGGTGCGGGGAGCGGATCCTGGAGGACCTCGACCGCCACCTCCGCACCGAGCGATCGAAGCCGGTCGCCGAGCGCCGTGAGGCCGCGCGAGGCAGTCCCGGTAGGCGACAGCCCCACGAGGAGGGCGTCACCCTCGAGCCCGAGCTGCTCGGTGGCGAGGTCGACCGCGGAGATGCGCTCGTACTCCTCCTGCGACAGGAGCAGACCCCGCAATGACGTCGAGCCAGTCGCCGAGAGCTCGTCGAGCGGGCTCGCCGCGGGCCCGTCCCGCTCCGTCTCCGTCTCTCCACGGGCAGGTGCCCCGTCGCCGGCCGTGACGAGCTCGGCGACCGCCTGCCGCCTGATCGTCTCGCGCACGTACTGCTTCCCCCTCACGACCGGCTCGATCAGGGCGAGGCCCGGAGCGCGAAGGCGGTCGGCGGTGAGCGCCGCCACCGTCCCGCCGAACAGCGCTCCGCCCAGCCCAACGTCACGCACGCGGCTCGTGTCGCGCAGGAGCTCGACCGCTTCGCCGGCCTCGGCCAGCCGGGCCGAGAGGTCGATCTCGCCGCTCGCGCCGCGCGTCGGATGGATGTCCGGCCGCACGCGGAGCGTCGGGAACCCGGCGGCGGCGAGACTCCGGGCCATCAGCGCTTCGAGCCGTCGGAGGTTCCCGTGCTCGGGCCCGAGCGAGGGACAGAGCACCCAGCCGAGGCTCGCCGGCTCGGAGAGCGGGGCCGAGAGCAGCGCGAACGAGCGGTCCGGCCCGAGCCGGCGGTCGAGGAACTCCTCGGAGATCCCCGCGTCCGGGTCCTCGTACCGCCGCAGGTGCGCCAAGCGCTCGTAATCGACCGGCATGTGGGCTCCTCCCGGGCCACTCGTGCCCCCGCGAGGACACTGGCCGGTCCGCGGGCGCGCCGAGGGTATTGTCTTCTTCTCCACCCAAGGCTATAAGGCGATACATCCGGACCGTCAAGCGCATGGGACGGGCCCGTGGCGTTCCCGTGGCTACCTCACTGTGGACTTCGAGCTCTCCGACGACCAGCAGGCCCTGCGGCAGTCCGTCGTCGAGTTCGCGCGGCGCGAGCTCGACGGGGGCGTCGCCGACGCGGACAAGGTAGCCGCCTTCCCACGGGAGAAGTGGAAGGCCTGCGCGGACCTCGGCCTCCTCGGGCTGCCCGTGCCGACGGAGTACGGCGGTGGGGGGGCGGATGCGCTGACGACGATCGTCGCGCTCGAGGCGCTCGGCTACGGCTGCTCCGACAACGGCCTGATCTTCTCGCTGAACGCCCAGCTCTGGGCCTGTGAGACCCCCATCGTCCACTTCGGGTCGGAGGGCCAGAAGCGCCGGTACCTTCCCGGCCTCTGCGACGGCTCGCTGATCGCCGCGCACGCGATGTCGGAGCCCGACTCCGGGTCCGACGCGTTCGCCCTGAGCACGACGGCTGCCGCCTCCGAGGGCGGGTACGTCCTGAACGGGACGAAGACGTTCGTGACG
Source organism: uncultured Gaiellales bacterium (assembly GCA_964569165.1). Lineage (GTDB taxonomy): Bacteria > Actinomycetota > Thermoleophilia > Gaiellales > Gaiellaceae > GMQP-bins7. The sequence continues at coordinate 10,707 of CAZMUG010000046.1, forward strand.
AATGCCCCGGAGGCCGATCTCTACGTCGTGTTCGCGACCATCGACCGGAGCCTGGGCTTCGCCGGGGTGACCGGCTTCCTCGTGGAGCGGGACAATCCCGGCCTGTCCCTCGGTCGGCCCCTGTCGAAGATGGGGCTCCGCACGTCGCCGATGAGCGAGGTCGTACTGACCGACTGCGAGGTTCCCGAGGAGGCGACACTCGGCGCCCCCGGCGGCGGGATGGTCGTCTTCAACGCCTCCATGCTCTGGGAGCGAAGCTGCATCCTCGCGAGCACGGTCGGCTCCATGGAGCGGCAGCTCGAGCAGGCGCTCTCCTACGCGCGGGAGCGAAAGCAGTTCGGGTCCTCGATCGGCAGCTTCCAGGGCGTGGCGCACAGGCTCGTCGACATGAAGCTCCGGCTCGAGACGGCGCGGCTCCTCGTCTACCGGCTCGGATGGATGCTCGACGCCGGCCGCCCCGCCACCCTCGACTCCGCCCTCGTGAAGCTCCACCTCAGCGAGAGCTACGTCCGATCCAGCCTCGACGCGCTGCAAGTGCACGGCGGCTACGGCTACATGACGGAGTACGAGGTCGAGCGCGAGGTCCGTGACGCGATCGGAAGCCGCCTCTATTCCGGCACCTCCGAGATCCAGTACAACATCGCCGCCCGGAGCCTCGGGCTGTGAGCGAGGCTCTCGTCCACGACCTGCTCGCTCGCTCCGCCGAGCGGTTCCCGGAGCGCCCCGCAGTCGTGGACGGCGACCGGGTCGCGACCTACGCGGAGCTGGATGCCGCCGCGAACCGCCTCGGCCGCGCCCTCGTGGACGTCGGCGTGGGCCACGGGGACAGGGTGGGGCTCTACCTCGACAAGTCGCTGGAGGCGCTGACGGGCATCTACGGGATCCTGAAGGTGGGCGCGACATACGTGCCGCTCGACCCGGCGGCGCCGCCCGCACGCCTCGGCGGGATCGCCCGTGACGCAGGCCTCCGGGTCCTGGTCACCGGCAGCGAGAAGGCCGAGCAGTGGCCCCGGCTCATCGCAGCGGGCGCGCCCGTGGAGACCCTCGTCGTGCCGAACGCCGAGCAGAAGCTCGAGGCGCCCGCCGGCGTGCGCACCCTCACGTCCGCCTCGCTGGCAGCGCACGACCCCGACCCGCTCGGAGGGAGACGGCGCGCGAGCTCGGATCTCGCCTACATCCTCTACACGTCCGGCTCGACCGGCACGCCGAAGGGAGTGATGCTGTCCCACCTGAACGCGATGGCGTTCGTCGACTGGGCCGTCGACGAGTTCGAGGTGACCGAGACGGACCGCCTCTCGAGCCACGCTCCGCTCCACTTCGACCTCTCGGTCCTCGACCTGTTCGCGGCCGCCTCGGCCGGCGCCGCGGTCGTGCTCGTCCCGCAGCAGCTCTCGCTCTTCCCGGTCGAGCTCTCGCGCTGGATGGGCGAGGCGGAGATCAGCATCTGGTACTCCGTACCGTCGATCCTCACGTTCCTCGTCCTGCACGGCAGGCTGCAGGAGACCCCGCTGCCGAAGCTGCGCACGATCCTGTTCGCCGGCGAGGTCTTCCCGACCAAGCACCTCCATCGCCTCATGGAGCTCCTGCCGGGCGTTCGCTTCGCGAACCTCTTCGGACCGACGGAGACGAACGTCTGCACGTGGTACGAGGTTCCCGAGTGGAAGGGCGAGCCCCCGGCGTCGATACCCATCGGCAAGGCCATCCGCGACGTCGAGGTCTTCGCCGTTGGCGAGGACGGAGCCAGCGTGCCGCCCGGTGAGGTCGGCGAGCTGTACGTGCGCGGGCCCACGGTCATGCAGGGCTACTGGGGAGACGAGGAGCGGACGCGCGCGACCCTGCTCCGCGACTGGCAGGGGAGCTCGGACGGCCACCCCGTCTACCGCACGGGTGACCTCGCGTACGTCGACGGGAACGGAGACTGGATCTTCCTCGGCCGCCGCGACTCCCAGATCAAGAGCCGCGGCTACCGCATCGAGCTGGGCGACATCGAGGCGACGTTGAACCTCCATCCGTCGGTCCTGGAGTGCGCCGTCGTCGCCGTCCCCGACGACGTCGTGACGAACCGCATCAAGGCGTACGTCGTTCCGCGTGGCCCGCTGGAAGAGGACGAGCTCACCCGGTTCTGCATCGAGCGGCTCCCGCGATACATGGCACCGGAGACGTACGACCTGAGACCGGAGCTCCCCCGGTCCTCGACCGGGAAGATCGACCGCCGGGCGCTCGCCGACGAGGCAGTCCGGGCGGGCCGAGAGACGAGCGGCGTGAACTCAACCGAGAGCGAGGGGTGACGAGTGTCTACCGAAGCGCGCATCAAGAGCCTGATGTCGGACAACCTGCAGTGGGGCGGGTCGTGGGGGGACGTCGACGAGCACTATCCGCTCCTCGAGAAGCAGGTCGTGGACTCGCTCGGCATGATCACGCTCATCTCGCTCCTCGAGGAGGAGTTCGGAGTCGAGATCGACGACGGCGACGTCGTCCCGGGCAACTTCAGGACGATCCGCGACATCGCCGCGCTGGTCGAGTCGAAGAGCTCCTGAGGGAGCCCGAGCCGCCTCCCGCGTCCGTCGCCGTCGACGGGCGGAGGATCACGGGCGGGGCTGCCCCCATTGCGCAACCGCCCTCGAGCGAGTACGTTTGGAGAGAGACGTAGAGGAGAGCTCAGGGGAGAGCAGATGGGGAGATTGGTGCGTAGCCGTGAGTGTCGGCTGGGGTGGAAGCACGGCCGGCGAGAGGCAGGATCGTGACCACGACGTCGACGTCCGTCGTGGGGGAGGACGCGGTGGACCTCGGCGCTCCGGCGCTCGACGCGCGCACGGCTGCAGTCGTCGAGCGGCTCCACGAGAGCGGGGGTCGCAAGGGGCGGGGCTGGCTCGTTCGTCGTGCGCTGGCCCTCGCCGATGTCGCGGGCCTCACGCTGGCGTTCGGGCTGACGCTCTCGCTCGCGGCAACCGAGGGAAGGGACCTGATCCAGGATCGGTACGAGTTCCTCATCTTCTCGCTCTCACTCCCGCTCTGGATCGCCGTCGCCAGGGTATACGGGCTGTACTCGGACGACGAGGAGCGGAACGACCACTCCACGGCCGACGACCTCGTCGGGGTGTTCCACCTCGTCACCGTGGGGAGTTGGCTGCTCTTCGTCAGCGCGACGGTCACCGACGCGGCCAACCCGAGCGTCGAGCGGATCGTCTCCTTCTGGCTGCTGGCGATCCTCCTGGTGACCTCGTTCCGCGCCCTCGCCCGCGGCCTGTGCCGCCGCACCGACGCATACGTCCAGAACACGCTGATCGTCGGCGCCGGAGAGGTGGGCCAGCTCATCGCCAAGAAGATCCGGCAGCACGACGAGTACGGCCTGAACGTCGTGGGCTTCATCGATGCCGAGCCGAAGGAGCGCCAGCCGGGCCTCGGCGACCTGACGATCCTCGGAACACCCGAGCAACTGGTCGCCACCGTCGAGAGATACGGGGTCGAGCGGGTCGTCATCGCCTTCTCGAACGACTCGCACGAGGCGCTGATCGGCGTCGTCCGCGCGCTGCGGAACCTCGACGTCCAGATCGACATCGTGCCGAGGCTCTTCGAGGTCATCGGGCCCAAGATCAAGCTCCACCATGCCGAGGGCGTCCCGATGATCGGGCTGCCTCCGCTTCGGCTCTCACGCTCGGCGCTGCTGCTCAAGCGCACGCTGGACGTCGCAGCGGCTGCGCTCGGCCTGCTCGTCCTCTCGCCGTTCCTGCTGGCGGCGGCGTGCGCGATCAAGCTGGACTCGCCGGGGCCGGTGTTCTTCAAGCAGGTTCGCATGGGGAGAGGCGGGCGGACGTTCGAGATCCTCAAGTTCCGGACGATGCGGGCGGACGCGGAGGAGCGAAAGGACGAGGTCCGGTCGCTGAGCAAGCACCTCGCGGAAGGTGGCGACCCGCGGATGTTCAAGGTGTCCGACGATCCGCGGGTCACGCGGGTCGGCAGAGTCCTGCGCCTCCTGTCGTGGGACGAGCTTCCGCAGCTCGTCAACGTCGTCCGGGGCGAGATGAGCCTCGTCGGGCCGCGGCCCCTCATCCTCGAGGAGGACGACCACGTCGTCGACTGGCGCCGCGAGCGGCTCAACCTGCAACCGGGGATCACGGGGATCTGGCAGGTGCTCGGGCGTGACGACATCCCGTTCGAGGAGATGGTGACGCTCGACTACCTCTACGTCACGAACTGGTCGCTGCTGAACGACATCAAGCTCATCGCCAGGACGATTCCCATCCTCTTCAGGCCCTCCGCCCGGTAGGCATCATCAGAGGGACGCCGTGGACACGGGCGAGCCCCGCTCATACTCCGTCGTGATCCCAGCCCTCGACGCCGAGCGCACGCTCGCGAGGGTCCTCGCGTCACTCCGCGCTCAGAGCCCGCCGCCCCTCGAGGTGCTCGTGGTGGACGACGGCTCCACCGACCGCACCGTCGAGATCGCCGAGTCCTTCGCCGCCCGCGTCGTGCGCGGAACCGGAAAGGGGTACGCCGGCGGCGCCAGGAACAGGGGCTGGGAGGAGGCCTCCGGCGCCGTCGTCGTCTTCCTCGACGCCGACGCGATCCCGGAGCCCGACTGGGGCGCCGGGCTCGACCGCGCGCTCGAGGAGTTTCCCGGCGCCGTCATCGGCTGCGCGCGGACGTTCAGCCCGACCACGTCGTGGGGCTGGGTCGCGTACCTGCAGTTCGAGACGCCTTATCTGCCGCTCGGGGGCCCGCACCGCCGCAGGTTCATCTCGTCGTTCTGCGTGGCAGTTCCTCGGCAGGCCCCGCTGCGCTGGGACGAGAGCTACGGCGGTGAGGACGGCGTCTTCTGCGCCGATGCCGTCAACGCAGGGATGGAGCTCGTGTTCGACCCCCGCTTCCACGCACGTCACGACCACGGCCGCGAGAGCTTCCGCGAGCTCCGGGGCCAGCAGCGGAGGCTCGCCTACGGGCTCGCCCGCATCGGGCCGGTGCAGCGCGAGGGGGCGCACAAGCGCGCGCTGGCCCGAGCTCCGCTCCACTACTTCCTGCTCCTCCGCCTCCCGGTCATCTTCAACCGGATACGTGGCGTCCCGGAGCTGCGCCGCCGCTTCGTGCGGCTGCTCCCCCGGCTCGTGCTCGCCGAGTGGGCGCTCGGGGTGAGTGCCGTCCGCTACGCGGTGCGCCCGCCGCCCGTCCGCACCCGCCGGGAGCCGGAGCTCCAGTCCGCATGATCGCCGTCCCGGCGACGGCGGCGATCGGCGGGGTGCTCCGGGTCTCACGCCTCGGGCTCGGCACGATGTCGCTCACCGGCCCCGGCGTCTGGGGCAGTCCACGTGACCCGGAAGGCGCCCGTCGACTGCTGCGCCGGGCGCGGGAGCTCGGCGTCGACTTCTTCGACACCGCGGACTCGTACGGCCCCGAGGTCGCGGAGGTCCTCCTCCGCGAGGCGCTCCATCCGTATCACGACGTCGTGGTCGCGACCAAGGCCGGGCTCACCCGCCAGGGGCCCGGACGCTGGAGCCGGGACTGCCGTCCCGAGCACCTGAAAGCCGCATGCGAGGCGAGCCTTCGCCGTCTCGGCGTGGATCGCCTCGACCTCTTCCAGCTCCACACGGTCGATCCCGACGTTCCGCTGGAGGAGTCGGTGGGAGCGCTGGCCGAGCTCCAGAGCGAGGGAAAGGTCAGGGAGATCGGCGTCTGCAACGTCAACACCCATGAGCTCCTCCGCGCGCTCGACGCTGCCTCGATCGTCTCGGTGCAGAACCGGTACAGCGTCATGGATCGAGAGTGCGATGCGGTCCTCGAGCTGGCAGAGCAGCGAGGGCTCGTCTTCATCGCCTGGGCGCCACTGGCCAAGGGCGGAGTGACCCGAGTCGGCGGTCAGCTCGAGATGATCGGGCGACGACATGCGGCGACTCCCGCTCAGACGGCCCTGGCGTGGCTGCTCCATCGCTCGCCGGCCCTGATCGCCATCCCGGGAACGCGGTCCCCCGACCACCTGAACGCGAACGTCGGCGCTCTGGGCATCCGGCTGAC
>CAZMUG010000047.1:0-14105 GCA_964569165.1 uncultured Gaiellales bacterium
GCCTTGGGCTACTCGAAGATCTCCTTGAGCATGAAGGTCTCGAACCCGCCCTTCTCCGCTCCCTCGTCGTCCCAGTCGAGCTCGGTCGAGGCGTGCTCGACGGGGCTGCCGTCCGCGCGCAGGAAGGTCGCTCCCCCCGGCCGGATCACTGCCAGCTCGCCGTCGCCCGGAAACTGCACGACCCGCGTCTCGCCGAGGAACGCGGCCGCGTTCGAGGCGAGGAACATCTCCTCGTTCCCGACGCCCACTACGAGCGGCACCTGATGGCGCGCTCCGACGAGGAGCCCGGGGTGGTCACGATGGATGACCACGAAGGCGAAGTGGCCCTCGAGCTCGTTGAAGGCCAGCCGCACGGCCTCGACGAGGTTGCCGTCGTAGTGGCGCTCGACGAGATGCGTGACCGTCTCGGCGTCCGTGTCGGACGTGAACGAGTGACCCTCGGCGGTGAGGCTTTCCTTCAGCTCGCGGTAGTTCTCGACGATCCCGTTGAGGACGATCGAGACCTTCGCCGCCTCGCACCCGGCGAGCGGGTGGGCGTTCTCCTCGGTCACGCCGCCGTGGGTTGCCCACCGCGTGTGGCCGAGACCCGTCGTCGCCCGAGAGTGATGGGCGGCCGCGCGCTCCTTCAGCTCGCCGAGCGGGCCGACGGCGCGGACATAGTCGAGCCCTCCGTCCTCGAGCAGGGCGATCCCGGCGGAGTCGTACCCGCGGTACTCCAGGCGCTCGAGGCCCTGGAGGAGGAGCGGCTTGCACTCACGCGACCCGACGTATCCAATGATGCCGCACATGGTTCGTTACGCAGCGCCGCCATCCGCGAGTGCGGATGCCGGCGCGCGAAGACCCCTGAAGGCGTCCGCTTCGCGGCCGCGGCGTCCGTGGCGGGAACCGCCATCCGCGAGTGCGGATGCCGGCGCGCGAAGACCCCTGAAGGCGTCCGCTTCGCGGCCGCGGCGTCCGTGGCGGGAACCGCCATCCGCGAGTGCGGATGCCGGCGCGCGAAGACCCCTGAAGGCGTCCGTGGTGTCTGGGAATCCGCTCATAAACACGTAAGAGCCCGGCCGGCGCCCATCGTCGGGCTCAGCCGAGCTCTCTTTCCACGAGCGCGGCGATGCTAGCACACAATCTCTCTGCATCCTCCCTATTTTCCGCCTCGGCCAGGACGCGAACAAGAGGCTCCGTCCCGGACGGCCTGACGAGCACCCGGCCGCAGTCTCCGAGCTCGGCGTTCACCCGGTCGACCTCGTCGAGGACGGGCTGCGTCAGCTCACGGCGGGAGACACGCACGTTCCGCACGAGCTGGGGATAGCGGCGCAGCGCCGACGCCGCATCGCTCAGCGCCCGCCCGCCGAGCGCGCGGCAGAGCAGGAGCGCCGCTGCCAGCCCGTCGCCCGTGACGTGGCTCCCGAGCCAGATGATGTGGCCCGACTGCTCGCCCCCGAGAAAGGCGCCCTCCTCGCGCAACGCCTCCAGCACGTAGCGGTCGCCCACCGGCGTCGTGACGACCCGGATCCCCTGCTCCGCCATCAGCCGGTGGAACCCCAGGTTCGTCATCACGGTGACCGCGACGAGGTCCACGCCGAGCGCAGGCGCGAGGACGGCGAGGATCTGGTCCCCGTCCACCGGGTCGCCGCGCTCGTCCACCGCGAGCATCCGGTCGCCGTCACCGTCGAAGGCAATCCCCAGATCGAGCCGGCGCTCGAGGACGAGCGCGCTCAGCGCGGCGAGGTCGGTCGCGCCGCAGCCGACGTTGATGTTCGCTCCGTCCGGAGCGACGCCGATCGCGTGCACCTCGGCGCCGAGCCGCTCGAGCGCCCTCGGGGCGAGATCCGAGAACGCGCCGTTGGCGCAGTCGACGCCCACGCGCAGGCCCGAGAGGTCGGAGCCGAAGTGCTCGAGGACGTGCTCGAGGTACGTGTCCGCGACGTGCCCGACGTGCTCGACCGACCCGCCCCCGGGCCCATCCGCGTCGAGGAGCGCCTCGATCTCCGCTTCGTCGGAGTCACCGAGCTTGCGGCCGCCCGGCCCGAAGAGCTTGACGCCGTTGTACTCGGGTGGGTTGTGCGAGGCGGAGATCACCGCGCCCGTCCCCCTGGCCAGCAGGGCCACGGCGGGCGTCGGGAGAACGCCGCCGAGCTGCGCGGTGCCGCCCGCCTCGACGATCCCGCGCGCGAGCGCGGCCTCGAGCTCCGGCCCGGAGCCGCGCGTGTCGCGCCCGACGAGCACGAGCCCTCCGCCCGCCCGGAGGGTCGCAGCCTTGCCGAGCCGCTCGACGAGCTCGGTCGTCAGGCTCTCGCCGACGACGCCGCGGACACCGTCGGTGCCGAAGTGACGGCGCGCCATCGGCGCGACGCTAGCGCTTGCTGAACTGCGGCGCCTTGCGTGCCTTGTGCAGGCCGGCCTTCTTGCGCTCCACGATCCGCGCGTCGCGCGTCAGGAAGCCGGCGCGCTTCAGCGGCACGCGCAGCTCGGGGTCGGCCTCGACGAGCGCACGGGCGATCCCGTGGCGGACGGCCCCCGCCTGCCCGCTGATCCCGCCGCCATGGACACGGACGCGGAGGTCGTAGGTGCCCTCGGCGTCGGCGATCCTCAGCGGGGCCAGAACGCTCTGCCGGTGGCTGCCGCGCGGGAAGTAGTCCTCGAGGGTACGGCCGTTGATCCAGGTCTTCCCGTCGCCCGGGCGGAGGATCACGCGCGCGATCGACGTCTTGCGCTTGCCCGTGCCCAGGTACTGCGCGATGTCCGTCACTTCGTCTCCAGTGGCTTCGGCGCCTGCGCCGTGTGCGGATGCTCCGGGCCTGCATACACCTTGAGCTTCCGGAGCTGCGCCGCGGCGAGCTTGTTCTTCGGGAGCATGCCCTTCACGGCCTTCCGGATCACCTCCGTCGGGCGGCGGTCGAGCTGCTCGCGCAGCGTCCGCTGCTTGATCCCGCCCGGGTAGCCGGAGTGGCGGTAGTACATCTTCGTGTCGAGCTTGGAACCGGTCACGTGGATCTTCTCGGCGTTGACCACGATCACGAAGTCCCCCGTGTCCACGTGAGGCGTGTACGCGGGCTTGCCCTTGCCGCGGAGCGTGTCCGCGATCTGGGTCGCGAGCCGTCCGAGCGTCTTCCCCTCGGCGTCCACCACGAACCACTCGCGCTGGATCTCTCCGGGCTTTGCCGTGTAGGTCTTCATCTCACAGAAAGAGGGCGGACAGGCGCCCGCCGGCGCAGGATTGTAGCAGCGATCGGGCCTCATCCGGCCGGTTCGGGCGCAGCCGCGAGCGATCGGCGAGACACCGCAATGACGATCGCCGGGACGACGACCGCAGCCGTCGCCGCGACCGAGAGCGCGATCACACCGAGCTCCGAGTACGCAACGCCGCCGAGCAGCGCGAGCGCGGCAGCGCTGAGCCCGGCGACGAGATCGGTGAAGCCCACGAGCCGCCCGCGCTCGACCGGGCGCGCCAGCGTGACGAGCTCCGCGGACGCGGCGACGTACGAGACGCTCCACCCGAGCCCGAGCAGGAAGAGGGACAGCGACATGCCGGGTATCTGGACGACCCACGAGAGCATCGCCGTCGAGATCGCGATGATCGAGAGCCCGCCGACCAGCGCCCGCTGCCGGCCGATGCGGTCTACCAGCTGCCCGACGACGAGCACGAGCCCGAACATGCCGACGATGTGGAGGCTGATGACGGTGAAGACGTCGGCCTGCTCGTGGTGGTGCCCCACCACGACGTAGCCGGAGAGGTTCATCACCGACGCCATCACGGCAAAGCTCGTGACCGCCGCCAGGACCGCCGTCGGCACGTTCGGCCGCCGAAGGATGCGTCCGAGCGGCTCGGCGGCTTCGTCCGACGTCGAGGGCCCTGCCTGGTCCGTGCGCGCGAGCTCGAAGGCGATGGTGCGCGGGTCGGGGCGGATCGCGAGCGCGATGAGCATGCCGACGATGCACATGGCCCCGGCCGCAAGCCACGGCACGATGAGCGTGTCCAGCTCGAAGTCCTTCCCCGCGAAGAGCGGCCGGTACACGAGCGGGCCGAGCGCGGCACCGAACAGCGCACCGAAGAGGACGTACGAGATTGCCCTCGCCTTGCGGGGCTCCGGATACATGTCCGCGACTGCGGTCCGGGCGAGCAACACCGCGCCGTTCATGCCACCGACGCCGAGGAAGCCGAGCACGACGAGCGGCGCCGAGTCGAAGACGCACCCGAGCGCGGTGAGGACGCAGCCGGCGAGGCCGACGACGAACCCGCCCGCGATCACGGGAATACGGCCGTGGCGGTCCATCAACCGGCCCGCGGGAAGCGCCGCGAGCGCGCCGGCAGTCAGGAAGATCGCCGGCCCCAGGCCGAGGATCGACTCGATCCCGGTGACGAGGACGAGCGTGATCGTCGCGACGGCGACCGCGAGCTGGAGAACGCCGGAGAGCGTGACGAGGCACAGCGCGAGCAGGACCGTGTTACGCCGGATCTGTCGCGCGCTCGTCACCGCTCGCGACATTCAACCAGCGTCGCATCGAGCGCCGGATGATGCGGCGCGCTGTGCCTCGAGGTGCTCCTACTTGTGCTTGCGGCCGAGCTCGTCCTCGTCGGGCTCGTCGAACTCGTTCCGCTTGCGCTTCCGCCCGGGGTCGTCCTCCGTCGGATCGTCGATCGAATAGCCGTGCGCCTCGACGTCCGGCTCGTCGTCCTCGTGCGCCTTGCGCTTCCGCTCGCGCTCGTCGGACATCATCCGCTCCTCTCGTCGCGCGGCGCCCGACTGCGCCGCTTGCCCACAAGACGCCGCGGACGCACCGGATCTTCCATGCCTCGTTTCGAGGCGCCGCGGGAAGCTGCGATGCTCGCGCGGTGAACGCGCGTCGCCGGCTGGCCGAGACGACCGGTGTCTTCGCCGACGTCGGCCGCAACGGCGACCTCAGACGGCTTCTGCTCGCCTGGGCGGCTTCGAATCTCGCGAGCCGGGCGTCGGCGATCGCGATCGCCGTCTTCGCGTACGAGGCCGGCGGAGCGGGCGCGGTGGGAATCGTGGCCTTCGCACGGCTGGTCGTCGCCGGGGCGCTGGCGCCCTGGCTGAGCGTGATCGCCGATCGCCGGCCGCGGAAGCTCGTGATGGTCGGGTCGGACCTCGTCCGCTGCGGGTTGCTCGGCGCAATGGCGGCTCTCGTCGCGGCCGACTCCTCGGACAGCGCGGTCTACGTCCTCGCCGTCGTGCTCGCCGTCGCCGAGCCACTCTTCCGCTCCGCCCAGGCTGCGCTCACCCCCGCCCTCGTCTCGACCCCTGCGGAGCTGACCGCCGCCAACGTCGTCGCGAGCGGGGTCGAGAGTGTCGGACTCTTCCTCGGGCCGGCGCTGGGCGCAATCCTGCTCGCGGTGACGGGCGTGGCCGGAGTCTTCGTTGCAACGGCAGGGCTTCTCGTCGTGGCAGTGGCGCTGGTCGCCCGCATCGGCACGCCGGGAGCGATTCCCGACGACAGGCACGACGGCCGTGTGCGATCGCTGCTCGCCGGGTGGAGCGCGATTCTCTCCGAGCCCGAGTTGCGGGTCGTCATCGCGCTCTTCTCGGTCCAGACCCTCGTGGCCGGGATGTTCAACGTGCTCGTGGTCGTGCTGGCGATCGACGTGCTGGATCTCGGAAACCCCGGGGTCGGGCTGCTCGACGGCGTTGTGGGCGTGGGCGCGCTGCTCGCGGTGCTCGTCGCGGCAGGGCTCGCCGGGCGGCAGCGGCTCGCTGGCTACTTCGCGATCGGCCTCTTGTTGTGGGGCGTGCCTCTCGCCCTGATCGGCGCCGCCTCGGAGCTCACGATCGTGATCGTGCTCCTCGTGCTCGTGGGCGTCGGCAACACGCTGGTCGACGTGAGCGGGATCACGTTGCTGCAGCGCGCGGCCCCCGACGACGTCCTCGGGCGGGTGTTCGGCGCCTTCGAGGCGCTCGCCGTGCTCTCGATGGCGATCGGATCGTTGCTCGCGCCCGTCCTCGTGGCGACGACCGGCGCCCGCGGCGCGTTCGTCGTGGCGGGGCTCGTCCTGCCGGTGGTGCTCGTTCCCCTCTGGCGCCCGTTGGTCGCCATCGACCGAGGCTCCAGGCCGGCGGCCGAGGGCATACACCTCCTCCAGGGGGTGCCCTTCTTCGCGGCACTCCCGGCGCCGGAGCTCGAGCGCCTGGCGAAGGCGCTGGTGGACGTGCGGGTGGACCCAGGTGTAGCCGTGATCAGGCAGGGCGAGCACGGCGATCGCTTCTATGTCGTCCGCGCCGGGAGCGCCGCGATCGAGGTGGACGGTCAGCTCATCGGGACCTGCGAGGCGGGCGACTGGTTCGGCGAGATCGCACTGGTGCGCGACGTGCCGCGTACCGCGACGGTGCTCGCGCGGACGACGCTCGACCTGCTGGCGCTCGAGCGCGATGTCTTCGTCGCGACTCTGGCTCGCCATCCTGCGAGCGCGGAGGCCGCCGGCAGCATCGTCGCCGCACGGCTGCCGCGGCCCGTGATCTCGTAGCGCCGAAGGCGCTACGATGGAGCGAGCGTGACGGGGAGCTCGGGGCAACCGGGCTGAGAGGGCGGCAACCGCGCCGTCGACCCGCAGAACCTGACCTGGGTAATGCCAGCGGAGGAAGGCGTGTCCGACGAAGTCCTGGTGGTCGTGGCAGGGGGGCCGGCTCCCGACCCGAGTGCTGCGCTCGCGGTCCCGCTCGGCGCGCGTGTGATCGCCGCGGACGGGGGGCTCGAGCACGCCGTCGCGCTCGGGCTCGACGTCGCCGTCGCCGTGGGCGACTTCGACTCGGTCTCACCGGATGCGCTCGCGACCGCGGAGGCAGTCGGCGTGCGCGTCGAGCGGCACCCGGCCGAGAAGGACGCCACCGACCTCGAGCTCGCACTCGACGCCGCCGTCGCTCTCGGCGCCAGGCGCGTCGTCGTGCTCGCAGGCGACGGCGGAGAGCGGCTCGACCACCTCGTCGCGGCCCTGCTCCTGCTCGCGTCGCCCCGCTACGAGAGCGTCGAGCTCGACGCGATGATCGGCACGACGAGCGTGCACGTCGTGCGTGACCACCGCGCGCTCGCCGGCGAGCCGGGAGACCTCGTCACGCTCCTCGCCGTCAACGGGCCCGCGCACGGCGTGACGACGACCGGCCTGGCGTACCCGCTGTGCGCGGAGACGCTCGAGCCCGGCTCGAGCCGCGGCGTCTCGAACGTGCTCGCCGGCGGCCAGGCGACCGTGTCGGTCGAGCACGGCGTCCTGCTCGTGCTCGGGCCGGGAGGCCTGTAGTGAGGCTTTGGCAACAGGTGGCGGTGCTGCTGGCAGTCCCGGCTGCGATCCTCGCAGGGTGCGGCGGTGACGCGACGCCCACGGAGGTCGTCCTCGTCACGCACGACTCGTTCGCGATGTCGCCGGACGTGAAGAAGGCGTTCGAGGAGGAGTCGGGCCTGACCCTGAAGATCCTCCAGGCCGGCGACGCGGGTGAGATCGTGACGAAGGCGCTCCTGACCGCAGGCAACCCCGAGGGCGATGTCCTCTTCGGCGTCGACTCGAACCTGCTGTCCCGCACGCTGGAGGGCGACGTGTTCGAGCCGTACGAGTCACCCGGGCTTGCGAATGTCGCCCGCGAGGTCTCGGCACTCGATCCCGAGCACCGCGTCACGCCGATCGACCACGGCGACGTGTGTCTCAACTACGACAAGGCCTGGTTCGAGCAGCGAGGCGTGCCGCCGCCGAGCTCGCTCGACGATCTCACGGACCCGACCCTTGGAGGACAGCTGGTCGTCGAGAACCCCGCGACCTCGACCCCCGGGCTCGCGTTCCTGCTGGCGACGATCGCGCAGTACGGCGAGCCCGGCTGGCAGGACTACTGGCGGAAGCTGCGCGAGAACGACGTCCTCGTGGTGGACGGCTGGGAAGAGGCCTACACCACACGCTTCTCGGGCGCCTCGGGGAGCCACGGGCACCGACCTATCGTCGTCTCCTATGCCTCGAGCCCGCCTGCCGAGGTCATCTACCGGACGCCGCGCCCGAAGACCGCTCCGACGGGTGTCGTGTGGGAGAGCTGCTACCGGCAGATCGAGTTCGCCGGCGTCCTCCGCGGCGCCCGGAACGAGGACGGCGCCCGGAAGCTGATCGACTTCCTGCTCTCGAAGCGCTTCCAGGAGGACGTTCCGCTCTCGATGTTCGTCTTCCCCGTCAACGAGACGGCGTCGGTCCCGGCCGAGTTCGCGCCGTACACGGGAGCAGCGGCGCTCGCGCTCGACCCCGACGTCGTGGAGCAGAAGCGCGAGCGCTGGGTGGACGAGTGGACGCAGATCGTGCTCAGGTGAGCGCTCGCGCCTGGCGAGCAGTCGCGTACGGCATCCCGCTCGCGTTCCTCGGCCTCTTCTTCCTCTACCCGCTCGCGGCGATCGTCGACCGGAGCCTGCGAGCCGGAGCCGGGGACAGCGCGCTCGACGTCCTCACGGATCCGCTGACGCGCGAGGTCGTCTGGTTCACGGTCTGGCAGGCGGTGGCGTCCACGGCTCTCACGCTCGTGATCGCCCTCCCGGCGGCGTTCGTGATCGGACGGTTCCGGTTTCCGGGGAGAGGGCTCGTACGCGCGCTCGTGCTCGTGCCCTTCGTCCTGCCGACGGTCGTCGTCGCCCTCGCCTTCGTCGCCGCGCTCCCACCCCGGCTGGAGCGGGGCTGGGCGCCGATCCTGATCGCGCACGCGTTCTTCAACGTCGCCGTGGTCGTGCGCGTGGTCGGAACCTTCTGGGCGAGCCTCGACCCTCGCGTCTCGGAGGCTGCGGCGACGCTCGGGGCCGGCCGCTGGCACCGAGCCCGCGCGGTGACCCTCCCGCTGCTCGCACCGGCTCTCGCGGCCGCCTCCGCCATCACGTTCCTGTTCTGCTTCACCTCGTTCGGGATCGTCCTCATCCTCGGGGGGCCCCGCTACGCGACGATCGAGGCGGAGATCTACAACCAGTCCGTTCGTCTGTACGACCTCCGTGCGGCCGCCGTGCTCGCGCTCCTCCAGCTCGCCTTCGTCGCGCTCTGCGTGTGGGTCACGACGCGGCTCGAGGCGCGGCTCGCCGTCTCGGGGCAGCTACGGGCCGAACGCGACGTGCTTCGGGCGCCGCGGTCGGCCGGCGAGAGGGCGCTCGTCGCAGGGAGCCTCGGCGGGCTCGCACTCTTCCTCGGCGTCCCGATCCTCGTCCTGGTCGAGCGCTCGCTCGCCGTCGGAGACGGACATGGCTTCGAGGCCTATCGAGCACTTGGACATGGCACCAACGTCCTGCTCGCGGAGCCCTGGGAGGCGATCGTGAACTCGGTCGTGTACGCGGCGGCCGCTACGGCGATCGCGGTGGTCGTGGGCGGGCTCGCCGCGTTCGCGATCGCTGGCCGAACCAGCCACGCCAAGGTGTCTGACACCGAAAGCCATCCTTTCGGGACACGCCTGCTCGACGCTCTCCTCATGCTCCCGCTCGGCGCCTCGGCGGTGATGCTCGGGCTCGGCTTCGTCATCGCCTTCGACACGCCCCCGCTCGACTTCCGCGCGGAGCCGTGGATCGTCCCGGTCGTACAGGCGCTCGTCGCGATCCCGTTCGTCGTCCGGATCGTCGCCCCCTCCCTGCGGGCGATCGACGAGCACCAGCGGGAGGCAGCCGCGCTTCTCGGCGCGCCTCCGGCGCGGGTGCGGCGCGAGATCGACCTCCCGATCGTCTCGCGCGCCTTCGCGGTCGCGGCCGGGTTCGCGTTCGCGATCTCGCTCGGCGAGTTCGGCGCCACCGTCTTTCTCGCGCGTCCGGACCGGCCCACGCTCCCCGTCGCCATCTTCCGCTTCCTCGGCCGGCCCGGCGAGCTGAACGCCGCCCGCGCCTACGCCCTCGCGGTCGTCCTCATGATCGTGGCCGGGCTGGCCGTCTTCCTCGTCGAGCGCGTGCGAACACAGCGCGGAGGCTGGGTCTAGCCGTGCTCCGGGTGGAGGAGGTCATGGTCCGCTTCGGCTCGGAGACGGCTCTCGACGGGGTCGATCTCGACGTGGCGCACGGCGAGGTGCTCACGGTGCTCGGCCCGAGCGGCTGCGGGAAGACGACGCTGCTGCGGGTGATCGCGGGTCTCCAGGCGCCGGACTCGGGCTGTGTCCTGCTGGACGAACGGGACGTCACGAACGTCCCCCCGCATCGCCGCGGCGTGGGCCTCGTGTTCCAGGACCATGCGCTGTTCCACCACCGGGACGTCTTCGGCAACGTCGCGTTCGGTTTGCGCATGCAGGCGAAGGACGAAGCTGCGATCGACGCCCGCGTGGGAGAGCTCCTCGAGCTCGTCGGCCTCGCCGGGCTCGAGCGCAGGTCGGTTGCGACGCTCTCCGGCGGCGAGCAGCAGCGCGTGGCGCTCGCCCGTGCGCTCGCACCCGGGCCACGGGTCCTCCTCCTCGACGAGCCGCTCGGCTCGCTCGACCGGAGGCTCCGAGACCGGCTCCTCGAGGATCTCGACCGACTCTTCGGCGAGCTTCGCATCACCGCCGTGTACGTGACGCACGACCAGGCCGAGGCGTTCGCGCTCGGCGACCGCGTCGCGGTCATGCGGGAGGGCCGGATTGCGCAGACGGGGACACCCGACGAGCTCTGGTCGCACCCGCTGGACGAGGACATCGCGCGGTTCCTCGGTCTCCGGAACGTCGCGGACGGCGAGGTGGTCCGGCCCGAGGCCGTGAGCCTGCGCTCGGCGGACGGGACGGGAGACGGGGTCGTCGAGTCCGTGGTTCGCCACGGTCCGACCGTGCACGTCGTCGTCAGGCTCGACGACGGCTCGGCCCTCGAGGCTGCAGTCGCAGCGCTCGAGCACCCTCGCCCGGGCGACCGGGTGGCGGTGGAGATCGAGCGAGAGGGCATCGTTCGATTGCCGTGATCCGCCGCCGCGTCATCGTCCACGGGCTCGTGCAGGGCGTCTTCTTCCGCGACACGGTGCGCCGGCGAGCAGTCTCCGCCGGCGTGTCGGGCTGGGTGCGCAACAACCCCGACGGAACCGTGGAGGCGGTGTTCGAAGGCGAGCGCGAGGCCGTCGAGCGCCTCGTCGAGCTCTGTCGTCGAGGGCCGCGCGGCGCCAGGGTGGGCTCTGTCGACGTCGCGGCCGAGGCGCCCGAGGGACTGGCCGGGTTCGGGGTGCTCTAGCCCTCGCCGTCGAGGTCCCAGGGCTCGTCGTCGCCCTCGTCCGCGTCGGAGAGCCCGTCCTCGACGTCGGTCTCGAGGCTCTCCTCGCCCTCGTCCCAGTCGTCCTCGTCGCCGAAGCCCTCGCCGCCGAAGCCGGCGCCGCCGAAGCCCTCGTCGCCCCAGAGGTCGCCCATGCTCACTCCCACTCGATCGTGGCGGGGGGCTTGGACGAGACGTCGTACACCACGCGGTTCACGCCCGGGATCTCGTTGATGACGCGGCTCGAGATCCGCTCCAGCACGTCGTACGGCAGCCGCGCCCAGTCAGCGGTCATCGCATCCTCGGAGGTGACGGCGCGGATCACGACGGGGTACGCGTAGGTTCGCTCGTCGCCCTGGACTCCCACCGACTTGATCGCGGGCAGGACCGCGAAGCTCTGCCAGAGATCGCGGTAGAGGTCGGCGCGGCGGATCTCCTCGAGCAGGACCGCGTCGGCGCGCCGGAGGATCGCGAGGCGCTCCTCGGTGACCTCGCCGATGATGCGGATGGCGAGCCCCGGCCCGGGGAACGGCTGCCGCCAGGTCATCCGCTCGGGCATCCCGAGCTCCTCGCCGACCCGCCGCACCTCGTCCTTGAACAGGAGCCGGAGCGGCTCGACGAGCTCCATCGCCATGTCCTCCGGAAGCCCGCCCACGTTGTGGTGGGACTTGATCTTCGCAGCCACGCCCTCCTCGGCTCCGCCCGACTCGATCACGTCCGAGTAGAGCGTGCCCTGGACGAGGAAACGCGTGTCTCCCAGCTTTCGCGCCTCCTCCTCGAACACGCGGATGAACTCCTCGCCGACGATCTTGCGCTTCTCCTCCGGCTCGGTGATGCCCGCAAGCCGGGAGAGGAACCGCTTCTGAGCCTGCACGTGGACGAGCGGGACGCGGAAGTGGTCCGAAAAGGTCTCCACGACCTGCTCGGCCTCGTTCTCGCGCAGGAGGCCGTGGTCGACGAAGATGCAGGTGAGCTGGTCGCCCACGGCCTTGTGCACGAGCAGCGCTGCGACCGCCGAGTCGACTCCGCCGGAGAGCGCGCAGAGAACGCGCTCGGGCCCGACCGCGGCCCGAATCCGCTCGACCTGCTCCTCGATCACGGCCGCGGGCGTCCACGTGGGCGTCGCGCCGGCGACCTCGTAGAGGAAGTTCTTCAGGAGCTCCTGCCCGTGCGGGGTGTGCACGACCTCGGGGTGGAACTGGACGCCGTACAGCTTCCGCTCGCGGCTCTCGAAGGCGGCGATCGGCGTCGATGGCGAGGACGCCGTCACGGTCGAACCGGCCGGCGGGGCGGTGACGGAGTCGCGGTGGCTCATCCACACCGTCTGCTCGCGCGGGAGATCGCGAAAGAGCTCGGACTCGTGCGCCTCGAGCTCCGTCTTGCCGAACTCGGATACGTCGGTGCGGGACACCGCGCCGCCGAGGTCACGGGCCATGAGCTGCATCCCGTAGCAGATGCCGAGCGTGGGGATCCCGAGCTCGAAGATCCCCGGGTCGATGTCCGGAGCCCCCTCCGCGTAGACCGAGGACGGGCCCCCGGAGAGGACGAGCGCGGCGGGCTGGCGCCGCGCGACGTCGTCGGCCGAGAGGCGGTGCCCGACGAGCTCGGAGTAGACGCGCGCCTCGCGCACGCGCCGCGCGATCAGCTGGCTGTACTGGCCGCCGAGATCGACGACGAGGACCGGGTGCTCCTCCGGAGTCGTCTCCGGAGTCGGAAGCGGAACGACCTCGCCCATCGCGCTACCGCCGGTAGTTGGGAGCGTCCTTCGTGATCGTGACGCCGTGGGGGTGGCTCTCGTGGAGCCCCGCAGGCGTGATCCGCGTGAACCTGGTCTTCACCTGCATCTCCTCGATCGTCGCGGCGCCGCAGTAGCCCATCGACTGCTGCAGCCCGCCCACGAGCTGGTGCACGATCGGCGCGAGCGGGCCCTTGTACGGCACGCGGCCCTCGATCCCCTCGGGGATGAGCTTCTCCACGTCCTCGACGTCGCCCTGGAAGTAGCGGTCCTTCGAGAACGAGCGGGCCTTCATCGCGCCCAGCGAGCCCATCCCCCGGTACTCCTTGAAGCGCTCGCCCTGCGCGACGATGACCTCGCCCGGCGCCTCGTCGGTGCCCGCGAGCATCGAGCCGAGCATGACGACGTCCGCGCCCGCCGCGATCGCCTTCGCGATGTCGCCAGACGTGCGGATGCCGCCGTCCGCGATGACGGGGACGCCCTGGCCCGCCAACGCCTGTGCGGCGTCGTAGACCGCCGTCACCTGCGGGACCCCCACGCCCGCAACCACGCGGGTCGTGCAGATCGACCCGGGGCCCTGGCCCACCTTCACCGCGTCGGCACCCGCGTCGGCGAGCGCGAGCGCGGCGTCGCCGGTCGAGACGTTCCCCGCGACGAGCTCGACCCCGTGCGCCGCCTTGATCTTCCGCACGACGTCGAGCACGCCGTGCGAGTGGCCGTGGGCCGTGTCCACGACGAGCACGTCCACCTCGGCGGCGATCAGCGCGGCGGCGCGCTCCAGCGCGTCGGGCCCGACCCCGACCGCCGCGCCCACGCGCAGCCGGCCCTGCTCGTCCTTCGTCGCGTCCGGGTACTTGATCCGCTTCGAGATGTCCTTGACGGTGATGAGCCCCTTGAGCCGCCCGTCGGCGTCGACCACGGGGAGCTTCTCGATCTTGTTGCGGTGGAGGATCGCCTCCGCCTCGCCGAGCGTGGTGCCAACCGGCGCGGTGACGAGGTCGCGCGACGTCATGAGCGCGGAGACGGGCTGCTTGGTGTCGGTCTCGAAGCGGAGGTCGCGGTTCGTGAGGATGCCGACGAGGACGCCCGCGTCGTCCGTGATCGGAACGCCGGAGATGCGGTAGCGCTCCATCAGCTCGAGCGCCTCCGCGACCGTGTTCTCGGGCGCGAGCGTGACGGGCTCGACGATCATCCCCGACTCCGAGCGCTTCACCTTGTCCACCTCGGCGACCTG
>CAZMUG010000047.1:14205-16358 GCA_964569165.1 uncultured Gaiellales bacterium
GCTCGACGATCATCCCCGACTCCGAGCGCTTCACCTTGTCCACCTCGGCGACCTGATCCTCGATCGGGAGGTTGTGGTGAACGATCCCGAGACCCCCCGCCCGCGCGAGCGCGATCGCGAGCCGCGCCTCCGTCACCGTGTCCATCGCCGCCGAGAGCAGCGGGATGTTCAGGGCGATGCCGGGTGTCAGCCGCGTGACCGTGGAGACGTCGTTCGGGAGGATGTGCGACTCCGCCGGGAGGAGAAGGACATCGTCGAACGTGAGCCCCTCCTTGCCGAACTTCCGCTCGAACGCGACGAGGCGCTCGATCTCGCCCTGGCGGAACTCGGTCTCCATGCGAGGACGTTACCAGCGGCCCTCGACGGCGATCAGGGCAGCTCGACGCCGGCGCGAGCGAGCCGCTCGCGAATCACGGCGACGCCGGCGACGTCGCCCTTGCGCTCGTGCTCCGCGATCGCCCGTGCGCCGGCTGCCGCGGCCTCCTCCTGCTTGCCGACGGCGGCGAGCACCTCGGCCAGCGTTCCGAGCGCGCGCATCCCGCGAATGGCGAAGAAGTCCGTTGCCAGCGCGCGCTCGACGCCGCGGCGTGCGAGCTTCTCCGCCTCCTCGAACCGCTCGTCGCGCACGGCAAGCACAGCCTCGGCGCAGTCCAGGTAGACGAAGTTGACGGTGTCCATCGACAGCGTCCGCTCACGCGCGAGGTCGCACAGTCTCCGAGCCTCGTCGTTGCGACCCTGGACCACGAGCGAGTGCGCGAGCTCGAGGGCGACGGTCGGCAGATAGCTCCGATCGCCGAGCCGCTCGAGCTGCTCGACGCCGTCGCGGAGGGCACGCTCCACACGCTCTTCGACGTCCGCGCCACCTGCTCTCCGCTCGACGAACACGAAACGCTGCACACTCCCCGCAGCGTTTAGGAGCTGTCCGGAGTCGGCCATGGTCCTCCAACCGCGGTGCACGAGGTCGCGCGCTTCGGCGACGCGCCCCTCCATGGCACGGAGCAGGCCGACCGCCTGGAGCGCGGACGCCTCGAGGAGCGGGGCCCCCGCCGAGCTCCGGGCGATCGCTTCGGCCCGCTCGAGCGCCACGGCCACAGGTGTGGGGCCGAGCACCAGGCAGCTGGGGACGTGACTCTCCAGCTCGCGCGCGAGCGCCTGCGCCCCGGCAGCCTCGGCATGACGTCGACCACGCTCCCAGTTCTCGAGCGCCTCCTCCGCACGGCACCCTGTCCAGCTGTCGTAGCCGACGGCCCACCAGTACCGCGCAAGACCGACATCGTCGTCGGCGGCCTCCAGCACGGCACGAGCCTCGTCGCGCTCCGCGAGGCGCGAAGCGTCCGACAAGCCCTCGAGAAACGGTCGAAGCTCGAGCTCCGCCACCCTGCCGCGCGCGCGGAGCACGGGATCCGGCGAGGCGTGCGCGGGCTCGAGCACGTCGACCGCCTCGCGGAGCTCACCCGCTTCCGCCAGGACGTACGACAGCTCGAGGCCGACTTCCGCGCGCCGAGGATCGGTTTCCGGGAAGAGCTGCTGCGCGCGCGACATCAGGATCCGGGCGGCTCCCCAGTCGCCTCGGTCCATGGCGCCGGTTCCGGCGGCCGCCAGCCGTTCGGCCGCACGGACCGCGAGGCTCGTGAGGAGCGGATCCGCAGCGTCGAGCTCGGCTCGGTACCGGTGCGCTCGCTCGAGGTGGTAGCCGACGATCTCGTCCGACTCGACGAGGTCGTGCTGCGCGAGCCAGTCGGCGAAGCGCTCGTGCAGCTCCGCCCGGGTCGCCTTCGGAAGCGACTCGTACGCCGCATCGCGGATGAGCAGGTGGCGGAAGCGATAGCCCTCGTCCTCGGGAAACTGCGGCGCCGTCGAGCGGATGAGCTCCTTGCGCACGAGGGTTGCGAGGTGCGACTCGACCGCGGGACGGACGGGATCGGGGGCAAGCTCGGCCACGGTTCCGCGATGGAACACCTCGCCCTCGACGGCTCCGCGTTCCATGACCAGGCGCACGTCGCCGTCGAGCGAGTCGATGCGCGCCTGGAGCAGCGCCTGGACGGTGGGGGGCACGGCGACGTCGCTGTCTCCGCCGCGCTCGCGAATCATCGCGAGTATCTCCTCGACGTAGAGGGGATTGCCCGCAGACGTGACCGCGATCCGTTCGCGCA
>CAZMUG010000048.1:0-14888 GCA_964569165.1 uncultured Gaiellales bacterium
AGGTGCTCGACTCGATCCTCTTCCCGGGGGTGATGGTCGGCCCGGACGCACGCCTCGTGCGGTGCGTTGTGGACAAGGCGAACGTCGTCCCTGCCGGCTACCGGATCGGGGTCGACCCGGAGGAGGACGCCGAGCGCTTCACGGTCAGCGACGCCGGCGTCTCCGTCGTCGCCAAAGGCCAGCGGCTCTGAGGCAGGGCGCCTGGTGCGGCGCTTCAGCGTCGCACCAGCAGTTCATCCTGAGCAGAGAGAGCAGGCAGGGCGCTGAAGCACCCTGCCCGGGAAGGAGAGCAGGCAGGGCGCTGAAGCACCCTGCCGGCCCTCGGTGCAGCACTGGTGCAGCGCTGGTGCGGCGCTTCAGCGTCGCACCGGCACTTCATCCCTCCTGCACGCGGCGTCAGCCGGGGAGCCGCCGCCAGCGCCGCGTCGCTTCGCGGAGCCGCCGCGCGTGCTCGCGCGTGAGCTGGCCCGGCTCGAGCTGCCAGTGCCAGTTGCGGCCGTACGTCGCCGGCAGGTTCATCCGGGCCTCGCTGCCGAGACCGAGCACGTCCTGCAGCGGGACGATCGCGAGGCGCGACCGCGACGAGAGCGCGAGCTCGATCAGCACCCAGGGCGGGTCGGTCTCGGCGATACCGGCACGCTCGCGCTCCTCCTCCACACGCGCGCGAGCGGCTCGCTTCGCATGCGCCCACCAGCCCGCCGCCGTGTCGTTGTCGTGCGTGCCCGTGTACACGACCGCGTACTCGCGGTGGTTCTCGAGCAGGTCCCGCTCGCGCCGGTTCACGCCGAACGCCCACTGGAGGATGTGCATGCCCGGGACTCCCAGGCGCTCGCGCAGCCGGTCGACGGGAGGCGTGATGAGGCCGAGGTCCTCGGCGATCAGCGGGAGCGGCCCGAGCTCGCGCTGCGCGGCGTCGAAGACGGCGATCCCCGGCCCGCGGAGCCAGCGCCCCTTCCTCGCCGTGCGCCGGCCGTAGGTGACGGCCCAGTAGGCGACGAAGCCGCGGAAGTGGTCGAGGCGGATCAGGTCGAAGAGCTCGAGCGACCGCCGGAAGCGCTCGACCCACCAGCGGTAGCCGTCACGCCGGACCTCGCCCCACCGGTACGGGGGGCTCCCCCAGAGCTGCCCCCAGCGCGTGAACGCGTCCGGGGGCACCCCGGTGGCGAGCGAGAGGTCGAAGAAGGTCGGGTGCGTGGCGACGTCGGCGCTCTTGCGGTCGACGTACAGCGGGAGGTCACCGACGATGCGAACCCCACGGCGGCGTGCGTACTCGCGGAGCGCTCGCCACTCGCGCTCGAAGCGGACCTGCGCGGCGATCTCGCCCGGCCGACCCGCATGCGTCGCCCAGCCGTCGATCCAGTAGGCGTGGCGCCGCCGGAAGTCGGCTTCGGCCCGGGCGCTCACCGGCGCGCCCGGCTTCGCGAGCAGCCGGCTCGAGCCCGCGAACGCGGACAGCCCTGCGTACGGCGAGTCGAAGTTGTCGGGCGGAGAGAGAGGCAGCACCTGCCAGAAGCCCTGCCCCGCCTCGACCAGCCAGTCCACGAAGCGGTACGCCTCCGCGTCGAGGCGTCCGCTCGGGAGCGAGGTCGGGTGCAGGAGGATGCCGGCCGAGCGGGGCAGCCGGACCGACTCGGTGCGTCTCGCGCGCGCGGGGCTCACGCTCAGCTCGAGCGCGCGCCCGTCTCGAGCCGCGAGCCCGAGCCGTAGATCCGGTCGACGTACTCGTCGAGCATCCGGGTCGCCGTGAACCGCGGGGCGCACGTGCGCAGCGCGGCCTTCACCATCCGGCACCAGCCGTGCGGGACGCCCTGCTCGTCGCGGTCGTAGAAGAGCGGAATGACCTCGCGCTCGAGCAGGTCGTAGAACATCGTCCCGTCCCGCTCGTCGGCGGCCTCGGGGTCCCCGGCCTCGTGGCCGTCGATCGCCCAGCCGTTCGAACCGTCGTACGCCTCTGCCCACCAGCCGTCGAGGACGCTCAGCTGCAGGGCCCCGTTGAACGTCGTCTTCATGCCGCTTGTCCCGCTCGCCTCCATCGGCCTGCGCGGGAGGTTCACCCAGACGTCGCACCCGGCGACGAGCTCGCGGGCGACGGAGAGGTCGTAGTCCTCGAGGACGACGATGCGGCTCGCGGCCTCCCGCGACCGGCGCTTGAGGGCGAAGACGTCGCGGAGCGCGTTCTTCCCCTCCTCGTCGGAAGGGTGCGCCTTGCCGGCGACGATGAGCTGGACCGGGGGCTGGCCGGTGAGCAGGTGCGTCGCCCGCTCGGGGTCGTGGGCGAGCAGGTACACGCGCTTGTAGAGGGCGAGCCGGCGCGCGAACCCGAGCGTGAGCGCGCCCGCGTCGAGCGTCGTCGCGGCGCCGCGCACGTACTCGATCTGCTCGCCGCGCTGCAGCCGGTCGAGCTCGCTCTTCGAGCGGACGTACGCGATCAGCCGCTCTCGCGCCGTGCAGCGCGCATGCCAGAGCTCCGCGTCCGGGATCCCCTCGACCGCCTCCCACGTGCTCGGGTCGGCCGCACGGCGCTCCCAGCCGTCGCCGAGGTAGCGGTCGTACAGGCCGCGGAAGGGCTCGGACAGGAACGTCGGCAGGTGCACGCCGTTCGTCACGTGCGTGATCGGCACGTCGCCGTCACCCGCTGTCGGGAAGAGCGGCCTCCACATCTCGCGCGCGACGTGGCCGTGCAGGGCGCTGACCGCGTTCTGGGCGCGGCTGACCCGGATCCCGAGCTGTGAGATGCCCGGCGCCTCTCCGGTGTTACCGGGGTGCGTGCGGAAGAGATCGAGGAACGCCTCCTCGCCCAGTCCCAGCCGTCGCGGGAGATCGGGCAGCGCGCCGAGCAGCTCGTCGTGCCCGTACGTCTCGTTCCCGGCAGGCACCGGCGTATGTGTGGTGAAGACGAACCGCTCGCGCACGCGTGCGATCGCATCCTCCGCCGAGGCGCCGCCGGCGACGTCCCCAGCGGCGAGCTCGAGCGCGCCGAGCGCGGGGTGGCCCTCGTTCAGGTGGAAGAGGCTCGGCTCGATCCCGAGCGCCTCGAGGACGCGGATGCCGCCGATCCCGAGCAGGGCGTACTGCGCGAGTCGCAGCGACCGGATTCCCTCGTAGAGCCGCGCCGTGTACCAGCGCTGCACCTGGTCGTTCTCGGGGACCTGCGAGTCGATGAGGAAGAGGGGCACGCGCCCGACGTCCACGCGCCACACCTGGAACCAGGTCTCGCGGCCGGCGACGTCCACCGAGAGCTTGAGCGGCCTGCCGTCGACCGACACCCGCGCCATCGGCAGTGACTTCGGGTCGTTCACGGCCCAGTACTCGAGCTGCCGCCCGGACGTGTCGAGCCGCTGCCGGTGGTAGCCCCGGCGATAGAGGAGGCCGACGGCGACCATGGGCAGCCGCTGGTCGGACGCCTCCTTCAGCGTGTCGCCCGCGAGCACGCCGAGCCCGCCCGAGTAGATGGGGAGCGAGGCATGGACGCCGTACTCCGCGCACATGTACGCGACCGGGCCGTCGAGGGCGTCGCGGGGCCGCGAGGGCTCGTCGAGCTCCGAGGCGACCTGCAGCGCGAGCGCGAGGATCCGCGCCTTGAGATCCTCGTCCCGCTCGGCGTTGGCACGCGTGGACGGCCACAGATCGGTGAGGAACTTCACCGGGTTTCCGCCCGCGAGCTCCCAGCGGTGCGGGTTGATCTCGCGGAAGACGTCCTCCGCGCCGGGGAGCCAGCTCCAGCGGTAGTTGTAGGCGACGGCCGCGAGCGGCTTCAGCCCGGGCGGGAGCTGGTCCGCGAGGTCGGATGCGCGCGCCGCGAGATCCGCCGCGCCGGCCGACGTCCTGAGGTCTCGTGTGGGCTCGCTCATCTCCGGGTTGCCGCGTGCAGCGGATGCGCAGCCTAGCGATGCGCGCGGAGGACCGGGCCGGTGAGTAGCGTGCTCCCGTGCTCCTCGAGATTCCGCAGCCGTACGACTTCGAGCTCTCGACCTCGCGCTTCCGCAACTTCGGCTCCGACCGCGCGACCGTCTGGCACGAGGGCGGCCTGCACCGGGTCGTCGCCGGGCAGGAGGTCCGGATCACGGCCGCTCCCGGCGGAGTGCGGATCGAGCCGTGGTCCGAGGAGGCCGCCGTGGAGGCCGGTGACCTGCTCGGGCTCCCCTTCGAGCTCGACGCCTTCCGGGAGCATGCCGCCCGCGATCCCGTGCTTGCGGGGATCCTCGACGACCTGCCGGGCCTCCGTCCCACCCTCAACCCGGTTCCGTTCGAGGCGCTCGTCGTCGCCATCACGGCCCAGCAGATCTCGCTCCGCGCGGCAGCCGCGATCCGCGCCAACCTCGTCGCGCGCTTCGGGGTGCGACACGGCATCGCGTGGGAGTTCCCGACCAGGGAGCGCATGCGAAAGGTGCATCCGCACGAGCTCACGGTGCTCGGCTTCTCGGGCCGGAAGGCGGAGTACGTGCTCGAGCTCGCGCACTCGGACCTCGACTTCGATGCCCTCGCCGAGCTCCCCGACGACGAGGTCATCCGGGCCATCACGTCTGTCCGCGGCCTCGGCCGCTGGACCGCCGACTGGTACCTCGCGCGCCACCTCGCTCGCCCGCGTGCGTGGCCGGCGGGCGACCTCGGCGTGCGGAGGGCGGTCTCGACGTTCTACGCTGGCGGCCGTCCGCTCTCGATCGAGGAGGTCCGCACCATGGGCGAGCGCTTCGCGCCCCACGAGAACCTGACCGCGCAGTACCTGCTCGCCGGCGCGAGGATGCACGGATGAGCAACGCTCGCCCCCGGCTCGCGGTCGCGGGGGAGACGATGTCCTCCCCGCGTGCCCCCTTCTTTCCGAAAGCGCAGGGAATCTCCCGGTTCGCCGGGCCCCGCCACGCGCACGGGCGGAGCCGCCCATGAGCGTTCGCCGCGCGACGACCGGAGACTACGAGGTCATCGCCTCGCTCTGGCAGGACTTCGACCACGAGTTCCCGCCTCCCGCCCACCAGGGCGCGACCGACGTCGAGCAGGAGCTCGCCGAGGTCGCGGAGATCCTCGAGTCGGAGCTCGCGTTCGTGGGGGAGGACGACGACGGCCTCGTCGTCGGCTTCGCGCTCGTGCGGCGCACGTCCGAGCGGCTGGCGACGCTGACCGACCTCTACGTGACGCCGTCCGCGCGAGGCTCGGGCATCGGCGTCAGGATCATGCGCGAGGTCGTCGCGACGCTCCGCGACGACGGCGTCGAGCACGTGGACCTGAACGTCCTCGCGACGAATGCGCTCGCGCGCTCGTTCTACTCCCGCTGGGGGTTCCGCGAGCAGGTGATCGTCATGGCGGGCTCGATCGCGGACCTCGAGGCGCGGCTCGGCCGGGTGGAATCCGGCTCGTTCGGCTCCATCCACCTCCAGTCGGACGATCTGAGCGGTGTCGAGACCGCCGTTCGCCAGTTCGTGCCCCGGCTCCCCGGCGGCTCCCGCGGCTCGCTCGTCGCACCGCCGCGGCATGGCTGGATCGCCGTCTACGACGACGTGTGCGACCGGGACCCGGAGATGCTCCGGCGGCTGGGTCGCGAGCTCTCCGACCGCCTCGGCGCCGTCGCGCTGCTCCTCGGCGTGGAGCAGGACGAGGTCGTGCGCATGATCCTGTTCGAGCGAGGGAGGATCGTGGACGAGTACCTCTCGGTCCCCGAGTACCACGGCCCGCTTCCGCCCGGCGACGTCATCGGCCTGCAGGCGAATCCGAGGGTCGTCAGCCGGCTCACCGGCGCGGACCCCGAGGCGATCCGGCGTGTCGCCCCGAGCGCGACCTCGCCGGCCGACCTCCCGCCTGCCCGGGACCTCCTCCGCGATCTGGCAGCGGCCATCGGGATCGAGGGCTCTGCGCACGGCTGGGCCGACGCGGAGGACGTGGACGGGCTGATCCGAATCGAGCGTGGATGAAGGTCCTCCTCCTGCACGGCTGGCCGCTCTCCGAGCGGATGTGGACGTCCCAGATCACGGCTCTGACCCACGCGGGCTTCGAGCCCGTCGCGCCGCACCTCTACGGGCGGGGCGGCTCGATCGACGACTGGGCCGCGCAGCTGCTCCGCGAGGTCTACGGGCCGGTGGTCGCGGTCGGCGCGTCGATGGGCGGCTTCTGCGCGCTGGCGCTCGCACGGCGGGCACCCGAGCGGGTGCTCGGGCTCGTGCTCGCGTCCTCGCGTGCCGACGCCGATTCCTGGGAGCGCCGGCGCGTCCGCGAGGACCAGATCGCCGAGCTGCGTGACGGGCGAAGGCCGGACACAGCGGAGCCGGACGTGCTCCTCGAGCAGCTCGCGAGGGCACAGGAGGCGATCCGCGACCGACTCGATCTCTCCGGCGTCCTCGCGTCGTTCGGCGGTCCCGTGCTCGTCTGCGTCGGAGACGAGGACAAGCTGATCTCGGTGGACGAGGCGCGTGAGCAGGCCTCGACGGCGCTCGAGGGCAGGCTCGAGGTCTTCGAGGGCGCAGGCCACTTCCCGAGCCTCGAGCAGCCCGTCCGCTTCAACGAGGTCCTCCTCGAGTTCCTGGAGAGATGGAAGTCGTAGAGCTCGCCGAGCTCCGCGTCCGGCTCGAGGAGGGCGGGCTCGCGATCGTGGACGTCCGCTCCTCGCACGAGTACGAGGGAGCCACCGGCGCGCACTGCGACCCCCGGCAGGGTCACATCCCCGGGGCGGTGAACCTCCCGCTCGAGCGGATCCTCCAGTGCCACTCCGCGGACGAGATCCATGCGCTCGTCGGGCTCCCGGAGGGCAGCGAGGTGGTCGCGTACTGCCACTCGGGCAGCCGCTCGGCGTTCGCGGTCGAGGTGCTGCGGGACGCGGGCTACGAGGCGCGCAACTACGTGGGCTCGTGGCACGAGTGGTCCCGCGACCCGTCGCTGCCGGCCGCTACTCGCTGAGCCCGGCGCCCCGCCCCGAATATGCTGGACGCGGGAGATGCTGATCCTCGCCGCCGGGTCGCCGAGCGAGCTCTTCGCGGACATCGCGGTGATCCTGATCGTGTCCGCTCTCGCCGGCCTGCTCGCGGTCAGGCTCCGACAGCCGCTCGTGGTCGCGTTCGTCGTCGTCGGCATCCTCGTTGGCCCGAGCGTCCTCGGGCTCGTCGAGCCCGACGACGACCTCGAGCTCCTCGCGCGCCTCGGCGTCGCGGTGCTGCTGTTCGTCGTCGGGTTGAAGCTCGACCTCCACGTCGTCCGGCGACTCGGCCCGGTCGCGCTCGTCGCGGGCTGCGCGCAGGTCGCGGTGATCGCCGCGGGCGGCTTCGTCCTCGCGCTCGCCCTGGGCCTCGACGCGACCGACGCGCTCTACGTCGGCATCGGGCTCGCGTTCTCGAGCACGATCATCGTGATCAAGCTCCTGTCCGACAGGCGGGAGCTCGACGACCTCCACGGCCGGCTGGCCGTCGGGATCCTCATCGTGCAGGACGTCATCGTCGTGGCGGTGATGATCGTCGTGGCGACGACCAGCGAGCAGAGCGGCTCCCTGGGGGCTGCGTTCCTCGAGGTCGCGGTCGCGAGCGCCGTGCTCGTCGCCGTGCTCGCGGTGCTCATGCGGTACGTGCTCGTGCCCCTGCTGCACTCGCTCGCACGCACGCCGGACCTCCTGATCCTCTTCGCGATCGCCTGGGCCGTCGCCGTCGCGGCTGTCGGCGACGAGATCGGCATCGGTGCGGAGGTCGGCGCCTTCCTCGCCGGCTTCTCGCTCGCGTCCACTCCGTATCGCGAGGCGATCGGGTCTCGCCTGGTCACGCTCCGCGACTTCCTCGTCCTCTTCTTCTTCATCGACCTCGGGTCGAGGCTCGACGTGGCGGACCCGTGGGACGAGCTCGTCGGCGCGCTCGTGCTCTCGCTCTTCGTTCTCGTTGCCAAGCCCGCCGTCATCGCGGTGCTCCTGACGGGCCTCAGGTACCGGGCGCGGGTCTCGCTCGAGAGCGGGCTCACGCTCGCCCAGATCAGCGAGTTCTCGCTCATCCTCGCCGCGCTGGGCGTGCAGGCGGGGCAGATCGACGAGCGGACGGCGACGCTGCTCACTCTGGTCGCGCTCATCACGATCGCCGTCTCGTCGTACCTCCTCCTGAACAGCGAGACCATCTCCGACCGGCTGGCGCCCGCCCTCGTGCCCCTGGAGCGCGGCGACTCCGGACGCTCGCGCCTTCCCGAGCACGCGCCGCCTCCGGACGTCGTCGTGCTCGGCCTCGGTCGCTACGGCGACGGGATCGTGACCGGCCTCCGGGAGCACGGCCTGCGCGTCCTCGGCGTGGACTTCGACCCCGTCGCGCTCTCGCGCTGGGCCGAGCAGGGCGTGGACGTGCTGTACGCGGACGCCGAGGATCCCGAGCTCCCGGGGATCCTGCCCCTTCCGCACAGCGGCTGGATCCTGAGCACCGTGCGCCGGCTGGACGCCAACCTCGCCCTGCTCGCCGCGCTCCGCCACCGCGGGTACGTGGGGAAGGTCGCCGTCGCCGCCCACCATGCCCACGAGGCCGAGCGGCTGCTCGCGGCGGGAGCGAACAGGGTGCTCTCGCCGTACGCCTTCGCGGCCGGGGAGGCCGTCGAGCTCGTCACGCGCTCCTAACCGGCCGCGGCGCGCAGGAAGGCGGCGCACAGGGCGCGGCCGATCTCGTTGGACGCCGCGATGTGCTCGCTCGATTCCTCGACGAGCTCCTCGCGGGCCCCGGGGGGCTCGTCCGGGCCCTCGCTCGCCCAGGCGGCGACCATCGGCAGCGTCACCTCGGCGTGGAACTGGATGCCCCACGCGGGCTGCTCGAGCCGGAACGCCTGCGTGCAGACGGCGCTCGTGGCGAGCTCCGTGCCGCCGGCGGGGAGCTCGAACGTGTACGAGTGCCACTGGAACACCGTTGCGCGCGCGGGCATCGCGCCGAGGACCGGATCGGCACGGCCGGCGGGGGAGAGCTCCACCTCGAGCCAGCCGATCTCCGGCTTGCTCGCGGGCCGGACGCGGGCTCCGGCCGCGCGCGCGAGCATCTGCGCCCCGAGGCAGACCCCGAAGACCGCGACACGCTCGGCGAGAACCGCGCGCAGGAACGCGTCCTCGTGCGCGAGCCAGGCGAACGTGTCGTCCTGGTCGGGATGCGCCGCTCCGCCGAAGACCAGGACCGCGTCGTATGCGCTCGCGGGGCCCGGTGTGCTCCCATCGGGCACCTGCCAGCGCTCGAGCACGTGCCCCTGCTCCTCGACCACGTGCTCGAAGACGCCGCCGGGGACGCTCGGGCCGTGGGTGACGGAGAGGACCCGCACCCCGGCAATCTAGAGCCGGGGCCCGGGTGTCGCGTCCCCGGCGCGACTCGTGCCGCGGAGCCCTGCCGGCGACGCTCGTCGAGACGTGGGCGGAGACGACCCCGGATCAGAAGAGCGTCGGCGTGGTCGGCGGGGGCTCGACGCCACCCGCTGCCGGCACGCCGGCCCGATCGAGCAGCCCGCGGAGGATCTGTGCGCTCCGCGGCGCGAAGTCGTCGCGGTTGTTGTTGAAGAGCGCGTACACCTCGTCGGCCTCCCGGGACAGCCGCCCGAGCTCTTCGACCCACTCCGCGAGCTCCTCGGCCGAGTACATCCAGTCGAACCGCTGCCAGGACTTCTCGGAGCGCATGTTCCACGTCCTCGCGTTGCGCCCGTGGAAGCGCACGTACGCAAGCGGGTGCGTCGCGGCGGCGACCGGCGGGAGCACGTTCGACGCGCGCGTCCGCGGCGCGTCGACGGAGACGTAGGCAAGGCCGTTGCGCTCGAGGAACGAGAACGTGTCCGCCTGCTCGTCCGCCTCGAGCCACGAGCGGTGGCGGAACTCGACCAGCGGGACGAGCGGGTCGAGCAGGGCTCGGACGCGTTCGAGCTCGGCCTTCGCCTCGGCCGACTTCACGAACCGCGGGTGGTACTGGAGCAGGATCCCACGGAGCTTTCCGGAGAGCTCGAGCGGCTCGATCGAGGCGCGGAACTCGGCGAACGCGCGCTCCTGCTCGGCCGGCTCGTGGTGCGTCATCGTCGCGTGCGCCTTCACGTGGAAGGTGAACTCGGGCGGTGTGCGCTGGGCCCAGCGGCCGGTCACCGCCGGGTCGGGGAGGTGGTAGTAGGTCGAGTCCACCTCGACCGTGTCGAAGCGCTCGGCGTAGTAGGCGAGCCGGGCCTTCGGCGTCGAGACGCCGCGGGGATACCAGGCGCGGATCAGCCCCTCGTCGGCGAACGAGCACGTCCCGAGGCGGACGACGGCGGGCATGGCCGAAGCGTAGGGGCCGGGACCGGCCCGGCCCCTACGGGCTTCGACGAGCTACTTCTTCCGGACCGTCTTGCTCTGTGCGGTGAACCCGTTGACCGTCGGGTTCACGCACGGGATCGGGGCGAGCGCGCCCGCGAGCTGCGTGCAGAGCGGTCCCGCCGCGCCGGGGGCAGCCACGACGCGGGCCTGGAAGACATCGCCGCTCTTCGCCCGGAACGTGTACGCGCCGTTGGCGCGGACCTTCGCCTTGCCCATGGCCTTGAGCCTCGCCTTCCCCTTGGCGCCCCAGATGGCCACGACCGCGCCGCCGCGCGCCTGCCCCGCCTGGGTCACGACGCCGGACACGATCGCCCCCTTGCCGGCCTTCTTCGCCTTGATCGACACCGCGCCCGGCGCGATCGCCGCCGGCGAGGCGACGGTCCCGGCCGCGTTCACGGTCCCGACGCCCGGGTTGTACGGCGTCCAGAACGCGATCCACGCGCCGAGCGGCACGGCGCTGAACACCCCGCCGACCGTGAGCTCCGCGCTGTACACCTTCGCGCCGAACGTCGCGCGCCCGGGCGTACCCGGCGGCAGGTCCGGCGGAGGCAGGCAGATCTGCATGTACGCGGGGCCGAGCGCGGTCAGGGGGCCGCTCGTGCCGACGAGGAACACCGGCACCTGCAGGGTCTGGCCCGCCGCGTTGAGATTCATGATCCAGATCGCGAGCGGCGTCGCGCCTCCGGTGCACGCCGCCACGGTGGCAGGTGCCACCGCGCCCGGCGGAGCGACGACGAGCTGCCCGTCGAGCGGAAGGTCGGCGCCACCGAGGTCGAGCGCCTTGACGACGGCCTTCACCGGCCCGAGCACGGTTCCCGGCGCCTGGTTCGTCGTCAGCTGCGTTCCGGCCGGTGCGAAGATGCGCACGCTTGCCGTGGGGTCGTCGTTGGGGTCGAGCGTCGCCTTCACCTTCGTGGCCGCGCTCGAGGACGTGACCTGCAGCTTCGGCGAGGTGTACGCCGCCATCGCGGCCGGGACTGCGATGAGCGCCGCTACCGAGGCGAGCCCGGCGACGACGGTCCAGATACGTACCTTCATCTGCCCTCCTTGGTCGTGGGCGAGTGTCGCACACGCGGGCCGAGCGGTCATCCGCGCGCGACCAGGAGCCGGCTCGCCTTCACCCACTGCTTGTTGTCGTAGCGGTACAGGTACACGGTCTCGAGCGGCCGGTAGTCGGTCCGCGACGTCTTCAGCCGGATCCCCGGAAGGAGGAACGGGTTCGCAAGGGTGTCGAGGCTCTGCGCTGCCTTCAGGACGCCCGCGCGCGTGAGGTTCCTCCCCGCCTTCCTGAGTGTCTCGACCATCGTCCAGGCGACGGTCATCCCGTACCAGTTGTAGACGTCCGTGACGCGGCCGCTCGGGTAGTAGCGCTTCATGATCGACCGGTAGAGCGCGACCGCAGCATCCTTCCGCCAGATCGGGTCGTTCGGGTTCTTCACGAACGCGATCGAGAGTGCCCCCTTCGTGAGCTCGGGCGCGTTGAAGCGCGCGTAGCCCATGATCGTGGGCTCGATCGAGACCGACGCGATGTAGACCTGCGGCTTCCACCCCAGCCTGTGGGTCGCCGTGATCGCGTTGAGGAAGAACTTCGGCGTCGCGAAGAGCATCAGCGTGTCCGCTCCCGTGGCCTTCAGGAGGCCGATCTGCGACGAGACGTCCGCGCCGGTGAACTCGTACGCCTGCCTGCCGACGATACGCGGCCCCTTGCCCGCGATCGCGCGTGTCAGCCCCGTCAGCATGTCGCGGCCGAGGTCGGTGTTCTCGTACAGGACCGCCACCCTCGCCTTCGGCCGCGACTTCACGAGGGTCTTTCCGTAGACGGCGCCCTCGCCCCGGTAGCTCATGAGGAAGCCCAGCGTCCACGGGTACTGCGCGGGCTTCGCGATCTGCTGCGAGCCGTCGCCGACGAGGAGCTGCGGCACCTTCATCCCGTTCAGGTAGTCGCGGATCGCGAGGTTGTTCGCAGTTCCCACGCTGTTGAAGACCGCGAACACCCGGTCCTGCTCGACGAGCCGCCGCGTCGCCTGCACCGTCTGCGCCGGGTTGTACGCGTCGTCGTAGTACGTGTACGTGATCTTGCGCCCGTTGACGCCGCCCTTCCCGTTGACGTAGTCGAAGTACGCCTTCGCGCCGGGCCCGACCGCGCCGAAGGCGGCGGCCTCCCCGGTCAGCG
This sequence comes from uncultured Gaiellales bacterium, assembly GCA_964569165.1. GTDB lineage: Bacteria > Actinomycetota > Thermoleophilia > Gaiellales > Gaiellaceae > GMQP-bins7. Next base: position 12,423 of record CAZMUG010000048.1, read on the forward strand.
GGACGGTCCCTCCGAGAAGGACGCCCGTGGGGGTGACACCCGGGTCCGCGGCGGGCGAGGCTCCTGCACCCGCGACGGCCATGAGCGCGAGAGCGGCTGCCGCGGCGAGCCTCGTCACTTCGTGACCCGTGAGCGGAGCCCCGGCAGCTTCAGCACCGCGGTCCCGATGCGTGCCCTGGCGGTCGCGGGCATCGGCAGGTCGAGGTAGAGCAGGTTCCCTGCGGACTGAGCGGTCGAGGACGAGGCGAGCGTGAGCCGGAGCCTCGAGCCCTGCGGGACGAACGTCGCCTGGTCGAGCAGGCGGATCGTCACCCTGCGCGCGCCCGGCCTCGTCGGGACACCGCCGGCGCTGACGACGATCTCTTCCCCGAGCGGGGTCCTCGCGGTCAGGACGGCGACGAGCCGCGACCAGCCGCCGCTCGCCGCGACCGAGACGTCCACGGTCGGCGAGCCGAACACCTCGAGCGGCCGCCGGAGCCGCTGTGTCGCCCGCACGACCCTGCCGCCTCTCGCGATCGTCGTCACTCCCGGAAGCGCGAACGTGGACGTCCTCGTCGCCGGGAGGCCGGCGCGGGCCGGGAGGCCATCCGTCCCCGCCCAGCCCTCGGGAGCGAGGTAGACGGAGGGTCTGGTGTCGCAGGTCACGCCGCGGAGGTGGCAGTCGAAGAACCGGAGCGCGGAGGCCATGAGTGCGCCGGTGTCCGAGGCGGGGAAGGTCGAGGGCGCGTGTCCGTGGTTGCCCATGTACAGCACCCTGGGGCCCTTCAGGGCCCTGAACGCCCTGATCCCCTGATCCAGCCCGAACAGGAAGTCCCGGCGCCCCTGGGCCATGAACACCGGCGTCGTCACCGACCCGAGCTTCGAGAGGCTCGAGCGCTCCGCTGCCCAGGGTTTCACCGCGGCCGTGTTCCCGGCGAAGGCTGCCGCCTGGACGGCGTTCAGGGACGGGTCGCGGCGGTTCTCCGGGATGGAGCCGGCGAGCCCGGCGACGAGGCCCGACTTCACGAGCCCCTGCGGCATGAGCGCCGAGTAGAGGTCGGTCCACGTCTCGACGGTGACGGCCGCGGCCCACGGCACGCCGGCCGCGAGCGAGTTGAAGATGGCGCCGCCGCCGTAGGAGATGCCCCAGGCGCCGATCTTCGTGTCCGAGACGTCCGGCCTGGCCGCAAGCCAGTCGCGGACGGCGCGCGTGTCCGCGACCTCGCGCGGGCCGTCGATGCCGACGAGCCCGCCGGACTCCCCGTGGCCGCGCGCGTCGAAGGTGAGGATCGCGTAGCCCTGGCCCACGTAGCCGTAGCCCTCGACGAGCGCGTTCATGTCCCCGCGCTTGCCGGAGAGACCGTGCAGGAAGACGAGCGCGGGCCAGCCGCCGGCCGGCGCGGCGCCGTCCGGCAGGTAGAGCGTCGCGGCGAGTGAGACGCCGTCGTCCATCGGGATCTGGACCTCCTGCCTCGCGAACTGCGACGCCGGCGCCTCTCCCGCGAGGAGGACGAGCGCCGTGGCGAGCACTGCCAGGCAGGCCTTGACCACGAGGGGAAGGGTAGACGAGCCCGGTCCGTGCCGACCGCCCTCCTACAATCCCCGCGCATGGACTCCAGGCCGATCGGCGTCTTCGACTCGGGAATGGGCGGGCTGACCGTCCTGCACGAGTGTCTCGTCACTCTCCCGCACGAGGACTTCGTCTACCTCGGGGACGGTGCGCGGCTTCCGTACGGCCCGCGGCCGCTCGACGAGGTCCGGCGCTTCGCCCTCGAGATCGCCGGCTACCTGGAGCGGCAGGGCGTCAAGCTCGTCGTCGCCGCCTGCAACTCGGCCACGGCCGCGGCGCTCCCGGAGCTCCAGCGAAGCCTCGCCGTGCCCGTGCTCGGGGTCATCGCGCCCGAGGCGCACGCTGCCGTGCTCGCGACGAGGAATCGCCGGATCGGCCTGCTCGCGACGCAGGCGACGGTGGCGAGCGGCCGGTACGCGGACCTGATCCGCGCGCTCGACGCCGGCGCCGAGGTCTTCTCCGTCCCGTGCCCGAAGCTCGTGCCGCTCATCGAGGGCGGGGACCCGTTCGGCGAGCCCACCGCCTCCGCGGTCCGCGAGTACGCGGAGCTGCTGAAGGCGGAGGAGGTGGACACGGTCATCCTCGGCTGCACGCACTACCCGCTGATCCGGCCGATCTTCCAGCGCGTCTTCGGCCGCGGCGTGACCCTCGTGTTCTCGGCGGAGGAGACGGCGCGCGAGGTCGCCGAGACGCTGGCGCGCAAGGAGATCGCGAACGGCGAGGGGCGGGAGGGTGCCTATCGCTTCCTCACGACGGGCGATCCGGACCTCTTCCGCGAGACGGGCAGGCGATTCCTCCAGCTCCCGATCGAGGTTGCCGAGCATGTCGAGGTGGCTGCCCTCGAGGCGGCGGCCGTATGAGGCACGACGGCAGGAAACCGGCCCAGCTGCGTCCCCTCGACGTGCAGGTCGACTTCC